>JBBDQP010000026.1:16042-36071 GCA_040905965.1 Acidimicrobiia bacterium
CCCCATGTGCTCGGCTTTGAGGGTCGCCATCGCCTCGTCCGTGACGGCGGTGATCGCCAGCTCGGTGCGATCGGGATAGCGCTCGTGCATGAGCACCCGAGACGCCATCTCGATGAGTGCCGACTCGTCGATCTGTCTGGCCTGTTCGTCGGAGAAAGTGATGTTCACCGACGAACCTCGATACTTCGAGGTTCGTCCATCAGCTGCCGGGGAAGTTCGGGTATTGGATACGACGATGGTAATGCCCGGAGAGTGCCTCGATGAATGCCTTCTTCACTCGGGTCAGCTCGCCCATCGTGAGGTCACATTCCTGGAGCTGTCCGTCACCGACCTTCTCATCGATCACGCGCGTGATCACCTTCTCGATGGCCTCGGCTGACGGCTCCTCACGTTCGAAGACCGCCCGGCAGGCGCCCTCCACCGAGTCCGCCATCATCAGGATGGCCATCTCCTTGCTCCGTGGCTTGTGGCCCGCATGCCGAAAGTCGTCCGGGTTGACGTTCTCTTCACCACGCAGCGTGATCGCCTTGTCGTAGAAGAACCGCATGATCCCGTCGCCATGATGCGAAACGATGCCCTCCGCAACTTCGGAAGGGATCTTGTACTTCCTGGCGAGCACCATCCCGTCGAGCACATGCTTGCGCACCACTTCGGCGGACTCCTCGGGGTCGAGTTCGTCGTGGGGGTTGGAGATGCCGAACTGGTTCTCGATGAAGTACAGAGGGTTCTCCGTCTTTCCGAGGTCGTGGTAGTAGGCCGCCGCTCGCGCCAGGAGATTGTTGGCATCGATGGACCGCGCCGCAGCATCCGCCAGGGTTCCGACCATCAGGGAGTGGTTGAAACTGCCGAACGCCTTCTCCTGCAGCAGTTGAAGCCCTTCGTGGTTCCGGTCGATCACTTCGAGCAGGCGGAGCGTGGTGGTGACGTCGAAGATCGATTCGAAGAACGGCATCGCGGCGAGTGCCACCAGCGACCCGATCAGGGCCGCCCCGATCGCCCAAGCGACGGAAAGCCCGACGGTCGTGAGCACCTCGTCGGCCACAGCGTCTGCCGGAGTGAGGAAGAGCCATGACACCGCCGCTGCGATGACGCCGATCGCCAGGGATGACGTGACAACAGAATTTCGGAAGGCGCGCCTGCTCGAGACCCTGCTGACGAATCCGATCGGAGCGAGAGTCGCCAGGGTGGCGAACACCGCCACCCCAGGATTGCGGGTGGCCGTGGCCGCCATGATCCCGAGCACGATGGACATGAGAGTGCCCATCCGGTTGTCGAAGAGCACAGCGGCGAGGTAGCCGAACGCCACGGCGGGCAAGATGAACCACGAAGCCTGCTCGCGCATTTCCATCGTCAGGCGGATCGCTCCTGCCGCCATGACCACGAGGAGGCAGAAGAGCGCCACCATGCGCGGGGCCTCCCAGAATTGTCTGCGAAAACGGGACAGATAGAAGGCGAGCGTGGCCATGAGAACGGCCAGCATCGCGGCGATGGCGGCCAAGCGGACGGGCTGGACGTCGGCGGCATTCGTGGCCGCAATCGCGTCGATTGCGAGTTGACTGAACGGCTCGCCGACGAAGACGATCGTCTGGTCGGCCGCGAACTCCCGCACGAACTCGGCCTCATCCACCGCCTCGCTGGCCTCCTCTTGAAGGAGCTGGGTGGCGATCTGGTCGATCTCGGTATTGGGACGAAGGAAGGAAGCGACGATGTCACCGACCGCGGTGCGACCCTCCTCCGAAATGGCTCCGTCGATGAACACGATGGGCGGACTCGAAGTGACCTCGTTCTGGGCGACCCGAAGCTCGTCGAGGTTGTTGATCTCAAGCGTGAAGCGGCGGGCGATCTCGCCTTGGACCTGGGATTCCAGGACTCGCAGCGCTTCGGTGGTTCCGACCGCCGCCCGGACGACGTCCTCGGTGGCGATCAACGCGAGAGTCGCGATCGTGTCTTCGTCGAGCACGCCATAGGTCGCGCTGAGTTCGGCCACCTGGACGTCCAACGGGCGCGTGGCGGGGCCGAGTCCAATCGCCACGGCAGTACACGTCGTCCCGGCCTCGCAGATGAGGTCTTGGACGGGGAGCCCGGTTGAGACGGTCATGTTCTCGGGAATGTCGCGATCCGAGGTCAAAAGACCGAGCTCGTACTCGCCTGGTGGCACTTCCAGCGCGTATCGGCCGTCGAGTCCGGTCGTGAACTGATGGACCTCGCCGTCAGCAGATCTCGCCACAAGGTCGATGCTGGTCGCGGGGGCGTCACTCAGAACGACGTTCGGCATCGGGTCATACACGCCGTCGGAGTTCGCATCGATGAAGACGAGCCCTTCGATTCTGGCCGGTTCCACCTCTTCCGGAACGAGGGTCGTCGTCGTGCTGCCGTCGTCAGGAGGTGCGGTCGATGTCGTTGTCGTCGTCGACGGAACCGGGTCGACCGACGGCAGCTGTGGCAGGGCGGCCAGGATCACGGCGGAACGGATGTCGTCGAACAGCTGATCAATTGCCAGCAGCGTGTCCCGCTCGGCTTCGTCGTTGCGCCGGACTTCCGGCTCGACTGCCGCGGCTGCGTCCGCCTGCGCCTGCTCGAACGCGGCTGTGTCCAACACCTCGGCAGGGACGCGGGCGGTGTAGGTCCGTTCGGCGATCTCGCCCGCCTCGAAGGAGATGACCGCCCCTTGGGCCCCGAACACCAGGACACCCCACGCCAGGGCCACGGTCGAGATGAAGGCAACGGCGCGCACGATGGAAGCGTTCATCGTCCGTCGTCCTCGAACCGCTGGTACGCCTCGACGATGGCGGCCACGATCCGGTGCCGCACCACGTCACGCGACGAGAGCTCCACGAACGCAACGCCTGGGATCCCTTCGAGGATCCCCCGCACGATGCGCAAACCGGACTGCTGTTGACTGGGCAGATCGGTCTGGGTGATGTCGCCGGTGATGATCATCTTCGAATTGAACCCGAGTCGAGTGAGAAACATCTTCATCTGCTCGGGTGAGGTGTTCTGGGCTTCGTCGAGGATCACGCAGGCGTCGTTGAGGGTGCGGCCCCGCATGTAGGCGAGCGGGGCGATTTCGATGGTGCCCCTTTCCATCAGCCTGGTCGTCTCGTCGGGACCGAACATGTCCCAGAGGGCGTCGTACAACGGACGGAGGTACGGGTCGATCTTCTGGGCGAGATCCCCGGGAAGGAACCCGAGCCGCTCGCCGGCTTCCACCGCGGGGCGGGTGAGGAGGATGCGGCGGATCGACCCCGAAACGAGCGCCTCGACGGCGGCCGCCATCGCCAGGTAGGTCTTGCCGGTACCGGCCGGACCGATGCCGAAGGTGAGGGTGTTGTCCCGGATCGCCTGGATGTAGAGCTGCTGGCCCAGGGTCTTCGCCCTGACCATCTTGCCTCTGCCGACCTCGATGCCTTCGGAGAGGACACCACTGGGACTCGGGACCTTCTCGCGAACCATCTGCACGACCTGACGCACCCGGGATTCGTCCAGCTTCTGGCCCTCCTGGATGATGATCAGCAACTCGCCGATCGTCGTCTCGGCCAGCGAAATGGCTTCGTCGTCGCCGGACAGGACGAACTCGTTCCCGCGCGCGGTCACCCGCACGTCGGGAAAGGACTCCTCGAGGGTGCGGAGGTGAACATCGCCTGTGCCGAGAAGATCCAGCATCAGGTGATTCGAAGGGACGCGCAAACGGCGTTCGGTGAGTTCAGAATTCACTGTGGGATGCCCCGAAAGAGGGACTCCGCCAGTATAGGTGGGAGACTGCGGATCTCTCCCAACCCGCCGTCAATCCTCACGTTCGACGAGCCGTTCCGTCGGCTCGCCGGGTGTATCCGACTCGATCAGGGCGTTCAGCACCTTGAGATCGGACTTTCGCACCGCCGACGTCGACCCACGCGGATCCTTGCGCATCACATGGATCGCGCGGAGATACCGCTCGACCAACTCCCCCTTCCCTTCGGAGAGCCCCTCGGCTGAATCGACATCGACCAGCACGCCCTGGCCGTCAACATCGGTCCTCTCGGGCCCGGGGAGGAGGCTGGCGACATGCACCTCGTAGATCTGGGCGAGCCGCCACAGTCGAGCGGCCGAGACGCTGCGCTCACCGCGCTCGTAGGCGCCGAGCACCGACGCTTTGAACTCGCCGTCAGATGCCTCTTCGACGTCGAACAGGGACATGGCGCGCCCGCGGCGGGCAATTCGAAGACGTTCGCCGACCTGGTCGTTGAAGCGGATCATCGCGGCCGGTACCGGACGACGTACGGACGGGTGTTCATGCTGTGTCGTCCCTCCCCTGCGCGTCAGATTACCACTCTCAGTGGTCAGACGACCCTTGGGAAATTGCCAGGACGGCGGCGGCGACCGCGGCAGTCTCGACGCGGAGCACCGACGTTCCGAAGGATCGAACCGGCGCACCTTCGGGGATCTCACCGGGCGCCCACCCTCCCTCCGGACCGATCGCCACGCATGGGGCGGTCCCGACCTCATCCGTTGACCCGGACTGATCGGCGAACACCGTCCCGGAAGGAAGTGCGGCGAGACCGATCGCCCGCTTCGAGACTCTCATCAACCATGCCGACCGGCTCTGCTCGAGGGCGCTGCGGCACCAGGACTCGACCTTGTCGTCCGGTGGCAAACGGCGCTCGCCAAACGCCGTGGCCAACCACCAGAGCTCCGGCGTCCCGAGTTCGGCGAGCTTTTCGACGAGGAAGCGGACCCTGTCCTTGTTGGCCGGAGCTGCCACCGCAATGACCGGGAGGCGGCCTTGCGACACCTCGTGCTCGTCGCCCCGCACGACGCTGCTCCCCTCGAGACGCCCCTCACCGATCCGACCGGCGCCATCGCTGTACGACAACGCATCACCGTCCGAGCGGCGGAGGGACTTGCGGAGGTGCCTGACGGCCGCGTCGGTGAGCGGGAGGACGGGAGCTTCCCACGGCCCCGGCACGTAAAGGTGCGGGACGTGTCTGGCCATCAGATCCAGCGCCGCTTGCGGCTCGCCGGCTGTTCACTCCTCCGCTCGGCGAACTGGCGAAGGAGGTCCTCCTCCTCGACCGAGAGGTCGGTGGGAACTTCGACTCCGACGACGACCGCCAGGTCGCCCCTCCCCCGCCGACCAAGCCTCGTCATCCCTCTCCCTGGCAGACGCGTCACCCATCCCGGCTGGGTCCCGGCGGGCACCTCGACTTCGATCGTCTCGTCGTCGATCAACGGCACTTCGATGGTGGTCCCCAACGCTGCCTCCGCGATCCCGATCAAAGTCCGGTGGATCAAGTCGTCACCCTGCCGCTCGAACCGGTCATCGGCGAGGACCTGGATCTCGACGAACAGGTCGCCCGCGCGTCCGCCGCGCCCAGCCGCCTCACCCTCATGGTTCAGACGCAGGCGCGTCCCGGTGGCGACGCCGGGCGGGATCTCGACGCCGACAGTCCGATCCTCGTCGACCGTGCCAGCACCGGCGCATCCTTCACACCGTTCGGTGATGATCTCGCCGGCACCCGAACACGTGCCACACGTCGTGACCGACATCATGGTTCCGAGGATCCCCCGGCGTGCCACCCGCTGGGCGCCGGTGCCGTCACAGGTCGGACAGGTGTGTCGGTCGGTCCCCGGTTTGGCTCCCGAGCCTTGACAGACCTCGCACAGCACCGAAGTCCTGAATTTGACGTCGATCGGCGTTCCGAACGCCGCCTGAGCGAGCGAGATTCGCACCCTGGTGAGGACATCCCTTCCTCGACCGGGCCCGGCGCCCGCCGCGGCGCCGAACAGCCCACTCTCGCCGAAGACCGAGCGCAGAAGATCGTCGAGTCCGCCGCCTCCGAAGCCGCCAAAGAGGTCGCCCAGGTCGAGAGTGTCGCCTCGGTCGTATGCGGCGCGCCGCTTGGGATCGGACAGCACTTCATAGGCCTCGGCCACCTCGCGGAAGCGCTCCTCGGCGTGCGGGTCGCCCGGGTTGGCGTCGGGATGGCTCTCGCGGGCGAGCCTCCGAAAAGCCTTCTTGATCTCTTCGGGCGCCGCGTCGCGGCCGACGCCGAGCGCCCCGTAGTAGTCCTTGGCCATTTTCGAGTCAGTCCGCCATCCGGTCGCCCAGTTCGCGGCTGACACCTTCGACCGCCGAGATCACCTTCCGATAGTCCATGCGCATCGGACCGATCACACCCACCCGGCCGCCCCCGGCAGCGATCTCATACCCCGTCGACACGACTGCGAGATCGACATCATCGGTGGGCAACTCGTCTCCGATCCGAATGCTGGTCCCCTCCGCGCCTCCGAGCATGCTCAGCAATGTGGCCTCCCGCTCCAGCACCTCGAGAACCCGCTGAACGGTGGTGAGGTTGTCCCATACCGTCGCCATCTGTCTCGTGCCACCGACATACACGTCTGCGGTCCGGGCAGAGGCATCGCGCAACGCGTTCTCGACAACAGACAACGCCGCTCTTACCGGAGCGGACACTTCGACCGAGCGGAGCGCAAAGTCAGACGTCGAGGAGATTTCCTTGCCCACGACCGATCTGACGAGGACCTCTTCCGCCCGCTCCAATTCCTTGGCGGTCATCGGTTCGGGGAGCCGACACAGCTCTTGGGACACTCGCCCCGAGGCCGTTACCACCACGAGCAGCGCAGTCTTCGCACCCGTCTGAACGAGGTGCGTCGCCCGCACGATCTCGCCGGTCGCGCCGGGTCCGATGGCCACCGACGGGTACTGGGTGAGGTCGGTGAGGAGCTCCGTCGTCGCCTTGAGCAGACGACCGAGTTCGACGTGCATCGTGGCGAAGAAGTCGGAGATCCGGCGCTGGGTGGGATTGTGCAGCTTCGTCGGCGACAGGTGGTCGACGTAATAGCGATAGGCACGAGCCGTCGGCACACGCCCGGCGGACGTGTGGGGCTGAACCGCGAAACCCTCGCGTTCGAGCGACGCCAGTTCGTTGCGGATGGTTGCGCCGGAGACGGGAAGCCCAGTCGACTCGAGCACGTTCTTGGAACTGACGGGCTCGCCCGTGCGGATGTGCTCCTCGACGAGCGCCCTGAGCACCTCGTCCCGACGATCGTCGCGGTCGTCGGTCTGTCGGTCATCCATGTGGAGCCAAATTTAGCACTCTCCCCCCGAGAGTGACAGTCACCCCGAGCCGCGTGGATCGAGGGCGAGGACCGCCCGAAGGACCTCATCGGTCAGAAGGGGCCGAGTGATCACGAGGCGACCGTCGACCACATCGATCACCCCGTGCTCGACGAGGCGCCGCCCGGCGTCGCTTGCGATCAGCGCGGCACCGCCGTCGCCGAGCACCGCACCGGCGGTACGCCTCAGTCCGACAAACAGCCTCTCCTGCTCTCGGGCCCAGCCCTCGACCGGCTCCGACGCCTGCGTCGGACCGATACCCGTCTCGACCCTCTCGACATAAGTATCGAGTCGGCGAACGTTCACTGTCCGCATGCCGTCCCGGTACCCGTGGGCGCCCACACCGAACGCCAGATACTCGGCGTGGCCCCAGACGGCGGCGTTGTAGCGGCAGTGATGATCGGGACGGGAGAAGTTGGACACCTCGTAGCGCTCGTACCCGGCGGACTCGATCATCTCGGTGGCTGCTTCCCATCGGTCCGCCTGGATGTCACCGTCGGGCTCTGGCGCCCCGCTTCTCACCTGCTTCCACAGGACGGTGCCCGGTTCGACGGTGAGCGAGTAGGTCGAGATGTGCTGCGGTGCCAGTTCAATTGCCGATCGGAGAGTCCGCTCCCACGACGCCGCCGTCTCGGTGGGCGAACCGAAGATCAAGTCGACCGAGACAGAGTCGAAGCCTGCCCTCGACGCTGCCGCGACAGACTCGGTCGCCCGCCGTGAGTCGTGCATCCGGCCGAGGTCGGCGAGAACTCCGTCGTCGAACGACTGGACACCGAGCGAGATACGCGAGAAACCCACGTCGACCAGCGCAGCGGCCGACTCGTCGTCGATGTCCTCGGGGTTCGCCTCGAGTGTGACCTCGGCCCCGGCCCGTATGCCGTGAGTGGTTCGGATCGCGTCGAGGACGGACCCGAGACGCTCGGCACCGATCCGGCTTGGAGTGCCGCCACCCACGAACACCGCATCGAGGGGTCGCCACGGAGGAGTGGAGGCGATCTCCTGTCGGAGGGCGGCGACGTAACGATCTGTCACGTCGTCGCGGCCCTCGACGACGGTGAAGTCGCAGTACGGGCACACCCTGGCGCAGAATGGGATGTGGACGTAGGCGGTGGCCAGGGAGGCAGCGTCTTCGACCGCAGCCGCCGACGCCGCCGAGATCACTGGTCGACCTGGAGGGCGGCGACGAACGCCTCCTGCGGCACTTCCACCGAGCCCACCATCTTCATCCGCTTCTTGCCTTCCTTCTGCTTCTCCAACAGCTTGCGCTTCCGGCTGATGTCACCGCCGTAACACTTGGCCGTCACATCCTTGCGGCGCGCCTTGACGGTCTCCCGGGCGATGATCCTCGAACCGATCGCTGCCTGGATGGGGATGTCGAACATCTGTCGTGGGATCAGCTCTTTGAGACGCTCCACCATCATCTTGCCGTAGTCGTATGCCTTGTCCCGATGGACGATCGCCGAAAACGCGTCCACGGCCGCACCGTTGAGGAGCACCTCCACCTTGACCAGGTCGGATGGTCCGTACCCGTCCGGCTCGTAGTCCAACGAGGCATACCCCTTGGTGCGGGACTTCAGGTTGTCGAAGAAGTCGAGGACGATCTCGGCCAGCGGGATGCGATAGGTCATCTCGACCCGCTCGGGACTCAGATAGGTCATCGATCCCATCTCCCCGCGACGGTTCGTGACGAGTTCCATAATCGTCCCGATGAACTCGGACGGGCTGAGGATCATCGCCCGGATATAGGGCTCGGAGATGGTCTGGATGCCGGACGGATCCGGGAGGTCCTGGGGGGATCGGACATCGATCTCCGAGCCGTCGGTGAGCAGGACCTGATAGGCCACCGACGGTGCGGTGGCGACCAGGTCGAGGTCGTACTCGCGCTCCAACCTCTCGCGAACGATCTCCATGTGGAGCAGTCCCAGGAAGCCGGTCCGGAACCCGAACCCCAGCGCCTTCGAAGTCTCCGGCTCGTAGGACAACGACGAGTCGTTCAACCGGAGCTTGTCGAGCGCCTCGCGTAGGTTCTCGAAGTCGTCACCGTCGGTCGGGAAAATCCCGGAGAACACCATCGGTTTGGGCTCTTCGTACCCCGGCAGCGGAACCGAGGCGGGCGAGCCGACCGCCGTGATCGTGTCACCGACCTTGATCCGATCGATCTCCTTCTCGCCGGTGATCAGATATCCGACCTCGCCGGGTCCGAGCGTCTGGACCACGGTGGCCTTGGGTGTGAGCACTCCGATCTCCGAGACACCGTGGTCGTCGCCGGTGGCCATGAACCTGACTTGCTGACCGCGTGACATCCGACCGTCGACGATGCGTATCGAGCACACCACACCCCGATAGGCATCGAAGTGCGAGTCGAATACCAGGGCGCGTAAAGGGGCATTGGCGTCCCCGGCCGGTGCGGGCACGTCGCGAACCAGCCGCTCCAGCAGCTCCTCCACCCCGTCTCCGGTCTTCGCCGAGATTCGCAGGACGTCGTCCGGTTCGCCCCCGAGGATGTTGACGATCTCGCCGGCGACCCGGTCGGGATCGGCCGCCGCCAGATCGATCTTGTTGAGAGCCGGCACGATCTCGAGGCCTGCTTCGATCGCCAGGTAGGCGTTGGCGAGGGTCTGAGCCTGCACGCCCTGGGCGGCGTCGGCGAGGAGCAAGGCGCCTTCGCACGCAGCCAGGGAACGCGAGACCTCGTAGGAGAAGTCGACATGGCCGGGCGTGTCGATGAGGTGGATCGTGTAATCCCTGCCGTCCCGAGCCGTGTAGGTGAGCCGGACGTTGTTCGCCTTGATCGTGATACCGCGTTCGCGCTCCAGATCCATCGTGTCGAGGACCTGGTCGCGCATTTCGCGCTCGGTGATCGCCCCGGTTCGTTCGAGAAGACGATCGGCCAGGGTCGACTTCCCGTGGTCGATGTGGGCGATGATGCTGAAGTTACGGATGCGCGACTGATCGATCATGAGAAGGGTGGACCGCGGACGGCCTGTGCGAGATTGTACCGGCCGTCGCGGCCCTGGTAGATTGCCCCTTCGGCAGCGGCCCGCATGCCCGCCCGCCGACCACGAGATCTCGAAGAGGAATCGCTCATGGCCAACATCAAGTCCCAGATCAAGCGCAATCGCCAGAACGAGCTGAACCGTCAGCGCAACAAGGCTGTCCGCTCGGAGTTGAAGACCCGCGAGAAGCAGGCCGTCAACGCTGAAGCTGAAGAGACCGACGAAGCCTTCCGCCAGGCCCAGAAGAAGATCGACCAAGCGGTCTCAAAGGGCGTGCTGCACAAGCGCACCGCGGCCCGCAAGAAGTCGCGACTCGCCAAGCGCCTCGCTTCCGACTGACCGGACTATCGGCCCGCCATCCAGCGGGTCATCGCAACCGTCAGCCGTTCCATGGTGATCCGGTGCATGGGCTCCGGCGCCGACTTCAGGATCCGGTCCGCCCGCACGAGCGCATCCAGGGCCGCCCGCAGGCTCGAATCTTTCGTCTTGGCCCGGTTCCGCCACAAGAACTCGATCGATCGGTCATTACTGCGCGCCCCCATGCGCTCCCGGAACTCTTCTATGTCAGACGACGAGAGTGCCAACGCCCGGCGTCGCACCTCACTCTCCAGCGCGCTGAGCAGCACCAGCGGATGGGTGTGGGTGAGGAGATCGCCCAGACGGCGGAGGGCGTCGCCGGCGTTGCCCTTCGTCACCGCATCGGTGTACAGCCACGTCGGTTCGTTCGGACGGTTCCTGAACCGGTCCTTGATCAACTCGGCCGTGATCGGCTCCCCCGATTCGGCGAGTTGATCAAGGGCTTGGCCCAACGATGCGGTATCGGTGCCGAAGCGCTGGATGAGAACCTCGATCGCGGTGCCGTCTATCGCCAGACGGCGTGACCGCACCTCTTCGACCAGCCAACTCTGGCTGTCGCGCTCTCGCATCTTCTTGATCACCTCAACCTGGCCGTGCGCCTTGAGAGCTTTGGCCAGGACTGTCGGCACCGCCCCGAGTGAGACGACCACCATCGCCACTGCCGTCTGATCCATCTTCTCGACCAGCTCGGCCAGGATCGTTGCTTCGGCGGCGTTCAGCTGGTTGGCGTCGACGAACTCCAGACCGGACACGCCACCGAACAACGAGGCCGACTGGAGCACCGGGATGGCCGTTTCGATCTCGGCCCTCATCGAACCCGAGCCCTCTTCCCCGCCGCCGCGTCCGGGCACGTCGATTCTGACGACTTCGTCGGCCGCAGAGAGGAACTCACGGGCCTTGGTGAGCATCAGGTCCCGTTCGCCCGGGCCGGCGTTGGATGGTCCGGAGAGATGGAGGATCACACGCCGAGCGTACCGCCCGCCTGTGACGAGCCCAGCGGGACGAGAAGGTTGTTGGGTTCTGCGACGTGCCAACTCGGACCAGCGATCGCCCGCCACGTGCGGGCAGCCGACCTCGACTGTGGAGTGCAGGCCCGCCATCGAGATCGAGTACGACGTCACCCACCTCGTCGGTACGAAGCACTTCCGCCCCGGCCGACCGCAACGTCTCGATCACCCAGGGGACCGGATGCCCGAAGGCGTTTTTGCCGACGCTCACGACCGCCAGGCTCCCGGCGTGGGCGGCGAGCCAGTCAGGCTCCGAGGTGGCGGCACCCTGGTGCGGAACCTTGAGCACGTCCACACCCCGAACAGTGAGCTCGGCCTGGGCCACCGTCTCGACGTCGCCCGAGAACAGGATCCGAGTCCCGTCGATCGTGACGAGGAGAACGATGGATTGATCGTTCGGGCTGTGGTAACGGCGCTTCGGGCCAAGGACGTCGACAGTGTCCGACCCGACGGTCAGACGCCCTCCGACGGTCGGCCGCTCGACCGGGATCCCGCGCGCCTTGGCGGAATCGATCACCGCCCGAGAGGCATCTGTCTCGTGAGGCTCGAACGCCTCCCAGATCCGGCCGACCGGGATTCGGGCGATGATCCCGGCCAGGCCGGCGGCGTGATCGGAATGAACGTGGGTGACGACGGCAAGGTCGATTCGATCAACGCCGTACCGGGCAAGCGTGGCTGCGAGCAACGCCGGATCGGGCCCACCGTCGATCAGGATCGTGAACCCCGACAGTCGGACGAGGGCGGCGTCGCCCTGTCCGACGTCGAAGAAGACGACACCGCGGGAGGGAGCGGCCGCAGACGACACCATCGACGCGGCGACGACGATCGCCGCAACGCACGCTGCCAAGAGCCGGACCCGGCGAAATCGGACACAGACCGCCGCCCCTGCCACCACGGCGGCAAACGAGACGTAGGTGAGCTGGGGCCAGGGCGCCGCCACTCTTGCAACGGCGACGAATCCCTCGGCCAGGACCTCGGCAATCGCAACCAGCCAACCGACACCCAGGGCGGAGCCGGTTCCTGCCACGCCGGTGGCGACCGTCACCAGCGGGATCGCCACCAGGTTGGCGAGCGGCGAGAGAAGGGGCACGGTTCCAAACACTGCGAGAAGCAGCGGCGCGACTGCCAACTGGGCGGCAACGGTGGCGGTCAAGAGCGTGCGAACTCGGCCCTGGCCCGGCCAAAGACGCGCTCCGGTGATGAGACCGGCCGTCGCCAGCATCGAAAGTTGAAAGCCAACCGAGCCCAAGAGCCCAGGCTCGATCAGGATGCTGGCGCCGCCGACCACGGCGAGGGCGGTGACGGGTTCGAGCGGGACACCGACGAAACGCCCGACGACCACGAGGCCGGCCATGGCCGCGGCACGCACCACCGACGGCTCCCATCGCGTCAGGACACCGAACACAAGAAGTCCGTTGAGCACGAGGGCGACCCTCCCGACCCGGTGTATGGCGAGGGGGGCGAACACGACGATCAGACCCGCCAGGAACAGCGCGACATTCGAGCCGGAGACGGCAACGAGGTGTGAGAGTCCAGCCCGCCGCATCTCATCGGAGACGACTGGTGAGACGCCCGCCGTGTCTCCGATGAGGAACCCGACGAGCAGCCCCCTTGCAGTGCTCTGCTCCGGTCGGATCTCGGAGATGATGCGGGCGCGCAGCCTCTCCGCAGTCGAGGCGTGCCACGAGCCGGCCGGAGCGGGTGCGATCTCATCGGCATCGACCGTGGCGATGACCCAGCGACCGAGGACCCGTGAGACCGCACCGTCGGAGTCTCCCCTCACCACGATCCTGTCTCCATCGGGCGCCTCCCGCGACTGTACGAGCACCATGCCCTCGCTCCCGAGCACCAGACCGCTCCAGCCCCAACGGTCACCGAGGTCGAGATGGACCCGGCCCTCGAACGTGACCGGACCCGCTGGCAGGGGATCCGGGGGCTGACTCTCCGCCCATCCGACGATGGTTCCGATGGCGAAGACCACCAGGAACGCCACCTTCTCGGCCCGTCCGATGACGGCCGGACGGATCCGGGCACCGACCAGGAGCGCCGCCGGCAGCCACCACCACCCTGCGACCCCTCCCCAGGCAGCGATGGCGCCGGCCACCGACGCCCGGGCGATCGGGGTCACGGGATCCGGATGAGCGGGCGGAGACGGGCAAGCGTCGCCTCGCCGATGCCGGAGACATCCAGCAGGTCCTCGACCGCTTCGAACGGTCCATGTTCGTCGCGGTGCGCCAGGATCCGCTCTGCGAGAACCGGGCCGACACCCGGGAGTGATTCGAGCTCAGTCAGCGTCGCTCGGTTGACGACGACGACTCCGTCGTTGTCGACGGCGGGTACAGGCCCCACCGAAGACGACGGAACCACGATCTGGGCCCCGTCGAGGACTTCGGACGCCAGATTCACGCCTGCCAGGACTGCGGCGGGGGTGGCACCACCTGCGGCTTCGATCGCATCGACGATCCTGGACCCCGCCACCAGCCGCACGACACCGGGGCGGCGCACCTCGCCTGCGACGTGGACGTGGAGGATCGCCGGTGCGGGTTCCTCCTCGTCCACCACGAATGTGGGTTCAGCGACGACGGGTTGGGCGTCCCCGGACGGCGAGGAGGACCACCACCACGCGCCGAGCGTGATGGTCACGACGACGGCGACGATGGCTGCGGATTCGATGCGCTTCAGACCGGAACCTCTCCGACCACCCTGCCAACAGGTATCGCGTCCGGAGCTTTCGGTCCAGACCCCGGTAGGTTGTCCGGCATGCTCATCGACCCAGACCCGTACCGTGTCCGCCCCGGATCGTCAGTCGATCTCGCCTCGTTGGACCCCCGAGACACGGGATCGTTCGAGGGCGGCAAGGCCGACGGCAAATCCCTCCGGCGGGAGATGACAGCCCGACTCTCCGACTTGCAGGAGAAGTTCTACGCCGACGGTCGACACCGTCTTCTCCTCGTGCTGCAGGCAACCGACACCGGGGGCAAGGACGGCACCATCAAGAAGGTGTTCCGGGGCGTGAACCCCGCTGGAGTGCGGATCGCCTCTTTCAAACAACCCACCCATCAAGAGTTGGCGAGGGACTACCTGTGGCGGATTCACTCCCGCGTGCCGCGAGACGGTGAGATCACCATCTTCAACCGCAGCCACTACGAAGACGTCCTGATCGTGCGGGTGAAGGACTTGGTCTCCGAGGACGTCTGGTCGAAGAGGTATGCACACATCAACGACTTCGAACGAATGCTGACGGACGAAGGCACCTCGATCGTGAAGGTCTATCTCCACATCTCGAAGGAAGAACAACGCGAGCGTCTGCAGGCGCGGTTGGACGACCCGACCAAGCATTGGAAGTTCAACACCGCCGACCTCGCCGAACGCAAGCGCTGGGATGACTACCGGAGCGCCTTCGAGGACATGCTCGAACGCACGTCACAGGATCATGCGCCGTGGTTCGTGGTACCGGCGGATCGGAAGTGGTATCGGGATCTCGTGGTCAGCTCGATCCTCATCGAAACACTCGAGTCGCTCGACCTCCGCTATCCGCCCAACGAAGACGACCTCAGCAACATCGTCATCGAGTGACCGTCAGATACCGGCGATCCGACCCGCCTCGACTTCGTAACGGATTCGGCGGTAGCTCGTGTCGTGGTCACACCCTGACAGCCGGGCCCTCAGGTAATCGTTGACGTATCGCACGATGAATCGAACCGGTCCCGCCTCGGTCCACTGACGCACGTGGACGAGTTCGTGGACGAGAAGCGGACCAAAGTTCGGCTCGTCACCGGACAGCCAGCGAGGGTGGACGAAGATCCGATTCATCACCGTCATCGCCGCGACCGGTCCTCGCCACACGCGCAGCATCCAGTCCGGTGCGGGGCGGATGTCGACGCGATCGAAATCGACCAGTCCGGTGAGGTCGCGGATCGCCGAGATCTCGAACCCGGCGCCAGTGATGAGCGGACCGACCCGCACGATCCTCAACCGACGACGATGTTGACGATGTTCGGCGGTCGGGCGATCACCTTGCGAATCTCGCCGCCGCCGAGCCATTCTGCGATTCGCTCAGACGCCAGCGCAATCGCTTCTGCGGTGGCAGCATCGATGTCGGCGGGCACATCGACCCGATCCCGGACCTTCCCGTTGACCTGGATCACCATCGTCACGACGTCACGTGCGACGAGTTCGGGATCCCACCGCGGCCAGGCTTCGGTGGCGAGCATCGACCCGTGACCGAGCCGCTCCCACAACTCGTGACTGAGATGGGGTGCCATCGGCGACAGGAGGAGCAGCATCAACCGGATCGACTCGGTGTGCGTCTCGCGTGCCAGGCCGTCCCGCAGGGCGGCCTGCAGCGTGTTGGCGAAGGTCATGAGATGGGCCACCGCCGTGTTGAACGAGAAGCGATCGATGTCCTCTGTCACCTTCTGAACCATGCGATGCGCTTCTGCCAGCACCTCGCGATCGGCGTCTGACGCCGGTCGCTCCTCGATCTTCCCGACTTGATCGGTGGCCATCCGCCACACACGATCGAGGAACCGTGACGTGCCCTCGACCCCGTTGTCCGACCACACGGCGTCGTCGGTGGGCGGTCCGATGAAGAGTTCGAACAACCGGATCGCGTCGGCGCCGTACCGGGCGTAGTACTCCTCGGGGGAGACGACGTTGCCCTTCGACTTCGACATCTTGGCGCCGTCTTTGACCAGCATGCCCTGGGTGAAGAGAGCTCTGAACGGCTCTTTGGCTTCGACCATGCCCATGTCGTGGAACACCTTGGTGATAAACCGGGCGTAGAGCAGATGGAGTACGGCGTGTTCGACCCCGCCGATGTACTGGTCGACCTCCATCCAGTAGTCGACCTTCGCCGGATCGAAGATGGCCTCGGAGTTCTGGGCGTCGCAGTAGCGCAGGTAGTACCAGGAAGAGTCGACGAAAGTGTCCATGGTGTCCGTCTCCCGCTTGGCCGGGCCACCGCACACCGGGCATTCGACGTTGACGAAGGATTCGACCGCAGCAAGCGGTGACCGACCACCGGGGGCGTAGTCCTCGACGTCGGGATGGATCACCGGGAGTTGGTCTGCCGGGACAGGCACGAGGCCGTCGGTCGGACAGGTGATCATCGGAATCGGACAGCCCCAGTACCGCTGGCGTGAAATCAGCCAGTCGCGCACCCGGAAGTTGACGGTGCCTTTTCCGAGGCCCTTTTCCTCGAACCACTCGATGATCGTGGACTTTGCGTCGGCCATCTGCATGCCGTCGAGAAACTCACTGTTGATCGCAGGGCCGTCGCCGAGATACGCCTCGCCCTCGAAGTCGTCCGGCGGCTGGACGGTGCGAATGATCTCGATGCCGTACTTGGTGGCGAAGTCCCAGTCGCGCTGGTCCTGGCCGGGCACGGCCATGATCGCCCCGGTCCCGTACCCCATGAGCACGTAGTCGGCGATCCATATCGGCACCTGGGAGCTGTTCACCGGGTTGATGGCGAACCGTCCGGTGAACACCCCGGTCTTGTCACCTTCCGCCAGGCGGTCGATCTCCGACAGCCCGTTGGCGGCATCGATATAGGAGCGAGCGGCGGTCTCGTGCTCGGTGCCGGCGATCAGATCGTCGACGAGTGGGTGCTCTGGTGCGAGGACCGCGAACGTCATCCCGAACGCGGTGTCCGGCCGAGTGGTGTACACGTCGAATGACACGTCTGTCCCCGCGACTTCCATCGAGAACGTGCAGCCTTCCGAACGCCCGATCCAGTTTCGCTGCATCGTCCGCACGCGATCAGGCCAGGCGTCCAGGTGATCCAGGTCGTCGAGCAGCCGCTGGGCGTAATCGGTGATCTTGAAGAACCACTGGTCGAGATCCCGCTTGATCACCACCGAATCACACCGTTCGCACCGGCCGTCGACGACCTGCTCGTTGGCGAGGACTGTCTGGTCGACCGGACACCAGTTCACCGGCGCGTTGCGCTTGTAGGCCAAGCCTCGGTCGTACAACTCCAAGAAGAGCCACTGATCCCACCGGTAGTAGTCGGGCGAGTGCGAGGCCAGTTCCCTGTCCCAGTCGTAGACGGCGCCGAGCCGTCGCAACTGGGTCTTCATCCGGGCGATCTGGGTTTCGGTGAACTCGCGCGGGTGGACACCGGTCTTGATGGCGGCGTTCTCAGCCGGGAGACCGAAGCTGTCCCAACCCATGGGAGAGAGCACGTTGAAACCTTGCATCCGCTTATACCGGGTGAGTAGGTCTACGTAGCTGTAGTTCCGCAGGTGGCCCATGTGCAGGTCGCCAGATGGGTACGGATACATCTGGACGTTGTAGAACTTGGGTCTGGTGGGATCTTCGCTCACGTTGAAGACCCGCTCGTCCTCCCAGCGGTCCTGCCACTTGGCTTCGGTTTCTTGAATGTCGTATCGCATCGGCTCGTTGAGGGTAACGACCCTTCTGGCCGGTCGATGCGGTGTTTCCCTGCCAGGATCGGGCGGTGGACGTGTCCAATCCCGACAAGGTGGCAGCTGGGGATGCGGGGGCCGACGTCGATTCGGAATTCAACCGTCGATGACGACTGGGTGGTTGCGAGGCGAACGATCGTTCGTTAGTGTGACAGGATGACCTTGCTCACCACCACCGAGGATGCTGCGGCGGCTCGCTTCCAGCAGATCGTCGACGCCGAAGACAAGATCGAGCCGGCCGACTGGATGCCGGACGGGTATCGCAAGACGCTCATCCGCCAGATCGCCCAGCATGCCCACTCCGAAGTGATCGGCATGCAACCAGAGGGAAACTGGATCAGTCGGGCTCCGTCCCTCAAGCGCAAGGCGATCCTCATGGCCAAGGTGCAGGACGAGGCGGGTCACGGGCTCTACCTCTATTCGGCGGCCGAGACCCTCGGGGTGACCCGAGACGAACTGATGGAGTTGCTGCACTCGGGTAAGCAGAAGTACTCATCGATCTTCAACTACCCCACACTCTCCTGGGCCGACATGGGGGCGATTGGGTGGCTCGTCGACGGGGCGGCGATCACCAACCAGGTGATGCTCACTCGCTGTTCGTACGGACCCTATTCCCGAGCGATGGTGCGAATCTGCAAGGAAGAGTCGTTCCACCAGCGGCAGGGCTACGAGATCATGCTGGTGCTCGCCAACGGCACCCCCGAACAGCGGGCGATGGCACAAGACGCCCTCGACCGTTGGTGGTGGCCCTCGCTGATGATGTTCGGACCCAACGACTCGGAGTCCACCCATTCAGAGCAGTCGATGGAGTGGAAGATCAAACGAGTGTCGAACGACGACCTGCGCCAGCAGTTCGTCGACATGACCGTCCCCCAGGCGGCCTATCTCGGTCTCACCATCCCCGACCCTGACCTCGAGTGGAACGCCGAGCGCGACCACTACGACTTCGGACCCATCGACTGGGAGGAGTTCTGGGCGGTGGTCAAGGGCAACGGTCCGATGAACCGAGAACGCATCGAGAACAAGCTCCGGGCGTGGGACGACAACGCCTGGGTTCGCGAGGCGGCGCTCGCCCATGCCGCCCGCACGATCTGAAGGAGCAAGCCATGGCCTATTCGGTTCCCCGCATGGAAGGCGACGAAGACCACCAGTTCAACACCGAGAAGGCTGGATGGCCGATGTGGGAGGTGTTCATCCGCCAGCGCCGCGGCATGTCTCACGTCCACTCCGGCAGCCTCCACGCCCCGGACTCCGAGACCGCCGTCAACAACGCCCGCGACGTCTACACCCGGCGTCAGGAGGGCGTGAGCATCTGGGTGGTGCCGTCGACGGCGATCACCGCCTTCGATCCTGAAGAGGCCGCCGAATTCATCGCGGCCAACGAGAAGCCGTATCGGCACGCGACGTACTACGAGATCCCGGACGAAGTGGGGCACATGTGAGCGAGATCGCCTACTCCCCCGTCGCCCAGGGCACGCCTCAGGTCGCCGGGGACTCCCACTTCCGATATGTGCTCGGACTCGGCGACGACAACCTCGTCCTCGCCCAGCGGCTCGGAGAATGGATCTCGCGCGGACCCGATCTCGAAGACGACATCGCCGTTGGCAACATCGCCATCGACCATCTCGGGCAGGCCCGTGCCCTCCTCACGCATGCGGGCGAAATCGAGGGAAAAGGCCGCACCGAGGACGACCTCGCGATGCATCGAAACGAACGCCAGTTCACCAACCTCATCATCTGCGAACTCCCCAACGGCCACTTCGGGGACACGATGGCGCGAGCGCTGTGCATCGACGCCTACCAGGTGCTCTTGTGGGAGAAGCTTTCCTCGTCGGCCGACGAGACGCTGGGAGGTATCGCCCAGAAGGCGCTGAAGGAAGCCAAGTACCACCTTCGGTATTCGTCGACCTGGGTCATCCGGCTCGGCGACGGTACCGAGGAGTCCCATCACCGCATGCAGGAGGCGTTCGACGGCGTGTGGCGGTTCACCGGCGAGATGTTCGCCGTCGACTCGGTCGCCCAGGAGATGGAGGCCGCCAGGATCGGGGTCGACCCGTCCTCACTGCGCGACCCGTGGCGGACGACGGTCGAAGATGTCCTGGCGCGGGCGACCCTCGCGGTCCC
>JBBDQP010000026.1:36171-45374 GCA_040905965.1 Acidimicrobiia bacterium
ACCCGTGGCGGACGACGGTCGAAGATGTCCTGGCGCGGGCGACCCTCGCGGTCCCGACCGAGAAAATGCACCGGACAGGTGGCCGAGTCGGATTCCATACCGATCACCTGGGCCACATGCTCGCCGAGATGCAATGGCTGGCGCGATCAATGCCGGATGCGTCATGGTGACCGCCACCTTGCGGAGCGCTCGGCATGCTCTCGAGAAGGTGACCGACCCGGAGATCCCGGTGCTGACGGTGGAGGACCTTGGGATCATCCGCGACGTCGAGGTGGACGGCGACCACGTCACCGTGACGATCACGCCCACCTACTCGGGCTGTCCGGCCATGGACGTGATCCGCTCGGACATCACCGACGCCCTCGAAGCCGTCGGCTTCCGACAGGTCGACGTGAGGACCGTGTACGCACCGGCCTGGACCACAGACTGGATGACCGAATCCGGCAAGCAGAAGCTGGAGGCGTTCGGCATCGCTCCGCCCCATCCTGTCGGATCCGGCGAGCGGCCCCCCGTGCTCTGCCCGCGCTGCCGCCACTCCGCCCGCACCGTGTCCGAGTTCGGATCCACGGCATGCAAGGCGCTCATGGTCTGCACGAGTTGCGGCGAGCCGTTCGACTACTTCAAGGAACTGTGATGACGACCACCGCCGGCGTGGTGTTCCACCAATTGACCGTGTCGTCGGTCGAGCCGCTCACCGAGGAATCGGTCGCCGTCACCTTCGACGTGCCAGACGAACTGAAGGACACGTTCCGATACCTCCCCGGACAGCACGTCACCGTTCGCAAAGAGATCGACGGCGCCGACGTGCGCCGCTCCTATTCGATATGCGCCAACGCCCGTCTTGGCACACTGCGGGTCGGCATCAAGCGGCTCGAAGGCGGAGCGTTCTCAACGTGGGCCACGAGCCGGCTGCACCCGGGCGACGTCATCGAGGTGGCCCCTCCCGTGGGCGAGTTCACGATCGAAGCCGATTCAGCGGCCACCCACCGCTACGGAGCGATCGTGGCGGGTTCGGGCATCACGCCCGTCCTGTCGCTTGTCTCCACCACGCTCGACATGGAGCCTGGGACCCATTGGACGGTGATCTACGGGAACCGTGCTGCCAGGACGGTCATGTTCCTCGACGAACTCGAAGGACTGAAGGACCGACACCCTGACCGTCTCCAGATCGTCCACGTCCTGAGCCGGGAGGATCCGGGGCTCGACCTCTTCGCCGGCCGTATCGACGACACCATGCTGGAATCGCTCTTCGAGACGGTTGTCGACGCCGACAGCATCGAGCGGTGGTTCTTGTGCGGTCCGTACGAGATGGTGATCGGAGCGCGCGAATTGCTGACTCGTCGCGGCGTCGACTCCGATGACATTCGGGACGAGCTGTTTTTCGCCGGCCCGCCCACAGAGCCGCCGCCTCCACCCCTCAAAGACGAACTGGGCACCACCCACCTCACCGTGATCCTCGACGGCCGGGCTTCGGAGGTGCCGATGCGGCCGGAAACGCTGGTGCTCGATGCGGCGATGAGCGTTCGGTCGGAACTGCCCTACTCCTGCAAAGGGGGCATGTGTGCCACGTGCAAGGCCAAGGTCGTCGAAGGAACGGTCCGCATGGACAAGAACTACGCGCTGGTGTCATCCGACCTCGAACAGGGCTTCGTCCTGACCTGCCAGAGCCACCCCACCAGCGAACGCCTCGTCGTGGACTACGACCAACGATGAGTTCACGGATGGTCGGCCGATGACGGACACCCGCAATTCCCGAGCCGACGTGGTGCAGGCGGCAGGCCGCCTCTTCGCCGAACGCGGCTACCACGGGACTTCGATGCGGGATCTCGGCCGCGAACTCGGACTTCAGGGCTCGTCGCTGTATTCGCACATCCGGTCGAAGGAGGATCTGCTGGTCGACGTCGTACAGCGGGCTGCGGAGTTCTTCGAGGCATCGGCGGCGAAAGCGATGGCAGCCGAAGGCACTCATCGCCACCGCCTCCGCACGCTCATCGCCGGACACGTCGACGTGTTGTTGGACCACGTCGACGAGGCCCGCACCTTCCTCAACGAGGCTCGCGCCCTCGACGGACCGAACCGTGCTCGGGTGGTGGCGGCCCGGGACGGCTACGAGGCACGGTTCCGCCAGGTGCTCACAGACGGCGTTGCCGATGGCGAGTTCCGGGCGGACATCGACCCTGCGGTGACGGGAATACTCCTGCTGTCCGTGCTCAACTCGGTCGACCGTTGGTACCGCCCGGATGGCCGTCTCGACCGGACGGCGCTGGTCGACGAAATCCTCGGCTTCGCCCTCGACGGGATCGCCGCACCAGGCTGATCAGTCGAACTCGCCATCGGAACGGTTGCGCAGGAAGCGCTCGATCTCCGAGGCGAGCTGTTCTCCCGAAGCCTGCGAACCGCCATCGACGAGGGCTTCGAGCTGCTCGATCATCGATCTCACGTCAGGGCGTCCACCGGCGATCGCGTCGAGGTGGATCCGTTGGGCGTCTGCCTCCGCAGCGATCTCCGTGAGGTCGAGTCCTAGACCGAGATGCAGGTCGACTCTTTCGAGGAGCGTCATGGCGGCAGAGACGAAGCGCGTGCCGAGATAGTTGGGAACCCGGGCCCAGAACCCCACCGTGGGGATGTCCCGTTCGATCATCTCGAGTTCGAGCGCCCCGCTCACCGACCCGGGGACGGTCAACTCACCTTCGGGATGATCGGCGACTTCGGGGATCTGCGCCGGGGTCGACCCAGTGGTGATGAGTGTCACCGGCCGGGTGTGGGGAGCGGCCCACGGGATCCCCCCGAGGGCGATGAACTCGGAAACGTCAAAACGCACTGCGAGGTCGCCGACGGTGCGTGAGAACGATCGCCACCCGATGCTCGGCTCGGTGCCCGTGATCACCAGCAGATCGCGCTCGCCCACCTGGGAATGGATCAACCCGACGCTCGGCCATGCCAGCGAGCGGACGACCCCCTCCTCGAACGTGAGGGCAGGGCGCGTGTCCCGGTAGTCGAAGAGGTCATCCGACTCGAACGTCGCCACCTGGTTGCCTCCTTCGGCCAGGAATTCGGCGGCGGATGTACCCGCGTCACCGGCATTCACCCAGCCGTCGAACGATGCCACCATCACCGGCGCATCGAGTTTGGGCTCGGAAACCATCTCGAAGCGAGTCACGTTCCCAGGGTATCGCCCTGGGAACATCACGAGCCGACGCCACGGACGCGTTGGCGGTCTGACCAGCTTCCTCCACTAGTGGTGTGTCGCCGAAAGAGGTGCGCGGTGTCTCCGAGCACATGACGTCATCTGGCAAGGACCTCCGACGCAGTCGCACTTGGCCCGTTCGGCGAGGAGGAGGACGCCGCCAGGGGCGTCATGGGCCGGAGAGACCGCCTCATTGTTTCGGCGACGCGCCACTAGCGTCCTAGGCATGGCCCATCCACTTCTCGGAGACCTCACGGAACGGTTGGCAGAGCTGGGCGAGCGGGGTCTGCGCAAGGACGAGCGGATCATCGGATCGCCTCAAGGTGCGGAGATCACGTTGACCGACGGTTCGACCGTTCTCAACTTCTGTGCCAACAACTACCTGGGGCTCGCCGACGACGAACGCCTGGTCGCGGCGGCCGCCTCCGCACTCGAGCGGTGGGGCTACGGCATGGCGTCGGTCCGCTTCATCTGCGGCACCCAGGAGGTTCACCGCACACTCGAAGCCCGCATCTCGGAGTTCCTCGGCACAGAAGACACGATCCTGTATTCGTCCTGTTTCGACGCCAACACCGGCCTCTTCGAGACGATCCTCGACGAGGAAGACGCGATCATTTCCGACGCCCTCAACCACGCGTCGATCATCGACGGCGTGCGCCTGTGCAAGGCGAAGCGTTTCCGATACGCCAACAACGACATGGCCGACCTCGAACGCCAACTCCAGGCTGCCTCAGACGCTCGATATCGGTTGGTGGCAACGGACGGCGTCTTTTCGATGGACGGGGTCATCGCCGACCTGGGGTCGATCTGCGACCTCGCCGAGAACCACGATGCGCTCGTCATGGTCGACGACTCACACGCAGTCGGGTTCGTCGGAGCCGGCGGACGAGGCACTCCCGAGGCAACCGGAACCATGGGCCGCATCGACATCATCACGGGGACGCTCGGAAAGGCCCTCGGTGGCGCATCCGGCGGCTACACCTCCGGCAGAGCAGAGATCATCGCCTGGCTGCGTCAGCGATCCCGCCCCTATCTGTTCTCCAACTCGCTCGCGCCGGTGATCGCCGCCACCTCATTGACCGTGCTCGATCTCCTCGAAGCAGCCGACGACCTGCGGGCACGTCTGATCGCCAACAGCGAGCGGTTCCGTTCCGAGCTGACGAAGGCAGGATTCACCCTTGCCGGGAACGGTCATCCGATCATCCCGGTGATGTTGGGCGATGCGCGTTTGGCATCGGAGATGGCGTCCCGCCTGCTCGACATGGGCGTGTACGTGGTCGGGTTCTCCTTCCCGGTCGTCCCCGAAGGACAGGCGCGCATCCGTACACAGATGAGCGCCGGTCACACTGCCGAGCACCTGGACCGTGCCATCTCGGCGTTCGTCGAGGTGGGCAGGGAACTGGAGGTCATCTGATGCGTGCGCTCCTCAAGCCGGGGCCTGCTCCGGGCCTCGTGATGACCGACGAGCCGCGTCCCGAATTCGGACAGGACGAAGTGCTCATCCGGGTGCGCTACACCTCCATCTGCGGGACCGACCTCCACATCAGGTCCTGGGATCCGTGGGCCGCCGCCACGATCCCCGCTCCGATGGTGGTCGGTCACGAGTTCACAGGAATCGTCGAGGACCTGGGCGCCGGAGTCCAAGGCCTCAGCGTCGGGATGCGAGTCTCCGGTGAGGGCCATATCACGTGCGGACATTGCCGGAACTGCCGGGGAGGACGTCGCAACTTCTGCAGGAACCATCTCGGCCTCGGCGTGACCAGACAAGGAGCGTTTGCCGACTACGTCGTCCTGCCGGCGGACAATGTCTTTCCGGTCCCCGACCACATCGAGGACCGCATCGCCGCCATCCTCGACCCCCTCGGGAACGCCACCCACACCGCGTTGGCCTTCGACGTGATCGGAGAGGACGTGCTCATCACCGGCGCAGGCCCCATCGGGCTGATGGCTGCCGCCATCGTCCGCCACATCGGGGCGCGCCACATCGCAGTGACCGACATCAACCCGCACCGACTGGCGATGGTGCCGGCCTTCGGTGCCGCCCGGCCGGTCGATGTCCGATCTGAGACCCTTGAATCCGTCATGTCAGAACTGGGGATGACCGAAGGGTTCGACGTGGGTCTGGAGATGTCGGGGGCGGAGCCCGCCTTCAACCAAATGCTCGCCGCCATGAACCACGGCGGTCGGGTCGCCGTCCTGGGAATACCACCTGGCCCGGTGGAGCTCGACCTGAACAGCGTCATCTTCAAGAGCCTCACGGTTCGCGGCATCTACGGCAGAAGGATCTTCGAGACCTGGTACAAGATGTCGGCCATGCTCGAGACGGGACTCGACGTGTCGAGCGTGGTCACCCATAGCTTCTCCGCCGAAGACTTCGACATGGCCTTCGACATGGCCGCCTCCGGCGAGGCCGGAAAGGTGCTCCTCGACTGGTCGTGACCCGGGGGTATGACGAGGCATCGTCGACGCCCTAACCTCGCGCTCCACACACGATCTGAGGATTGAACCGACTCCATGGCAGACAACGACGACGAATACATCCGCATGCGCGGAACGGTGAAGAAGGTGCTGCGCTCCGCCACCTTCCTCGTGGAACTCGAGGGGGGCCTCGAAGTCTCCGCGCGTCCGAGCGGTCGGATGCGACGGGGGCGAATGATTCGCATCCTCCCGGGGGACGAAGTCGACGTCGAGGTCTCGACCTACGATCCGACCAAGGGCCGCATCGTCTGGCGCTATAGGTGACCTGACCGGATTCCTCCGAGCGGTGTCCGAGCGCCTCTCCCACGGCAGCCGGGCACTTCCTCGTCCAGTTAGGGTCACACCCGTGATCTCGGTGCCTCTCGCCAAACAGCTTCGCGCTGCAGGGCTCGACTGGCGGCCGCAACGATTCGACTTCTTCCACATCCCCGACCGCGACCTCGACGAGCGAGTCTTTGTCATCGCCGACCTCTCCGTCGACGTCCAGCCGCTCGCCGACGGGATCGCGGCGATCACCTTCAACGGGGCCGTCGAGTGGTCACTCGACTACATCCTCCAACAGGACGTCGTGTGGATGCCGACCGAGGCACAGCTTCGGACCTTGCTGGGTGATCGCATCACGTCGCTCCAACGCAGCGAAGAAGGCTGGACCTGCGTCGTCGACCACCCGGTTGTACGACACGATGCGGCAACTGCCGCAGATGCGTACGGCAAGGCCCTCCTGACAATCCTCACCGGGGCAGGCGAGTAGGCGTCCGGCAACGGGCAGATGATCGTCCGGTGACATGCAACGGGCCCGGCGGACAAGTATGTTGGTGTCAGCCCGCGTCTGCGCGGGCTCCCATATCAGGAGGAACCATGAAACGAATACGTTGGGTCGCGCTCTTTGCGATCTTCAGCATGGTCGTGGCTGCGTGTGGAGGCGACACCGCCGACACGACCACGACCGCCGCTGACACGACGACTACCGCAGCAGAAACGACAACGACGGCTCCGGCAGAGCCGAGCGAAGAGTTCGAAGGTCTGACCCTCGACTCCGGCGGCTGTGACTACGGAGGCAAGGTCGAGTCGATCGTTGCCGTCGACGAGTTCACCGTCGCGTTCAATCTCTGCTCGCCCGACCCGGCCTTCATGCAGAAGGCGGCCTTCACTCCGTTCGGCATCCAGCCGCAGGAGCACCTGGAGGCCACCGGTGGCGCCCCGCTCGACAACTCGATCGGCACCGGTCCGTTCGTGCTCGATCAGTGGGACCGAGGCAACCAGATCGTGTTCTCGGCGAACCGTGACTACTACGGCCAACAGCCTGCCTTCGACACCCTCGTGTATCGCTGGGCAACTGAAGGCGCCCAGCGTCTACTGGAGCTGCAGTCCGGCAACGTGGACATGATCACGAACCCCTCGCCCGAGGACTTCGCGACCATCCAAGGTGACCCGAACCTGCAGTTCATCCCGATCGCCAACCCGAACGTGTTCTACGTCGGGTTCACCAACACGTTCGCGCCGTTCGACAACGTGCAGGTGCGTCAGGCGATCGCGATGGGGATCGACCGGCAGCGGCTGATCGACAACTTCTACCCGGCTGGTTCGACGGTGCCGACGCACTTCACGCCGTGCACGATCGAGAATGCCTGTCAGGGCGACGCCTGGTACGACTTCGACCCCGAAGCCGCTCGCCAGATGCTGGCGGACGCCGGCTTCCCTGACGGGTTCGAGACGACGATCGCCTACCGTGACGTGTTCCGTGTGTATCTGCCGGATCCGGGCGCGGTCGCAGTGGAGATCCAGACCCAACTCGCAGAGAACCTGGGCATCACGGCCGAAGTCATCCAGATGGAGTCGGGTGACTTCATCGAGCAGTCCACCACGGGCAGCCTCGACGGAATCCACCTGTTGGGTTGGGGTGCGGACTACCCGCACGTCACCAACTTCCTCGACTTCCACTTCGGGGCGGACAACCCGCAGTTCGGAGCCGCTCACCCCGAGATCTACGAGCCGCTGGCAGCCGCCTCCGGTATCGCCGATCCGGCAGAGGCTGCTCCCCTCTACGAACAAGCCAACAACGCCATCAAGGCTCTCATCCCGATGATCCCGATGGCCCACGGTGCTGCCGGCTCGGCGGCACTCGCTTCGGTGGACGGTGCGCACTATCCGCCGTTCGGTGCTCCCCAGTTCGAGTTCATGGACCCGGGCAAGGACACGTTCGTCTTCATGCAGAACAACGAGCCCATCTCGTTGTACTGCGCCGACGAGACCGACGGAGAGTCGCTGTCACCGTGCCAGCAGGTGGTGGAGCCACTGTTCAGCTATGCCACCGACTCGGGTGAAGTCGTCCCGCGCCTGGCAACGGCATGTGAACCCAACGAGGACCTGACCGTGTGGACGTGCTCGCTACGCACTGGCGTGACGTTCCACGACGGATCCAGCTTCGACGCCAACGACGTCGTGTTCTCATGGTCTGTGGCACTCGACGCCGCCAACCCGTTGCACGTGGGTAACACCGGTGGTTTCGACTACTACGCATACCTGTGGGGCGGCCTCATCAACGCTGAGGGCTGATCCACACCGAACCCAAGGGGAGCGCCTTCGGGCGCTCCCCTTCTACTCTCCCCACCACTCTTGACTTCCTACATCCTCCGCCGCGTTCTCCTCGCCATCCCGGTGGTGCTCGGGCTCTTCGTCGTCACGTTCTTTCTCGTGCGGCTGATTCCGGGCGATCCGTGCACCGCGATGTTGGGAGAGCGCGCCAGCGAAGAGGCTTGCTCCAGCTTCAATGCCCGCTACGGGCTGGATGAGCCGATTCCCATCCAACTCGGCGTCTACATCCAGAACACGCTGCAGGGTGATCTCGGGCAGTCGCTGCAATCGTCGCGACCGGTCACCCAGGTGATGGTCGATCGCATGCCTCTCACCATCGAACTGACCGCCTCCGCACTCTTCCTGGCGGTACTCATCGGCATTCCGCTCGGTCTGCTCTCGGCCCGCCGCCACAACTCACTCATCGACGTCGGCACGATGACGTTCGCCAACATCGGAGTGTCGATGCCGGTCTTCTGGCTCGGGCTCCTCCTCCAATATCTCTTCGCGCTCATCCTGAAGGACACGTTCCTCACTCTCCCACCATCGGGACGCCTCAGCGCCGGGGTCATTCCCATCCCGTTCTACGAGGTGTGGGGCTGGGCGGTCAACGAGGACACCGTGAGCGGCGGGTTCCTGGAGTTCCTCGGGAAACTGGTGATCCCCAACTCGATCATCACCGGCAACTGGACGGTCCTGTTGGATGCCGCCCGCCACCTCATCCTGCCTGCCATGGCGCTGGCAACCATCCCGTTGGCGATCATCGCCCGCATCACCCGCTCGGCGTTGCTCGAAGTGCTCAGCCGTGACTACATCCGCACTGCGCGAGCCAAGGGCGCGATGGAACGCAGGGTCGTCGCCCAGCATGCATTCCGCAACGCAATGCTTCCGGTGGTGACGATCGTCGGGCTCCAGCTCGGACTGCTCCTCGGCGGCGCCGTCCTCACCGAGACCGTCTTCAACC
>JBBDQP010000027.1:0-8336 GCA_040905965.1 Acidimicrobiia bacterium
GTGCTGCGCGACAAAGACCTCGTGGAGGTGAGAAGAGACGGCCAGTGGTCGTACTACTCGCTCACTTCGCCAAAGATCATCGAGGCGATGGATCTCCTACGTGAGGTCATGTCCGAGCGCCTGGGGGCAGTCGCTTCCTGACGGTCGCCCTCCCGAGCCTTCGACGCTCAGTTCGGTTCTGTATGCTCGGAGTCGCATATTCAGTGTCGTGCATGGGGGGTTCCCGATGGAGGTGTTGACGATCGCGACGCCGGGACTCGGCGACATGAGCTACCTGCTCGTCCACGAGGGCTTCGGGGTGCTCGTCGACCCACAGCGCGACGTCGAACGGTTCCTCTCTGCCGCTGAGGACCGCGACGTCGAGTTGCGCTGGGTCCTCGAAACCCACCTCCACAACGACTACATCTCCGGCGGGCGAGAAGCGGCAGCGCGTTCGGGATCCGAATTGGTGCTGCCGGCAGGAGCGGGTGCCGCGTTTGAACACACGCCCGCCTTCCACGGTGAGGAGTTGGGCACGGACCGAATCTCGATCCGCCCGCTTCACACCCCTGGTCACACCCCTGAGCACGTGTCGTATCTCGTGGCTATCGAAGGCGATCCGGTTGCGGTGTTCTCAGGCGGAAGCCTGTTAGTCGGGTCGGCCGGACGCACGGACCTGCTGGGTCGCACCAGAGCAAGACAGCTGGCCCGTCTCCAATGGGGATCGATCGGACGGTTGGCGTCGTTGCCCGAGTCGGTTGGCCTCTACCCGACGCACGGGGCGGGTTCGTTCTGTACGGCGGCGGTGGCGGGGCCGAGCACGTCGACCATCGGCGCGGAGCAGAAGAGCAATCCGGCGCTCGCACATTCGGATGCGGAGAGCTTCGCTGACGACCAACTCTCCGGGTTGGAGCCATATCCGGTGTATTACGCCCAGATGGGTCCGATCAATCTGAACGGCCCCACCCCGCTCGAGTACGGGGAGATCCCAGAGCTTGGGCCCGCCGCTCTCGCCGAGATCCTCGATTCGGTCACGGTTGTCGACGGTCGACCGAAGGACGCATACGCCGCCGGTCACATCCCCGGCTCGTTCGGGATCGAGGCCAACCAGGACTTCGCCACGTGGGTCGGCTGGCTGGTCCCGTTCAACGCTCCGCTCGTCCTGATCCTGGATTCGGAACGAGATCTGGAGGAGGCGCGCCTGGCGTTGGGCCGGATTGGCTTCGAGGACGTCAGGGGGTGGTTGCGGGGTCTCGACCAATGGCGTGACGATTCCCGTCCCATCCTCTCGCACGAGACCCTGACCGCTCGCGATTTCCTCGAGGAGTTCGACACGGGAACCGAGATGCAGGTGCTCGACGTGCGGTCCCCGGGTGAGTGGAATGACGGCTATCTCGCCGACTCGATCCACTGCTATCTGCCAGATCTCGTCAGCAGCACACCTTCTCAACTCGATCCGAGCAGGCCGGTCTACATCGGATGTGCCACCGGTCACCGGGCTTCAACGGCGGCGGGGATCCTGGGGGAGCGGGGATTCCAACCGAAGGTGATGGTGGGCGCCAGCCTGCTCGGCGTGCTGATGTTGCTGGAACAGCGGCGCCTCGCCGACAGCCAGGCGTGAAGAGGGTCGGTTTCGGGAAAGGCACCTAGGTGTTCGGGCCGGTTGTACCCGGTGAGCCGGTCTGCGGCGGTCTGGTCGAGACGGATCCTGACCTAGCCGTCGGTCTCGCCGGTCGCCGGGTCGACGATGACGTCGTACTCGGCGAACGCCCGAAAGTCGCATCCGGGAGTCACCTGGTATCGAACCCTGGCCGAATTCGACCATCTCGTCAACGAGGTTCCGATGGTCGAGGTCATCTCCGACGCGGACTCCACTCGGGATTGACGCGAGGTTGGGTTCGGCGCCGTGGCGGTGTGCGAGAATCACCCGGTGTCAGATCTCGAAGGCCGGCTTGATGCCGTGCTTGGCAAAGCGGTGGACCGCCGTCGCCATGTTCGCCACGGACTTGCCGGGGTGGCCGCCGTCGACCGGTCATGGTCGTGGACAGGTGCGCACGGAGTGCTCGACCCCGATGGGACGCAGGCGACGGCTGATGCCCGGTATCCGATCGCCTCGGTCACCAAACTGTTCACCGCTGCCGTCACGATGAAACTCGTCGAAGACGGCAGGCTCCGCCTGGACGACCGGATGGTGGACATTCTCGCTTCCGAAACAACTTCGGGGCTGCATGTGCGGGAGGGGGTCGACCGCACCGACGAGATCACTGTCGAGCATCTCCTCGGACACACCTCAGGTCTCGCCGACTATTACGAGGGAGCTCCCCCCGGGGGTCGGAGTGCCCAGGCCCGGTTGCTCGCTGGCGAGGACGCTCCCATGCCGTTCGACGAGGTGTTGCGGACCGTCCGTGCCATGGAGTCGCACTTCGCTCCGCAACCAATCAACGCTGCGACACGTCGAGCAAAGTATGCCGACACCAACTATCAGCTTCTCGGAGCGATACTCGAACAGGTCACCGGACAGGACTTGGCTGAGCTCTTCGACGGGAGGATCTTCCAACCGTTGGGTCTGGACGCCACGTCCTCGTATCCTCACCCGCCGCAGCGGGGAGGATCAGCTGAGCCGGACGCGTCGGTCTGGGCCAAGGATGTCGTCCTGAATCCCGCCGGTGCCCTCACCTTCCAGAAGGCCGACGGCGGCATCGTCTCCACGGTTGCTGACCAGTTGCGCTTCATGCAGGCGCTGGTGTCCGGGGACCTGTTCGATGACCCCGGCACGTTCCGTCACATGGGCGAGCACACCAATCGGATCTTCTTCCCGGTCGAGTACGGGCTCGGGGTCATGCGCTACGCGCCGGCGCGGTGGATGTCGCCACTCTTTCCGATTCCAGCGATCGTCGGGCACACCGGTTCCACCGCCACGTGGGCGTTCCATTGCCCCGATCTCGACATCGTGCTGGCAGGTGCGTTTGACGTTGCTCAACCGCCTCTTCCGTTTCGCTTTCTTCCCCACATGCTCCGAGCGGCGGCCGCCGAGTTGTAGGTATCGGGCCGCCAGCGGTCGGGTCAGCCCTGGGTTCCTGGAGACGGTTCGCGAGAGCGAGTCGCTCCGTCCTGTGGGGGATTGGCAGATCCATCGCCACGAATGGTCGAAGGTCTCCGGAGAGGGTCGACCGCCTCGTCCGGGTGGCGAGCCAGGGAGGTCGGTGAGTCCACCTGCGGTTGGAGGCACTGCCCGGCGCTGAGTTCGTCTGCCGCTCATCGGCCCTGACTGGGGTCGCGATCGGAGCAAGGCATTGGGCCGGGTGTTGACCGCGGGCGAGTTCGGATGTCTTTGAGGCATGGAATGGCTGGGTCACTTTCCGGTGAGAATCCGACGCCAGCCACAGCTGGCTTCGCGAATCCGGTGCGATGCGGCAGCGGTCTCTACCCTGTCCGGTCGGTCGACCACCAACAGGGAGTTTTGGGTGCTGCCGTGACCATCACGTCGAGGCTGAAAGATGCCGCCGCCACAGCGTTCGGCCGTCAGAACCACAAGAAGAAGCTGGGATCGTTCATCGGGGTTTTCACACCTTCGATACTGACGATCCTCGGCGTGATCATGTATCTCCGAACCGGCTGGATGGTCGGTTCGGTCGGACTGTTGCCCGCCCTCGGCATTGTCTTCATCGCCAACATGGTCACCTTGATCTCGGCGCTCTCCGTCTCGGCAGTGGTGACCAACATGAGGGTCGGGAAGGGTGGCGCGTACTACATCATCTCCCGAAGCCTCGGCATCGAGGTTGGTGCTGCCGTGGGCATACCCCTCTTCTTGGCCATGGCCTTCTCCGTCGCGCTGTATGCGTTCGGACTTGCAGAGAGCATCACGATCGTCTGGCCCGAGGCGCCCGAACGGCTGCTGGCGGCGGTCGCCGTCCTGCTGGTGGGATTGCTGGCTGCGCGGGGAGCCGGTGTCGCCCTCCGGCTCCAACTGCCGATCATGGTCGGCATATTCGTCTCGCTGGTCGCACTGGCCATCGGCGCTCTGGGAGATGCTGCCATCCCGGTATCGCTGACCGAGGGCGTGGAAGGCGGTGGCGCGGAGTTCTGGGCGGTGTTCGCGGTCTTCTTCCCGGCGGTCACCGGGATCATGGCCGGAATCAGCCTGTCGGGTGATCTGGAGAAACCCGACCGTTCGATACCACGGGGGACGCTGGTCGCAGTCCTGGTCGGCTTCTTCATCTATCTGTTGGTGCCGATCTTGCTCGCCGTCTCTGCCACGCCCGAAGAGCTGGTCTCCAACAATCTGATCTGGTTCGAGGTTGCCGGACCGCTGTCCCTCCTGGTGTTCTGGGGCTTGTGGGGAGGAATTTTCGCTTCGGCAGTCGGGAGCGCCCTCGCTGCTCCCCGGACACTCGAAGCAATGATCGACGACCGGATCATGCCGTCGGTTCTCAACGCCCAGACCCGGTTCATCAAAGGACCGGGAGTCCCTCTCCTGCTCACCACGGCTCTGGCGATGCTCGCTGTCGCGCTGGGCGATCTCGACGCGATTGCCCCCGTGCTCACCATGTTCTTCCTCACCACCTACGGAACGGTCAACCTCGTCGCGGGGATCGAAGCGCTCGGAGGCGACCCTTCCTACCGGCCGACGTTCAAGGTCCCGTGGTGGGTGTCGATCATCGGAGCGGTGGCGTGCTTCTACGTCATGTTCCTGATCAGTGCTGTGGCGTTGATGATCGCCCTCGTCTTCGAACTGGGCCTCTATGTGTTCATGAGGCGCCGCGCCATGTCGGCACCATGGGGCGACCTGCGGCGCGGTGCCCTGATGTCGTTGGTTCGTTCCACGGTGATTCAACTCAGCCGGCTTCCCAGTGACCCCCGAAACTGGCGACCGAACATTCTCCTGTTCGCCGGTGACGTCGACAAACGCGCCGGGTTGGTGCGTTACGCAAACTGGCTGGTGCAGGACCGCGGAATCCTCACGGTGGCGAAGCTGATCGAGGGCGACATCGGCGCCCTGGCGAAGACGAAGGATCGGGTGAAGGCAGAGCTGGTCACCGAACTCGAACAGCTCGGCGTCGTCGGGTTTCCCGAGGTGGACATCGTCGATGACTTCGTGGCGGGGGTGGTTTCCGTCGCGCAGGCGAACGGAATCGCCGGCATCGACTCCAACATGGTCATGTTCGGATGGAGCGACAAGCCCGATCGGCAAGAGAACGTCCTCCGTGTAATCGAGAAACTGGCACTGCTCGGCAAGTCGGCCGTCATCGGCGCGGTGAAGCAACCGCGTCCAAACATGGAGCGGGGAACGATCCACGTTTGGTGGGGTGGGCTCGAACAGAACGGAGACCTGCTGGTTCTGCTCGCCCATCTTCTGTCACAGAATCCGGAGTGGCGTGGCAGCGAGATCGTCATCAACAGCATCGCCACCAGCGAGATGGTCCGTGAGCGGAATACCCGCCTGCTCTCCGAGCTGACGGCGGGCGCTCGCATCGACGCCACCACCAATGTGATCCGCAGGCCGGACGATGTGAGCGTACGGGACACGATCTGGGAGAACTCTCGAGACGCCGACGTGGTGCTGCTCGGGTTGCGAGGCAATGAGCCAGGCGAGGAGGCCAGCTACGCCCGGAGGATGGAGGCGCTGATGGAAGGGTTGCCCACCGTCCTGTTTGTCCGTAACGCCGGAGCTTTCCGAGGACAACTCCTGGGCGATTACGCAGAAGACCAGGCCGCTCCCTGAGCGCGTAGCCGGCCTCCACCTGCCCCGTGCTCGCGCCTGGGGGTAGGCGAAAACCGACGCCTAAGTCCGGCAGGGAACAATTGTGGCGTCGGCTACCGCAAGGATCGGTTGAGGCCAATCGGGTGGTAGCCGAGTCCTAGCTAAGCCCTCGGGGGTGGGGGAGGTCTTCGCTTTCGGCGGGCATTGTCTGCGTCCTGTGCCGTTCACGCGCAAGTAGGCGTAGCGTTCAGAGCGGACACCCATAGAGGAGCGCCAGTGGTCGAAGCGTACGTGCTGATCGAAACAGAGATCGGGAAGATGGGACGGGTGGCCGCAGCTCTCAGCGAAATCCCCGGCGTCAGCGCGGCTGATGTTCTCTCCGGCCCGTACGACGTGATCGTGCGCGCCGAAGCAGCCGATGTCGACGGGCTCGGGAGGCTCGTCGTTTCCAAGATCCAGGCTGTCGAAGGAGTGACCCGCACCCTCACTTGTCCCGTCGTTCAACTCTGACCAGGCGGGTCGCCGAGTCCGGTATCCCGGGAAGCCGCCGGCAGGTGAATGGTGGCCGGCAGCCGGGTCAGGCCGAAGGCAGGGTGAGGGTGAAAACGGTGCGGCCGTTGCCGCGGCTGTAGGTGAGGTCGCCGCCCATCGCCTTGGCAAGACGGCGGGAAACGGCCAGCCCCAAGCCGGACGAATTCGCATTGTGCAGCCCGGCATGTCCCCGACTGAAGGTCTGGAACAGGAGGTCTGTGATCGCTTCGTCCACCCCGTCGCCGTCGTCGACGACATGGAGATGGACCTCTCCATCGCGGCGGACCACCTCGATCGAAACCACTTCGCCGCCATAGCGCTGCGCATTGGACACCAGATTGCGGACGATCTGACGGAGACGGAGCGGGTCGGCATCGACAACGGTGTCCGCCGGAACCGAGACCGCCACCCGGTTCCGGAAGTCTGGGTCGAACGACTGGAGAACGCCACCAACCTCGGGTCGAACCGGCACCGGGCGAGTCTGAACTTCGAACGACCCTCGGTCGAACCGGCTCAGTGTGAGCAGGTCTTCGATGATGCGGTCGGCGTCCCGGATCGAATCGCGGATGATTCGCAGTGTCTCAGCATCCTCGGTGTCGGTTTCGTCGGCCAGGAGCTCGGCCAGCCCCAATGCGCCTGTCAGAGGATTTCTCACCTCGTGAGCGACGGTGGCGATCAGCTCCACCCGCTCTCCTTCCGACCGGCGGGCGTTCTCCAGGGCCAGTCGCAGTTCGAGTTCGTCGATCACCAGGTCTGCCAAGCCTTCGAGGATGTGGAGTTCTTCGGCGTCGATCGTGCGCGGCACGCTGTCGATGAGACACAGGGTCCCGAGCGCATAGCCTTCGGGGGTCATGAGCGGCGCACCGGCGTAGAAGCGAATGTGCGGCGGGCCTGTCACCAACGGGTCGTCCACTGTTCGGGGATCTTGGGTGGCGTCCTCTATCACGAGGGTGCGCTCCTGACAGATGGCGTCGGCGCAGAAGGCGTGGCTGCGGGGTGTCTCGGTGCTGTCGAGACCGCACGCCGACTTGAACCATGTCCGGTCCTCGTCGACGAACGACACCAGCACGATCGGCACCTTGAAGATGCGGCTGGCCATGTCGGTGATCCGATCGAACGCCGGATCCCGGTCGGTGTCCATGATGTCGTAGCGCGCCAGCGCGGCGAGGCGAGCGTCCTCGTTGGGAGGTACAGGCGGCGTTATCGAAGGCAGCCGGACGGTCATGTTGTTGATATCGGCACCGTGGCGGCAGGCTTAACCGATTGGGATCGATCCATTTTCGGCCGTGACCGCGTGGTGATCGCTGAGCGAAACCCTCAAGGTCCGCTCCTCTCCCGTCCGATATATCAGGGTAAGCAAGACTCAGACGTCAGCGGGCGCAGAGTTACAAGTGCGAGCGCTGCGGCTGAGTTCACCACCCATGGGTCGACCGCCCGGACCTCGCGGACCTTTCGACAGGAGACACGCGTTGGTACCGACTATTGGAGCTTTTCATCCCTGCGCTCGTCAGGGACTCCTCCCGACCAGTCATCTTTGTCGAACGCGCGTGGCTGCAACCACCTGGAAGAGTTCCCGTGACTTCGAATAGACAAGTGGACAGTTGGGGAGTCGCCGAATGGAGGCAATCCGAGGCCCGGTATCGAGGTCTGCTGGAGGCGGCTCCGGATGCGATGGTGGTAGTGGATCAGGCTGGTCTGATCGTCCTATTGAACGCCCAGGCCGAGAAGCAGTTCGGATACCACCGTGATGAGCTGCTCGGACAACCCGTGACCAATGTCATCCCACATGGGTTCGCTGAGCGTTTGATCGCAGACCATCTCCGCTCTGCCGAGGACGCCTTGGCCCAACAGATCGGGACCGGGATCGAGTTGACGGCTCTCCGCAAGGACGGGACCGAGTTCCCGATCGAGATCATGTTGAGCCCGTTGGACAGCCCGGAAGGGATCCTGGTCACGGCTGCGGTCCGTGACATCACCGTGCGGAAAGCCGCCGACGCACATGTGGCGCAGATGGAGGCCCGGTATCGGGGTCTGTTGGAGGCGGCTCCGGATGCGATGGTGGTAGTGGACCAGGCTGGTCTGATCGTCCTGTTGAACGCCCAGGCCGAGAACCAGTTCGGATACC
>JBBDQP010000028.1:0-8335 GCA_040905965.1 Acidimicrobiia bacterium
CAGACCCTTGCTGTGCGGACGGCCCCCCTCGGCCTCGCAGGCTCGGCCACTCCCCCCAACGGGACTTCGTCCCCGGGGGGAGAGATCACCCAATCACTCGTCCAGCAAGTACACCGGTTCGCGGTAGTAGCGGATCTTGCCGTGGCGCTGCTTCTCGGAGAGGTGGTCGTGCAGCCAGCGATTCTTGGCGTCGAGATCCCGAGGGTCCGACAGCATTTCCAGCGGGAGTTCGAGGCGCAGGACCCTCCCGGGGACGAGGAATCGGGTGACGCCTGCCGGGAGCAGCCGCCCTGATCGCGCCGCCAGGAGGACCTGCTCGACGGTGAACTCGGGATATTCGACGAGGGCGACTCCGTCGGGATACCAGGCGGCCACCTTGCTCACGTCCCGTTCGAGGGTGCGCGAGACGACGGCGTTGGCGGTGTATGTGTCGGAGATGGATGCCAGCGCGTCGAAGCGGTTTGCTCCGCCCGACGACGAGAGGACGAGGGCGTCACCTTCGAAGAAGCGGACTGAACAGAGCGCGCCGGACTCGATCACGCGGTCGGCTGCCTCGTCCGGGTCGCATTCGGTGATGACGATTTCGGGAATCGCGGACAGGATCCGCCGAAGAGTGGACTCGTCGACGGAACGAATGACGTGATGCCAGGTCTCAAGACCGAGACCGCCATCGACCCCCACGTCCTGGACCACGACGTGGGGGATGCCCATCGTCCGGAGCGCATCGGTGCGGGTGGCACCGTCGAGCACGACGTAGCGGTCGCCGACGGCCGCCACGATCGGGGGGTTGCGGAGGATCTGCTCCTCGGCGATCGACTCCGCCAACCTGGCCGAGCGGCGCGGATCCGTGGCCTCGTGTGGGACGACCTGATCGAGCGGGACGAATCGCAACGGGAGCACGGACTCGGCGGGCTGCGTCGACAGCAGTGTCACCAACTGCCGAGCAACGTCCTCGGCGGCCGAGGTCTGGGCGTCTCTGGTGGAGGCACCCAGGTGGGGGGTGGCCAGCACGTTGGGTCGTTTCGCCAGTGGATGGTCGATCGCCGGTTCCTTTGACCACACGTCGAGGGCGGCCCCCGCCAGTTCCCCCTTGTCGAGGGCTGACGCGAGCGCGTCCTCGTCCAGCACCGAACCGCGCGCCGTGTTGATGAGGTAGGCGGTCGGCTTCATGGCGGCCAGCACGTCGGCGTCGATCAGGCCCTCGGTGTCGGGATGGCCGGGGACGTGGACGGTGACGAAGTCGGATTGGGCCAGCAGGTCGAACAGGTCGAGCGGTTCGACTCCGGCTTCGAGGAAGAGCTCGGGGGTGGGGCGACGCTGGTTGACCACCACTCGCATGCCGAAGGTTGTCGCCCTGGCAGCCACGGCCTGTCCGATGCGGCCGAATCCGATGATCCCGAGGGTCTTGCCGGCGATTCCGATCCCCGCCAGCTTCGACTTCTCCCATTCTCCCGCCTTCATCGAGGCGTCGGCCGGTGCGATGTTGCGGGCGAGGGCGAGCACGAGGCCCATGGTCAGCTCTGCGACTGCGAGCGTGTTGGCGTCCGGGCTGTTGATCACCTCGATGTCGCGGTCGAGCGCCGCCTTCACGTCGATCGTGTCGAGCCCGGCGCCGGCCCGGGCGATCACCTTCATCCGGTGGGCCGCTGCCACCACCTCGGCGGTGACCTTCGTGGCCGAACGGACCACCATCGCCTCGTATTCGCCGACGACCTCGACGAGGCGCTCGGGGTCGAGATCCGTTTCGACGTCGACGTCGAAATGGGCCCGGAGGATGTCGAGTCCCGGCTCGGCGATCGTGTCGGCGATCAGGATCCGGGACCGACGGTGGGTGACTTGTGTACTCATGTGAGGCTCCTTCCCCCGCCGGCGACCACGACTTGGCCGGTGACGTAAGACGACTGCGATGAACAGAGCCAGGCGACGACGTCGGCGATCTCAGACGGCTCGCCCATGCGTCCGAGCGGAATGGCCGCGACCATGCGTGCGATGACGTCGTCGGGAATCGTCTCGACCATGTCGGTGGCGGTGAGTCCCGGGGCGACTGCGTTCACCCGCACCCTGGGGGCGAGAGAGATGGCCAGCGCCCGGCTCAGTCCGACGACGCCGCCCTTGGACATCGAGTAGTTGAACTGGCCGAAGTTGCCCAGGTAGGCCCGGCTGGCGATGTTGACGATCGTCGCCTCATCCGCCCAGGTCCCGTCGAGCGCCATGGCCAGCCGGTAGGGGGCGCCGAGGTTCACGTCGAGAACTGCCCGGAAATCTGCCTCATCCATGTTGACCAGGCGAGCGTCGCGCGTGATCCCGGCGTTGTTGACGAGTGCCGCGACCGTCTCGACCGCGTCGACGACGGCTGCCACACCGGCGTCGGTCGTCAGGTTCGCTTCGACCGGGGTGACCCTGACTCCGGTCGCCTCGAGTTCGAGGGCGGCATCGGCGAGAGTCGGGGACAGGTCGACGACGACGAGATGGTCGAAGTCGGTGGCGAGACGATGGGCGATCTCTTTTCCGATCCCGCGAGCAGCACCGGTGATGATCGCCGTCCTCATGAGAGCGCCTTTCCGATTTGGGCTCCGCCGAGCTGCACGAGTTCCCCGGTCGGACCGTCGACCCCTGCATCCAACAGGCGCATGGCCCACTCGACGACCGTTGCCGGAGGTGTGTCGACGCCGACGCCGAGGCAATTGACCGAAACGCCCGCCTTGCGGAGTTCCGCTGCCAGGGTGCGGGCCGCAGACACCACCCCGTTGGCGGCCATCGCGTCCAGGGGACCGGTGCGTCCCAGGAGGGCGTCGGATGAGACGACGTACACGACGCTCGATTCGGCGATGGCGGCTGCCCGAGACTTCTCGAAGACGACGGTGAGGCTGGCGAGCAGGGAGGGCCAGTCGTGGTGCCCGCTGGGACAGGCGATCACTGTGGGGTCGCCGAGTTCTCCTTCGTCTACTCCCGCCGCCTCGAAGGCCGCTCGGAGGTCGGCCGGGATGACCAGATGGGCTCGCATGGGTGCGACGGTACCCAGCGCGTGCGGAGTCCGCCCTTCGTCCCGTAGCCTTGTGGTCGTGTACGACCATGTGATCGTCGGTGCGGGTTCAGCCGGCTGCGTCCTCGCCTCCCGCCTGTCCGCGGATCCCGGGCGGACGGTGCTCGTTCTCGAAGCGGGCGGCTGGGATCGCCGACAGGAGATCGGGATCCCGGCGGCGTTCTCGAAGCTGTTTCACACCGCGTACGACTGGGACTACACGACCGTGCCGCAGGCAGGGATGAACGGACGGGAAATGTACTGGCCCAGGGGCAAGGGCATCGGGGGCTCGTCGTCGATCAACGCCATGATGTGGGTGAGGGGGGTCCCCGCCGACTTCGATCCGTGGCCGCCGGGATGGTCGTACGAAGATGTCCTGCCGTACTTCAAGCGGTCCGAGGACGCCGCCCGTACCGACCCGACCCATGTCGGTGTCGGCGGCCCGATCCGAATTGAGGATCAGCGGGATCCGAATCCGGGTACTCACCTGTTCGTTGCCGCGTGTCAGCGGGCCGGCATCCCGCGCAACCCGAATGCCAGCGTCGGCACGAATCTCGGCGTGGACTACACCCAGGTCACCCAGAGACGCGGACGGCGGGAGTCGAGCGCCACCGCATATCTCCACTCGATCCGGAATCGTCCGAATCTCGCCATCGAGACGGGGGCCCACGTCGCACGCCTGGTCATCGACGAGGGGCGGGTGACCGGGGTCAGTTACGTGATCGATGGCGAACTCCGAACCGTTCGCGTCCGCCGCGATGTGATCCTTGCGGGTGGGGCGGTGAACACGCCCCAGATCCTGATGCTGTCAGGGGTGGGTCCGGCCGATCACCTGCGCGAGGTCGGAATCGATCCGATCGTCGACCTTCCCGGAGTCGGATCGAATCTGTCAGACCATCTCGCGGCCGGTCTCGTCATGGGGACCACGCGATCCGACACACTGGTCTCCGCCGAACGGCCGAGGGAGATCTTCAACTACCTCGTCCGTCGACGTGGGCTGCTGACGTCGAATGTCGGTGAGGCGCATGCCTTCGTGCAGAGCCGCCCGGATTTGGCAGGTCCGGACATCGAGCTGATCTTCGCCCCGGTGCCCTTCCTCGATCACGGCGACACGGAGCCGCAAGGACACGGATACACGATCGCCTCCATCCTTCTCCAACCCGAGTCGAGGGGCACGATCCGGCTGGCCTCTGCTGACCCCTTCGCAGCTCCCCTGATCGACCCGGCATATCTGTCAGTCGATTCCGACCTCGACACGCTGGCATGGGGTGTCGAGAAGGTGTTGGAGGTCGTTGCCACCGAACCGCTGCAGGAGGTGATGACCCAACCGATGCGGCCCGACGTCGTTCCGACGACCCGGGCGGAGATCGTCGACGGGATACGCACGTGGGGTGAAACGCTGTATCACCCGGTGGGCACCGCCGCCATGGGTGCCGGAGAGGATGGAGTCGTCGACCCGTCCCTGCGTGTGCGCGGCGTCGAGGGGCTGCGGGTGGCGGATGCGTCGGTGATGCCGCGGCTCAACCGCGGACACACTCATGCCCCGACGGTGATGATCGCCGAGAAGGCGTCCGAGCTGATCTTGACCGAGTGAGTCTGCTCAGCCGAGGTCAGTCGATGATGGGCGGGGGAGTGACGCTCGTGGCGGACAGTCCGTCGAAGCGGATCGGCGAGCCGATCACCCGGATGCGACCTGCGGTCGGATGATCCATCTCGACGATCATCTCGTTGTGCGCCACCTGCGGGTCGTTCCACACCTCCGGAAAGGTCAGGACCCGGCCGATGGGCAGCCCGATGTCGACGAGTCGCTCGAGCCAGTGGTCCGAAGACTCGGAGGAGAAGACGGAGCCGAGCACCGATTCGAGCTCGGCGGTTGCCGCCATCCGGAGGTCATTGGAGGGAAATCGGGCAATGAGGTCGGGAAGCTCCAACACCTCGCACAGGCGTACGAAGTGGTCATCGGAGATGATCGCCAGCGCGATATGGCCGTCCGCCGTGGCGAAGACCTGGTTCGGGGCGGTGAAGATCGACGCGGTCCCGATGCGCGGCGGCTGGCGGTCGTCGTGAAACGCGATGGCGTTCCACCCGCCCTGAACGGCGATGAGCGAGTCTCGGAGAGCCACGTCGACCCTTCTCCCCGGGCGCCCCGGTTCGGCGAGCGCCGCGCACACGCCCGCAACCAGGTTCGTCGCCGCCACATAGTCACCGATCGTCGTCGCGGTCTTCGACGGCGGTTGGCCCTCGCTGCCGGTCACCGAGATCATTCCCGACTCGGCCTGGAACACGATGTCGATGCCGGCCCGGGATGCGTACGGCCCGTGGGAACCGAACGCGGACACCACGCCGTAGATGATCCGAGGGTTGTACTGCCTGACATCGTCCTCGCCGAGTCCGAGCCGTTCCATGGCGCCGGCTCGCAGGTTGTGGATCAGTACGTCCGCCTGCTCTACGAGATCTCGCGCCCTCCGTCGGCCGATATCGGTTTGGAAGTCGACGACCTCGGTCTGTTTGCCCCGGTTGACCGACAGGAAGAAGACGGACTCGCCGTTGAGCCAGGGACCGAATCTGCGGCCGAGGTCGCCGCTGGGCGGCTCGATCTTGATGACGTCGGCGCCGAGATCGGCCAGCATCATCCCCGCATACGGGGCCGCGATGAGGTTTCCCACCTCGATGACTCGGAGTCCGGCCAGCGGAAGGGTCCGAATACCCTGACGGGATGGGTCGTTCGCCTGCTTGGCCTGGTCGCCGATCGCGGTCATGCTGCCCTCCGATGCCGATCGTAGGACGGACGTCGCCGCTGTCGCCGGTCTGGTATCAAACAGTCAGCGAGAAGGGATCCACATGAGCATCGTCGTCGGATACATCGACACCGCAGAGGGCCGCGCCGCGCTGGATCGCGCGATCGCAGAAGCGAAGCTGCGGGGCGAGAAGCTGGTCGTGCTGCACTCCGCCGTGGGCGGCGCCGGCCAGACGGCCGCAGAGGCATTGGCAATCACCGAGGCCATCGACGCGGTTCAGGCGAGACTCGAAGCGGAAGGAGTCGACTTTTCGACTCACGACTACGTGCGAGGAAACACTCCGGCCGAAGACATCATGGCTGCCGTGCGCGACCACGGCGGGACGATGATCGTGATCGGCATCCGCACCCGCTCCGCCACCGGGAAGTTGTTGTTGGGTTCGAACGCCCTCGACATCCTGCACGACACCACCGTCCCGGTGCTGTGCGTGAAGGCCACCACCTGACTCCAACCGGCTGACACGGAAGCACGCGCCGGGTTGCCGAGTACCCTCGTCTGCCGTGTCGTTGCCGCCCCCTCCGCGCTTCGAGCCCGATCCGTGGGCGACGTCGCGGACGATCGTCATCGGCCTGGGGGGTGGGTCGGGTTCGGGTAAGACCACGATCGCCGAGGCGCTCGTGGACGCCATCGCCGGGGTCGCCTACTTCCGGCATGACGATTACTACCGCCATCGGCCGGAGCTGTCATTCGAGGATCGGACGAAGGTGAACTACGACCACCCGGACTCCTTGGAGACCGCCCTGCTCGTATCTCATCTCGAGACCCTGCGTTCCGGCCAACCGATCGAGCGCCCCGTGTACGACTTCACGACCCATCTGCGGTCGGATGAGACCGTGCTGGTTGCGCCGGCTCCGGTGGTGGTGGTCGAGGGAATCCTCGTCCTGGCGGACGCCGACCTCCGACGGATGTTGGATTTGAAGATCTACGTCGACACCGACGCCGACCTCCGTTTGACCCGACGGATGGAGCGGGACATCTCGGAGCGGGGTCGTACGGCCGAGTCGGTCCTCGCCCAGTATCTGGCGACGGTGCGCCCGATGCATCTCGAGTTCGTCGAACCGTCCAAGAAGCACGCCGACATGATCATCCCTGGGGGCTTTCGGGTGGGGGCCGTCGCCACTGTCATCGAGATGATTCGCGGCCGTTTCTCCGGCGCCTGATCACGGCCTGCTTCGGCGGGCTTGTCGTCGTGCGCCAGTAGCCTCTCGCATGTGAATCGGTTGCTGACGATCGCCTTCTTGCTGTTCCTCGTCGCACCGACGTCAATTCCAGCCGCCGCCCAGGCCCCGGACGACGTCTCGGACGAACTCGAGTTGCGCCGGTACTACATCGGGGAGGGTGTGGACATCTCGATCGACGAGATGGAGGACCTGGTCGACAGGTTCGAGGGGTTCGGGTTCGTCGCCCTCGGTGCGACCCCCGACGGAGGAGCCGACCTGCTGGCGGACAGGCTGCTCGACGGCGCACCGTCGGTGGAAACGATCGTGGTCCTCACCGCCGACGAGGCAGGCGCCGCCTCCGCCGTATACGACGACGAGGCGCTCGACGACGCTTTCGATGTCGTATTCGCAACCACAGGCGACACCTACCTGCGCGACTTCGAACAGGTGGCCAGCGCCCTCGTCAGCCCAACCGACACTTTTCCCCCGGGTCCCGATGTAACGATCCCGCCGGTGACTCCTGCGGGAGAAGGACGGATGCCGGTCGTTTGGCTGCCGGTCGCCGGCGCCGTGGTGTTCGCGTGGGCGGCGGTGATAGGTCTCGGCGTTGTTGGGTATCGCAAATGGCACAACAGACAAGACGACGAAACGGCGGCTAGCCGCCGATTCGCAGAGGCCCAGCGTGAGATCGAGGCGCAGGTTGCAGTCGTCGCCGACCAGATACTCGAATTGTCCGATCGTCCTGACCTTCCGGCTCACACGGAGGCCACCGCGCACTTCCGGGCCGCATCCGAGGTCTTCCGCTCGGCCGAGGAGCGTCTCGCCGAAGCGACGACGACGGCAGACTTCGAGGCACTGTCAGACGACCTCGACGATGCCCGGTGGGAACTCGCTGCCGCCGATGCGCTCCTCGCCGGCCGTCCTGTTCCCGACAAACCGGAGGACGACCACCCGCCCCCCTGCTTTTTCGACCCCACCCACGGGGCCGGGACCGAGACGGCCGAGTTGGCGACCGCCACCGGCACCAGAACCGTCATGGTGTGCGGGGCGGACGCCGGGCGTCTACGTCAGGGTGACCACCCCGCGCCGCGTACGGTGACCGTCGATGGCCAGGCGACCCCAGCTCCCCAGGCGCCGCGCAGTCACGGCGGCGGCGGCATGGACGGCCTCGACATCTTCTCGATCCTGGTGGGAGGGATGGGCGACGCTGTCGGTTACCGCTGGCGTGGTGGACGCCGGCGTCGACCCAACGTGTTCGGTGGCATGGGAGGCGGCTTCGGTGGCGCTTGGAGAGCCCGCAGATCGGCGTCCCGACCTTCGACGGGTTCGCGCTCTATCGGCCGGGCACGGAGGGG
>JBBDQP010000029.1:0-8323 GCA_040905965.1 Acidimicrobiia bacterium
GCCGACGTATACGTCCGAACGAACCCTGGGTACAAATGGACTTCAGGCGGGGATGACGTCGAGGGTGACGGGGAATTCGACTTCGGGGTGGAGTTTGATCCACACCTCGTGCAGCCCGATCGCCTTGATCGCGCTGCGCAGTTCGATGTTCCCGCGGTCGAGTTTCACACCGGTGAACTTGATGATCCCTTCGACCACGTCACCCGTCCCGACCGAGCCGTACAGCTTGCCCTCGTCGCCTGCCTGGGCGGCGAGCACAACCCGAATGCCTGCCAGCTGGCTGGCGACACGGGTCGCCTCCGCCTTGGCGACACGATCGGCCTCTTCGCGGGCGGTGCGCAAAGACTCTGCATGCGCCAGCGCGCCTTCCGTCGCCTTCATGGCCTTCTTCTTGGGCAACAGGTAGTTCCGGGCGAAACCGTCCGAAACGTCCACCATGTCGCCCTTTTTGCCGAGATCGGCGACTTCGGAGAGAAGGATGAGTTTCATCGCTGTGGCAGGTACGGGAGGAGGGCGACTTCCCGGGCGTTCTTGATGGCGACAGCCACCTCCCGCTGATGACGGGGGCAGTTGCCGCTGACGCGACGGGAACGGATCTTGGCGCGGTCGCTCATGTACCGGCGCAGGGTGGCGACGTCCTTGTAGTCGATGAATTCGATGCGCTCGGTGCAGAAGTAGCAAACCTTCTTCTTCATCCGGCGGTTCGGGGCGTCCTTGCCACGACGGGGCTTGGTGCGCTGATTGCTCTGTGGTGCTCGAGCCATGCGTGTCTCCTAGAAAGGGGCCTCGTCCGGGCCGTAGTCGTCGCGTGCGACGGGGCCGGGAGGAGGGCTGTTGGAACTCTTGTTGAAATCGCCACCACCGCTGCGGGCGGTCTTGGTGACAGAGGCGGTCGCCCAACGGAGGCTGGGACCCACCTCGTCGATCGCGATCTCGACGACCGAGCGCTTGTCGCCCTCGGGCGTCTCCCACGACCGCTGCTCGAGCCGGCCGACGACGATGACGCGGCTGCCCTTCTCGAGGCTCTCGGCGGCGGACTCGGCCTGCTCCCGCCAGACGGTGCCGCCGAAGAACGAGGTGTCCTCCTGCCATTCACCGGACTGGTCGCGCCAGCGACGGTTCACGGCGAGACGGATCTTCGCCATCGGCACCCCGGACGGGGTGAATCGGAGTTCCGGATCCTCGACGAGGTTTCCGATGAGTGTGACTGTGTTTTCGGCCATGGTGCTCCTTTCTCGGCCGTCCACACCATGCGGTGTGGGTACGACGAAATCGTTCAGGCGCCCGGACGGACGATCTTGTGTCTGACCACGTCGTCGGCGAGCGACAGCACCCTGTCGAGATCCGAGACCAGTTCGGTGTCGGCATCGAAGGTCAACACGGAGTAGTACCCCTCGTTGGTGTGGTTGATCTCGTAGGCGAAGCGTCGCTTGCCCCAGAGATCGGTTGAAGTGACCGTGGCCCCGTGGGCTCCGAGGAACGTCTCCAACTCCGTGACTTTGGAGCTGATCTCGTCCTCGCCCAGCTCGGGCCGATGAATGGTCATCAGCTCGTAGTTGCGCATCAGGTTGTTTCCTCCTCTGGACATCCGTCGAAACGGACGGCCCCGCACGCTGCGGAGCAGGTGGTGGCGGACATCGGACGATGCCCGCGGGATGAAGGAGAGTGTATCCGCCGTGGCGCCCTGCGACCAAGCCGGGCCGAGATCAGCCTGATATCGAGAGCACCGAACCTACGCCGACGGTGGGCTGAGACCCGACAGGGACTTCGATGGCATAGGCGTACGGGAGGGCTGCGGCGTACGACGGGCACGGATCCGACTCGCATGGAACCATGGCGAATCCGTCGACGAAACGGCCGTTGGCATCGAAGAAGAAGATGTCCAGCGGGATCAGGGTGTTGTCCATGGTGAAACGGCTGCTGACGGTGCCCCCTCCCCATTCGAAGAGCATTCCGTCGAGGTCGCCGAGATCGGAGACCCCCTGGAGCCCCTGAGAGCGGTCGGTGGGAGTCGATGCGACAGCCACGTCGAGCGTTCGACCGTCGATCATCACACTGCGGACTGCGGGGGCGGTGAGATCGCCTGTCTCGATCGCCGCCGTCGTCGACGGCAGGGGCGTGGCCGGGGTCGAACACGCCACGGCGAGCGGCAGGAGCAGAAGAAGACGTTTCACGCTTTCATTGTGCATCGGAGGAGACATGGGACGCAGGGACATCTCACTGACCGACGAGGAAGTCACAGAACTCCTCTCCCAAGGGCGCGACCTGCAGGTGGCGACCAACGGCGCGAACGGATACCCCCACTTGACGACCCTCTGGTACGCGATCGTGGGCGGTCTGATCACCTTCCGCTCGTTCACGAAGAGCCAGCGCATCGTCAACCTCACCCGCGACCCGAGGATCACCGTGCTCGTCGAAGCCGGAGACGACTACGGCGATCTGCGCGGTGTGATGATCCAGGGCAGGGCCGAACTCGTCGCCGACCCTGACCGGGTCATGGCCACCTATCTCGCCGTCACCCGCCGAATGCAGGGCTCAGACGTCACCCCCGAAGCAGTCGAGGCGCTGTTCGGGCGTTTTCGGGACAAGAACACGGTCGTGACGATCCACCCCGAACGTGTTATCTCCTGGGATCACCGCAAGGGCGGATGAGCCGTCACTGTTCGATGCAAGACACCTCGGCGCGGGGCCAGCGTTCGATCTGGCCGCTCGGCAGTCGGATGTAGAGATAGTCGGCACGGTCGTCAGCGATGAAGATCTCTCGTCCGGCGTGGGTGATGCCCGTTGCGAACGCCGATTCGGGAGCGTCCCGCCCAGCTCGAAACTGAGCGGCCGTCCGTCCACCTCCGAGACGAGCGGGCCGAGACGCCCCAGATGGTCCTTGGCGTAGGTGTCCCCGAAGAAGAAGAGGAACACGACCCGCTCCTGATCGCACGAGGCGAAACCGTCGTATTGGATCACCTCGTTGCCCTGCAGTTGACGACCGTCGTCGTCCACCCAGGGTCCCTGACTGTTGAGCCCGCAGGCCGTGACGAGGAGAACGAGGGCGACGAGCAACCAGCGCATCTTGGAATCATCCGAGCGCGCGCCGGTCCATGTCATCGGACCGACACCTCGGACCGAACCCAGGCCAGGTCGGCGATGTGATCGGACACGTCACCGGGTGTCTCGATGACCACCGGTGCGGCCGCAGCAGCGACGATCGCCGCGAGTGACGCCGGGGGGATCTCGCCGTGTCCGATGTTGGCGTGCCGGTCCCGGCGCGAATCGAACGGGTCGCGAGAGTCGTTGAGATGCACAAGGTTGATGCGACCGACGATCGCAGTCGTTCTCTCGACCAACTCGTCGAGCGGCTCGCCGCCTGCCCAGGCATGGCAGGTATCGAGCACGTATCCCGGTTCGAGGTCCCCGATCTCGTCCCACAGCATGCGGGTCGTCTCGAGGCGGCGGACCACCGCATTGTCGCCGCCCGCAGTGTTCTCGATGAGGACCGGGACAGCGGAATCGAGTTGCTGAAGCGCCTTGCGCCATCGAGGAAACGCGTCGGCCATGTCCGAGTCGTCGCCGGTGACATGCCCGCCATGAACCACCACCCCCGCCGCTCCGATCTCGGCAGCGGCGTCGCAGGTCTCTTGCAGGATCTTGCGGCTCGGGATCCGCACCCTGGTGTTCTCTGCGACAGGATTGATGAGATACGGAGCGTGGACGTAGATAGGTATGGCCGCCGACCGCAACTCGTCGGCGTCGGGTCGGGGGTTCGGCTTCTTCCACGACTGCGGGTTGGACAGGAAGACCTGGATGACCTCGGCTCCCCGGGCGGTGGCCTCGGCCAGCGGGGCGCCTGCCGGCACATGCGCCCCGACGATCATTCAGACACCTCGTCGTCGGCCTCCGAATCGGGAGGCGTGCTGGCGACGGCCAGGGCCAACGCAGTGACCTCCTCTGCTGCCCGTGCGGCGGTCCGATCCCAGTCGGAGGCCAACAGCGCCATCGTCCTTTCGTCGAGCCAACGCGCCCCCCACGGCTGGGCGGGGAGGAGTGTCGGGTCGGAGAGTCGGATCCACATCACCGGGAGGCGGTCGCCCTCGTCAGCGACGGAACCCGATCCGATGTCGTCAATTTCGGCCCACGACAGGGTCGACGGAGGGCGCAGCGGTCCCGACAACTTCAGACGAAGTCCACTCCCGTTCGCTTCGATCACCGCCGTCGGGAACATCAACTCCTTCAGCCCGAACACGACCATCATCCCGCCGCAGATCAACATCGCCCACGCCCAGATCACGTCGCGCGGCTCGAACAGTTGGGTGTCCTCGGGCCGGAAGAGGATCCCTCGGAGGGTGTCAGTCAAACGTCGCCGGGTGAGGACGTCGACTGCGAGTCCGACGAACGGCACGCCGACCAGCGCCAGGGTCCACACGCGGACGGCGGACCGACGGATGACCACCGGCTTCATACGCCCACCCCGAGTTCGGACACGTCGACGAGAGCGGAAAACTCGAAACCGGCCGCCTGCACCCGCTCGGTGACGACACCGTCCGACCGGTCGACGAGGGCCAGCACCTGAGCGATGACCAGTCCTGCCCCCAACGCCACCTCGATCGATTCGGCCAGCGCGCCGCCAGTCGTCACCGTGTCATCGACGATGGCGACGACGTCGCCTGCCACAACCGGACCAACCAGACGTCCGCCCGTGCCGTGAAGCTTCTCATCTTTACGAATCGAAAAGGCGCGCAGGTGCCGCTGCCGATCGGCTGCCCGAATCACCGTTGCCAGCGCGATCGGATCGGCACCCATCGTCATCCCGCCGACGGCCACCACCGACGGATCCAGCGCGGCGAGCACGGCATCGCCCACCGCCACCGCACCAGGGCCGTCGAATGTCGTCTTGCGGGCATCGATGTACCAGTCGCTCACCGCACCGGATCGGAGAGTGAACGGACCATCCGTCCGGACCGCATGGGTGCGGAGATGGGCGATCAGTCGTCGTCGAACGTCGTCGTCGGATGGCATGCGACTCCGGACGATACCGAGACCCGCCTCCTCCGCCCTCCTCAGTTGCCGACGGTGACCGGAACGAAACGCTCGGAGATGACCGAGCCGTCCTCGGCGCTCGACTCCCACACCCGTATCGTCAGATTCGCTCCGGCCGCCGCGGCGGTGGTCGCCTCGACCGAGAAGGGGCCGAACCCGATCCCCTGACCGGTGCTCACGAAGTCGGGAGCGAAGAGCACCGTATTTCCTTCGAGGACCTCCAGCTGGAATACGCCTTCGAAGGCGGCGGCCACACCCGAGATGTCGAAGTCGGAGGGAACGGTCTCCCCGGCAGCGGGAAAGTCGACGAGAATTCCCGGGACGAGGTCCTCGAAATCCTCCCGCACCATCGGGCCGTCGAGGACAAGTCCCTCGGACGAGAACAGGGTGACCGGATCTCCATCCTCGACCAAGAGCACGTCGTCGATCCCATCCACGCGGGTGAGGGTGAAGGTCAGTTGTGCCAGACGAGCCGTCATCGAAAAGGTGCCGCCGCCGCTCTCGAACTCGGATGAAAGGTCGACGACCGCCGTCGAGCCGTCCATCGTCAAGGAGTCGACGGACGAGTCCTCGGGAATCGCGGTGTCAAAGCCGGTGATGCCGAGCAGCGTGACGAGAGCCGCTTCGGCCTCGTCGGCCCCGCCGAGCGGCGCAACCGAGATCGGATACAGGAACGGGCCCTGGCGGAAGCCGTTGCTGCCCGAGGGGTCGAGCACGTACACGGCCACCGGATCGCCGAATGCAGGAGCCGTGGTCGTCGTCGTGGTCGTGGTGGGCTCTGACGTGGTGGTCGTGGTCGGAGCGGCCGTCGTAGTGGTTGTCGGCTCCGAAGTCGTCGTCGTCGACGACGACGACTCGCCGTTGCACGCCGCCAGCGTCAAAGCCAGCGCGGTGAAGGTGACCAGTCGTCTCATGTGATGCTCCCAAAAGTTGAAAGTAGAAAACGTCTTCTCGGAGGCTGCGGTTCCGCATCTACCGTGTCGCCTTCGATGGAGATCATTCTGGTACGTCACGGCGAGCCCGCATGGACGCCGGACAACAAAATCGACAACAACCCGGAGCTGACCCCTCGCGGCCATGCCCAAGCGGAGGCGCTCACGCGCCGGGACTGGGGTCACATCGACGAATTGTGGGTGTCGCCGCTCGTTCGGGCGCGCCAGACGATGGAACCGCTGGAAAAGAAGCTGTCACGCAAGGCCCACGTTGTCGACTGGCTCGAAGAGATCCGAAATCCGTCCGACTGGCAGGGCACGCCGGCGGAGTCGTTCTACGACCTTTTCACCGAGCACAACCTGTCGCCCCGCGAGCGGCTGTGGGAGGGGTTGCCCGGCGGGGAGTCCGTGACCGACTTCCATCGGCGAATCGTCCATGGGCTCCAGCAGACTCTCGCCTCGCACGGACTCGCACGGGTGGCAGACGACGACCCGCATCTGTGGGAGCAGGCGGCCAGCAAGAGGATCCTGTGGGTGGCACACGGCGGGACGAACGCCGTATCGATCGGGCACCTGCTCGGAGTCGAGCCGACTCCGTGGGAGTGGTCCAGATTCGACTCCGCCCACACCTCGGTGGCAGTTCTGCGGACCGCCAGGATCTCGACCGCCTATGCCTTCGGGATGCACGCCTTCGGGGACGTCTCCCATCTTCCGAAGGACCAGGTCACCCGGTGAGGGTCACTTCCCGAAACGACGCTCCCGTAACGTGAAACTTCGCAACGCACGCAGGTAGTCCACCCGCCTGAAGGCGGGCCAGAACACGTCGACGAACACGAACTCCGAATAGGCCGACTGCCAGAGGAGGAAACCTGAAAGGCGCGACTCTCCCGACGTCCTTATGAGGAGATCGGGATCCGGGACATGAGCCGAATACATCCTGCCCGCCAGGGTCTCGGCAGTGATCTGGTCGGCGATCTCATCGGCGGGAACGCCGTCTGACGCCATCGACGAGACGAGGTCGCGGGCGGCGTCGACGATCTCCTGGCGTCCGCCGTAGCCGAGGGCGATCGTCAGCCAGCGCGACCCGTGCGGACGGTCCTGTTCGGCTCGTTTGGCAGCCTCGACGACCGCATCCGGCAACAGGTCGAGGCTCCCGATGAACCGGATCGCCATGTCTGCCTGCTCGCACCGAGATGGAAGGCGATCGAAGAGTTCGACCAGGACTTCGAAGTACGGGGCCAGTTCGGTGGCCGGGCGGTCGAGGTTCTCCCGGGACAGCAGCCAGCCGGTGATCGCTTCCACGCCCAATTCGGCGTTCCAGTCCAAGAAGTCTTCGAAACGACGCATCCCGGCGCGATAGCTGTCCGTGTAGCTGGCGAGACCCTCGGATCTCGCATAGCGGCGGTGACCGTCCAGAATCACTGCCACGTGCTTCGGGAACCGCGCCCGATCGAGTTGGGACAGAAGGCGGTCCTCGTAGAGTTTGTAGAGGAGATCCGACGGTCTCGGAATGCGTCCCGTCATGCCGTCAGACTACCGAGTAGAAGACAGGCCCACGATGTCACCGAACCGCAACAGTCCGTACACGAAAGCGCCGACAGTATGAAACCCGATCGCGACACAATCGCACTCGTGAAAACCACGATGGCGACCCTCGGGCGCATGAATCACCCATTCCGCGGCTTCCTCAACGGCGCGGCGGCGATCGCCGCCATCGTCGGACTCGCAGTCCTGCTCGTCGTCAACCCGGGCGGTGCCTCGCTGACGGTCGCCCTGATGGTCTACGGCGGCAGCCTCATCGTCATGTTCACGGTGTCATGCCTCTACCACTCGGTGCCGTGGGGACCACGCTGGAAGGCACGCATGCGGCGGCTCGACCACTCCGCAATCTTCCTCGTCGTCGCCGGTACGTTCACCCCGGTGGCGGTCGTCGCTCTCGACCCCGCCTGGCGGAACGCCAGCCTGATCGCAGTGTGGACTGCTGCCATCGTCGGGATCACCCTCAAATTCGTCGAGCGCGACATCCGGCTCGGCCGATCGGTCACGATCCAGGCGATGATGGGATGGGCTGCCGTCATTCCCATGTTCCGGATCGCAGACCGTCTCGGAGGCGATGTCATCGTGCTCCTGGGGATCGCCGGCCTTCTCTACACCATCGGGATGGTCTTCATGCTGACAGGCCGACCGCGCCTGTTTCCCCGCGTCTTCTCCCACCACGAGTTGTTCCACGTGCTCGTGATCGCCGCCAGCACCGTGAACTTCGCCGCCATCGTGAATTTCGTCCTCCCGGCGGCGGGCTGACTCTCTAGTGGTGTGTCGCCGAAATAGGTGCGCGGTGTCTCCGAGCACATGGCGTCATC
>JBBDQP010000030.1:0-1382 GCA_040905965.1 Acidimicrobiia bacterium
TGCAGGTCTCGCTCGGCCAGCAGAGCCAGGGCGGGCGCAGCGAGGTAGCCCACACTCTGCGAGATGACGCCGGCCGCGAGCAGCGTGTGCAGGCCGAATTCGGGCGCCAACGCGACGGTCCCGACGCCGATCGAAAGCCCGACCATTCCCAGCGTCAGCTCGGTGCGGACCCCGTTCAGCGCCGCGAGGCCCAGCGGCAACGCCGAGAACTTATTCGTCCGACGCCAGAGCGCGGGACGATTCAGGATCCCCGAGATGCTCGCCATCGCGACGGTGTAACTCAGAGCGCTCTTTGCGAGCACGGCTCCGAGGGTCTCTCGCAGGGTGCAACCGAGGACCACGCGGTATGTGAGCCACTTGAGGACGGCGCCCGTGGTCACGGAGACGGCGCACGTCCACAGCAGCGCCACCGGCACAGCGACCACTTCTCGCTGCGAGACCATCGAGGCGAGCATGAGCACGCCGAGGCAGCTCACCAGTAGGCCCAGCGCCACGTTGACGAGACCAAGCCCGTGGCTGAGCTCGTGCAGCCGTTGCGGGCCGGTGAGTGCAGACGACGTGTGGTGGCCGAACCATCGAGGCAGCAGCAGCCTGATGTGGTGCGTGATCTGCTGCACCGGTCCGCAGGCCCAGCGAAACCGCTGGTTCTTATAGTCGAGGAAGGTCTCCGGGATCAGTCCGCGTCCGAACGTGGTCGGGATGTAGTGGCCCGAATAGCCGAGCGCGTAGATGCGCACAGCCAGCTCGGAATCCTCGGTGAGGCACCATTCCGCCCAGCCGCCGACCTCCTCGAGCACGTGACGCCGGATGAGGCACATCGTGCCGATCGTGTACGCGGCGCCATGCTCGTTGAGCGAGGGGAGCAGGTTCTTCACGCCGAACGCGTACTCCCAGTAACACATCCGCTGGTAGAGGCTGCCTTCCCATCCGCGATAGTCGTGCGGCGTCTGCACGAACCCGACCTGGGGGTCATCGAAGAAGCCGACGAGGCGTTCGAGGAAGTCCGGCTCTGCCTGGTAGTCGGCATCAAGGACGCCGATCACCTCCGCATCGGGGGCCGTGTGCGTGAGCGCGAAGTTCACGGCCCCGGCCTTCGCGCCGGTCAGCCCGTCGACGTGGAAGAACCGAAACGCGCCGCCCAGCGCGAGGCAGTGCTCCTCGACGGGACGCCAGAGCGCCGGGTCTTTGGTGTTGTTGTCGATCACCAGCACTTCGAAGTTCGGGTAGCGGAGCCGCGCGATCGTATCGAGCGTGGCGATGACCAGCTCCGAAGGCTCGGCGTAGGTCGGTACGTGCAGCGACACCTTCGGGTAGCGCTGGCGAGGCAGCGCAGTGAACGGCTCGCGAGGGCGTCGCCAGACGCGGCGACAGAGCGCCTCCCA
>JBBDQP010000031.1:0-8085 GCA_040905965.1 Acidimicrobiia bacterium
AGGAACACCACCCGGTCTGCTGTTTCTCGAGCGAAGCCCATCTCGTGGGTGGCGATGACCATCGTCATCCCCTGCGCCTTCAGGTCTCGGAGTAGCGAAAGCACTTCACCCACCAGCACCGGATCGAGCGCGCTCGTCACCTCGTCGAGCAGGAGAACTTCGGGTTGCATCGCCAGAGCGCGGATGATCGCCACCCGCTGCTGCTCGCCACCCGACAGCAGTTCCGGGAAGGCGTCGCGTTTGACGTCGAGTCCGAACCTGGCCAGCAACTCTTCGGCCCGAGCCACCGCCTCGCGCCGCGGGACGTCCAGTACCTTGATCGGCGCCAGCGTGATGTTGTCGACCACCGACAGGTGCGGGAACAGGTTGAAGGACTGAAAGACGATCGCCATCCGCGACCGGATCGAATCGGCGTCGCTCCGCGGGTCGGTGATGAGGAGATCGTCGAGCCAGATCTCGCCGGCGTCGATCGGTTGCAGCAGGTTGATGCACTTGAGAAGTGTGGACTTGCCGGACCCGGACGCCCCGATGAGACACACCACCTCATGGGATTCCACCGCCAGGTCCACGCCACGCAGCACCTGCTTGTCGTCGAACGCCTTGTCCACTCCCTGGACCCGAAGCTTCATGTTGCCATCGCCTGCTTCCGTCGCCGGTCTCGCTCGGTGTACCAGTCGGCGTAGCGAGCCAGCGGGATCGACACCAGCAAGAAGAGCGCGGTGGCCGCCAGGTACGGGGTGTAGTTGAACGTCGTCCCGATGTAGATCTGCGCCTCCCGGACCCCCTCCCGGACTCCCAGCACGAACACCAGCGCCACGTCCTTCTGCAGACTCACGAACCCGTTCAGGAGCGCCGGCACGACGTTGCGGATCGCCTGCGGGATGACCACGTACCGCAACGTCTGCAACTGGCTGAGCCCCAGCGACCTCGCCGACATGCGCTGGCTCTCGGGCACCGACTCGATTCCCGCCCTGTACACCTCGGCGGTGTACGCCGAATAGCCGAGAACGATGGCGGTGAGCCCCCAGAACAGTCCGCTGCGGGTCACGCCTTGCAACTGCAGGGCGGGGATCCCGAACCCCATCAAGAGGATCAACAGGATCATCGGTATCCCGCGAACGATGTCGATGAAGGTGACCGCCAGCAGTCGCAACGGGAAGAAGGCCGGGCCCCGCAGTGCCCGGATCACCGCGATGACGAGCGCCAGGATCAGGATCGCCACTTCGGACACCAGGAACATCCAGATGTCCTGCCAGAAGCCGCGCAGCACTGCCGGGAAAGACTGGCGGAAATGGAATCCGTTGAAGAACTGGTTCTGCACCGCCGGCCATGCCGACGAGTTCAGGACGAGGACCAACAGCAGCCCGAGGACCACCACAGTGGATCCGAAGGCGATCAGCGCCCCCTTGGCCCCTTCCTCACGGAGCCCGGCCGCCAGCCGATCCCGGAACACGCCAGGCGGCCGCAAGTTGGTGTCGACAGGTCCGGGGAGTGTCATCGCAGAGAAAGGTTCGGGTGGCGGTCAGGTCGACCGCCACCCGAGGAGATGATCAGGAACCGATCGTCGGGATGTCTCCGCCGGCCTGCATCCACTCTTCGGCGAGGGCATCGAGCGTGCCCGCCTCCCGCAGCCGGCCGATGGCGGCGTTGACGCAGTTGCGCAGCGGACTGTCGTTCTGCATCAGCAGGCCGAAGTAGTCCGCAGACTCGTCGTCCGCTTCCAGCACGCCGATGATCTCCGACCCTTCGATCTCGACCGCGGTGATGTAGTAGGCGGTCGGCAGGTCGAACACCACTGCGTCGATCTGGCCGGCATCCAGTGCCACTTTGGCTGCCACGTTGTCGTCGAAGACGGCGGCGGGGTCGTCCGGCTGGATGACGTTCTCGATGTACGCCAGGCTGGTGGTGCCGATCTGGGCGCCGAGACGGAACCCCTTGAGTTCATCGAGCGTCGTCACTCCGACGATCGCCGAGTCGGCGTAGCCCACCAACGCCTGGTTGGTCTCGTAATAGGGATCGGAGAAGTCGACGACCTGCTCCCGCTCTTCGGTGATCGAGTACTGCTGGATGTTGAAGTCGAAGGTCTTGGGGCCGACCGCGATCGACTCGTTGAACCCAGCCCGCACCCAGTCCACCTGGTCGTCGGTGAATCCCATCTCGTTGGCGACCGCGTATGCCACCGCAGCTTCGAATCCCTGCTTGGACTCGGGGTTGTCGTCGAGCACGTATGGCGGGTAGGCCGGTTCACCCGTGGCAACGGTCAGAACACCCTCGTTGACCAGCGTGAGATCTTCGATGGCGCAGGAATCGCCGCCGTCCGGATCGTTGGCGCCGGCATCATCTCCGAGGCAGGCCGACAGCAGCAGCGCCAGTGTCAGCAGCCCGATCGTCGAACGTCTCATCATCTGCTCTCCCTCAATCAAGTACCGCCCACAGTGGGAAGGCAAGAGGATGCTACAGACGTCGGGATCGGGCGCTGGCAACGGGAGAGTTCTCAGATCGCCAGGAACTCCTGGATCCATGGATCGTTGGCGCCGGTGCGGATCTGGTCGAGTGTGCCAGACGCCACAATGCGGCCCGCCCGCATGATCAGCGCCCGGTCTGAGACACGGTCGGCTTCGTCGTGATCGTGGGTGACGTAGATGGCGGGGGTGGACGCCTCGGTCAGTATCTCCCGAATCTCTTCGACGAGCCGGTCGCGCAACATCCGGTCGAGGGATCCGAGCGGTTCGTCCAGCAGCACCAGACGCGGTCGTGGAGCCAGCGTCCTGGCGAGCGCCACCCGCTGAGCCTCGCCCCCTGACAGGCCGTCGATGACCCGGCTCTCCCAGCCGGCCAGTCCGACGAGTTCCAGGACTTCGCTGACCCGCTGGGAGATCTCCTCTCGTTCCAGGCCTTGCATCTCGAGGCCGAAGGCGACGTTCCTTCCGACGTTGCGATGGGGGAAAAGGGCATAGTCCTGGAACATCAGACCGAAACGTCGTAGATGCGCCGGCACGGACGTCAGGTCCTCGCCGTCGAACGTCACGGCTCCCATGTCGGGACGCTGCAGCCCGGCGATCACCCGCAGCAACGTCGACTTTCCGCACCCTGATGGTCCGAGGATGGCAACGATCTCGTCGCCGACTTCGACACTGGCTCCGTCGAGGGCGACGGTGTCACCGAACGCGACGTGGATGTTTTCCGCCGTCAACATCAGAACGATCCCAACTCTCCCGCCCGCAGTCGGTCGAGCGACATGACGAGCCCTCCGACCAGCACCATGAGGATCACCGACATCGCCATCGCCCCTGAGAACGTGACCGCTCCTGGCCTTCCCAAGAGGCGGTAGATGAGCGTCGGGACGGTGACGGTGCCGGGTCGGACGATGAAGGCGGTGGCTCCGAACTCACCGAGTGACACTGCGGCGGCGAATCCTCCGGCCACTCCGACGGCCCGCGCCATCAGTGGCAAGTCCACTTCTCGCCACACGCGTGCGGGTGACGCCCCGAGCACTGCTGCGGCGTCTCGGAGCACGGTCCGAATCGACCGGATGGTGGGAAGCACCGCCCGCACCACGAACGGAATCGCCACCAGCGCGTGCGCGATGGGGACGATGATCGGAGCGGTTCGGAGATCGATCGGCCGGTCGAGAGCCACCAGGAAGCCGAGTCCGATCGTGACCGCCGAGGTACCGAGTGGCAGCATCACCACCACGTCCATCCATCGACCCCAGCCAGGTGCGGACCTTGCCACGACCACGGCCGCCGGTACCCCGACGGCGAGGGCGATGAGGGCGGCGATGGCAGCAGATTGCAGCGAGTTGCCGATGGCGGCCCCAGGGTCGACGGCCAGCGGCCCGGGATCTGCCAGGAAGCGCCAGCCTGCGGCTCCCGACCGCATGCTGCGAGCGATCAGAACCGTCGGAGGGACAAGCGTGAGCGCCGTCGTGGCAGTGACGATCGACCACATCCAGATCCGTTCACGGCCCCGCGCCACCCGCAGCACCTGGGCCTCAGGGCGGAGGTGCAGTTTTCGGGTGCGGCGCTCCTGTAGCCGGGCGTAGGCCGTCATCACGGCGACGATCCCGACGAGTTGCACGAGTGCCAGCGCGCCCGCCGCGGGGAGATCGAGGTAGGTCGTGACCCGCTGGTAGATCTCGACTTCGATTGTCCGCAAGCGCAGCCCTCCCAACAGGAGGACGATCCCGAAACTGGTGAAACAGAGGAGAAAGACGATCGACGAGGCGGCGGCGATCGAAGGCGACAAAAGCGGCAGGGTGACCTGACGAAACGCAGTCCACGGGGATGCACCAAGCGTGCGAGCCGCGTCGATCGGCGACCGGTCGAGACGAGCCCAGACGGTTGTCACCGTTCGCACGACGACCGAGACGTTGAAGAACACGTGGGCCACGAGGATCGCGACCACCGAGTCGCGCAGTCCGAGCGCGATGAAGGCACTCGCCACGACGACCGACGGCAGGACGAAAGGAACGGTGACGAGCGCCATCACGGTTCTGCGGCCAGCGAAGTCGAAGTTGGACACCACCCAGGTCAGAGGGAATGCCACCAGCAGGGTGAGAACCGTCGACACCGCCGCCTGCCACAGCGTGAACCACAGCGCCCGCCCGGTCGAAGCGGTCAACAGGAAGTCCATGCCGCCCTCGCCTGTGGCCGCTTCGATCAGAATCGAAGCCACCGGGTAGACGAAGAAGTAGCCGAGGAACAGGACCGGGACCCCGACGAGGAGCGTCCGTCCCACTTTCACGGGAGGACGATCTCCGCCCACTCCTCGATCCAGCGCTCCCGGTTCTCTTCCACCAAGTCAGGGTCGAGTCGATTGGGGCTGGCCGGTACGACGGTGTGCTCGACGAACTCGGGCGGCAACTCCACGGTGCTGTTCGCCGGGAACACGAACCAGGTGAGGGGGACCTGGGATTGGAACTCAGGCGAGAGCATGTAGTCGATCAGCATCCCGCCTGCCTGCTCATTGACTCCACCCGCCAGCACGCCGGCGAATTCGATCTGGCCGTAGCAACCCTCGTCGATGACCCCGGTGATGGGTTCACCGGTCGGAGGGTCGGCGAAGATGACCTCGGCCGGGGGTGACGATGCGTAGGACACGACGAGCGGCCGGTCGCCGCCCCACCACGTCGAGTCGGAGTAGTAGGCGGTGTCCCAGTCTCTCGCCACCCGTACGCCGTTGTCGACCAGGGCACGCCAGTAGTCCTGCCACCCGTCTTCCCCGAACGTGGCGATCGTGGACAAGAGGAACGCCAGCCCGGGAGACGACGTTCCTGGGTGTTCGACCACGAGGAGGTCGGCGTACTCGGGGTTGGTCAGTTGCTCCAGATTGAGCGGTGGGCGGAGGTCGCCCGAGAAAAAGTCGAGGTCGTAGTTGAGGCACACGTCGCCTCGGTCGATGGGCGTCACCCGATGTTCGGGATCGAGTTCCAGTTCGTCGGGGACGTCCGCCAGGAGAGGCGATTCGTAGGCGGCGAAGATCCCTGCCTCGAAGGCCCGCGTCAGGAAGCTGTCGTCGACCCCGAACAGGACGTCGGCAACTGGATTGTCGACAGTGAGGATCGCCTGGTTCACCATCGAACCTGCGTCACCGGCCGGCAGCACCCGCACTTCGATTCCGGTCTCGGCCGTGAACGGAGCAAAGGTGTCTTCGCTGACGCCACCGGCGAACGAGTCGTGGGTCATCAGCGTGATGATTGCGGGTGCGGGCGCGGTCGATGTGGGTTGTTCATCGGACGTCTCGCCGCCACCGCAGGCCGCAACGATCAGACCGACGACTGCGAATGTGATTGGCGTCCTGGTGGACATTTCACTCCTCCGTCTCGTCGTCGGAAGCCGGACGGGGGATGAGCTGAGGTCCCTGCGCCGGCATTATCCGGATCAGGTTCAACGGTCGGAGCCTCGGAGACTCCCTCTCAGCCCGGTCTCACCGAGCTCCCGTACACAGGGAGGGTAGTTGCCTGGGAGGATTGCAAAACACGACGCGGATCGGAGAGGCGGGAGATGCGATGAGCGGACGGGTGGATGGTGTGGTGGTCGATGTGTCGAATCTGGACGAGGGGGAGGCGTTCTGGACCGGGCTGCTCGGTCTGGAGGCCGTCGATCGTCGGGATCAGTACGTCTTCTTGCAGGGTCTCGCTCCGGGTGTGCTGCTCATCCTCCAGGAGGTCTCCGACCCCAAGGAGACCAAGAACCGCATGCATCTGGAAGTGCAGGCAGACGATCCCGAGGCGCTCGTGTCCTGGGTGACCGCACACGGAGGAAGTGTCGTGTCCTCCGATCAGACGGACTGGTACGCACTCACGGTGATGGCGGACCCGGACGGAAACGAGTTCTGCGTCGGAATGCGCCCGTCGGCTGCCCGTCTCTAGGCGGCAGGTCCGATCACGACCGCGGTGTTGTGTCCGCCGAATCCGAAGGAGTTCGACACCACCGCAGAAGGCGTCCACTGCCGATGGCTGGTGACGATGTCGGTCAGGGGAATGTCGGCATCCCTGGAGTTCATGCCCACGTTGGGCGGGAGTTCGCTGCGTTCGATCGCCAGGGTGGAGGCGACAGCTTCGATCGCTCCGGAAGCGCCGAGGGCGTGGCCGGTCGTGCCTTTGATCGAAGAGATGGCCGGTTGGTCGTCACCCCAGATGCGCGCGACCACCTCGCCTTCGGTGCGGTCGTTGAGATCGGTGCCGGTTCCGTGCGCATTGACGTAGCCCACTTGGTCACGTTCGATCCCGGCGTCGGCCATTGCCAGTCGCACGGCCCGCTCGGCTCCTTCGCCTCCGGGATGGGGGGCGGTGATGTGGTGGGCATCTGCGGTGGCGGCGGCTCCGAGGATCTCGGCGAGGATCGGAGCTCCTCGATCCAGGGCCATTTCTCGCTCTTCGAGCACGAGAATGCCGGCTCCTTCCCCGAGCACGAATCCGTCCCGATCGCCGTCGAACGGACGAGCGATCATCGACGGGGACAGTGCGCGGGCGGATCGGAACCCGGCGATCGTCGGCTCCCGCACCGCGCCTTCGGCCCCGCCGGCGATTCCGGCATCTGCATATCCCCATTGGATCTGGCGCAGCGTGTCCATGATCGCCTGCCCACCGGCGGCACAGGCCACCACCGGGGTCGTGGCCTGTCCTCCGAACCCGTAGTGGATGGAGATCGTGGCTGCCGCCGCGTTGCACATCATCATCGGGATGAGCATCGGCGACGGCCGCGGATTCTCTGTGTACGCCTCGTAGATGAGTTCTTCGAGCGAGGGCAGTCCACCGATACCGGTCGCTACTCCGACCGTCACCCGGTTCGGGTCGACATGGTCCAGCCCGCCCGATTGTCCGAGGGCTTCCATGGTGGCGACAAGCGCGAACTGCGTGAACCGGTCCATACGCCGGTGCTCGCGTTTGGGAATCCACGGTTCCGGGTCCCAGCCCACGACTTCGCGAGGTCCGGCGGGGGGCGCCACGCCGAGACCCTTCCAGAAATCGTTGACCCCGACCCCGGCGGCCGAGACGACTCCGACCCCCGTGATGACCACTCGTCTACGTTCCATGGGGTCCATTCTGCCCCACCTGGCATTTATGAGTGTCGGCCGAGCCCATCAGCCGAACGAGGCGAGGGCGTCGGCTCCGCCGGTCACTGCCGGTTCGAGACCTGTCACGCGAGGAAGGATCTGTCGGAGATAGAACTCGGTCGTCGTCAGCTTGGCCTGGAGAAAGTCCTTGTCGCCCTCGCCGGCTCCGATCATCGCTTGCGCCGCCAGCCGGGATCGCGCCATCAGCCAGCCGCCGGTGAGTGTTCCCATGAGATCGAGGAAGGGAGTGGCGCCGGCGAGGGCGTCGTCGTACGAACCGTTCTCCAGTCGGTCGACCAGCCAGTCTGAGGTGTGCCTGGCGGCAGCCAGCGCCGTACCAAGTCGCTCCGCCAGGTCGGGATCGGCGTCGCCGAGAGACTCGACTGTTTCCTCGATGTCGTCCAGGAGCTGTCGGAGGGGTTCACCATCCGACAGTGTCAGCTTGCGCATGACCAAGTCGATCGCCTGGATGCCGTTGGTCCCCTCGTAGATCGGCGAGATCCGGCTGTCCCGATAGAACTGGGC
>JBBDQP010000032.1:0-8077 GCA_040905965.1 Acidimicrobiia bacterium
TGTTCCAGGTGGAGACCAGGAACCCTCACTTCCACGAGGACAAAGGCGACGATCATGTCTCGGGGATGCGGATGGAATCGATCCGGTCACTGCTCGTCTCGCCGATCTGTCCGGACTCTGTGAAACGAGAGATCGAGGAGTTCCTGACAGGCGAGGGACATGACATGACGGCCGCGCCTCCCCCGATGGTGTACGAACCGTGGGAGACGACCGACCTGGAACGGTTCGGGGACTCCATCCGCAAGGCGGACACTTTTGCGAGTCAGCCATGACCCGGCGAGTGCAGCTGCCACCCCGGCTTTGACGAACCGCCGTAGGCGCGCACGAGAGCGGCGACTTCCTCCGCCAACGATGACGCCCGGAGTCTGACCAGACCATCGCACCGCTCGTGGCCCATTCGATAGGCTCGCTGTGTGGCCGACACGACAGCGGAGCGAGATCGACCGGCAGGTCGCCCAACACTGAACCGCTTGTTGCCGGTCCGTCCCGACGAACGAGCCTCCGTGAAGTGGACGGCAGTCTTGTTCGCCGTCTCCCAGGCCAACCAGGGTCTGGGACTCAACACCGCCGACACGCTCTTTTTTCTACGCTTCGGCGTGGAGTTCCTGCCGATCATGATCCTCCTCTCCGGTCCTGTCGTGATGGTGGGAATCCTTGCCTACGCCGCTGGCCTTGGCCGGATCGGTGCCGCCAAATGGCTGCCGATCGCCTTCGCCGGCGCCGGTGCCGCCATCGTGCTGGAACGCGTGGGGATCTTCTTCGATCTCCCCGGTGTGTACCCCGTCGTGTGGTTGATGGGCCAAGTCGTCATGACCGTGAGCCTCACCGCGATGTGGACAACAGCGGGAGAGGTGTACACCACCCGACAGGCCAAGCGCCTTTTCCCGTTGTTGGCGTCAGCCGGTATCGCCGGTGGAGTGGTGGGGAACGCCAGCACCGGCCCTTTGGCGCGCGTACTCGGGACCGAGAACGTCCTGCTGGTACAAGCCGGTCTTCTCGTGGCGGCAGCGATGCTGGTCGCCGGTCTCGCCGCACGATTCTTCCCCGCCGCCTCCGAGCCCCCATCTGACTCGGTCCTCACCGACTTCCGGTCCGGCCTCCATCTGACCATGAGCAACCCCTTGCTCAAGATCGCCGCCGGCGTGGGTGTGGCCTTCAGCGCGCTCCTCTTCTTGGTCGTCTTTCCCTTCAGCGAGATCGTCACCGCCTCGTTTTCGGCCGAAGCGGAGGTCGCGTCCTATTTGGGCTACTTCTCTGCAGTCGCAACTGCCGCCACGTTCCTGGTCTCCCTGTTCGTGACCAACCGGCTCTTCGCCCGCTTGGGAGTGGTCGCCACCCTCATGGCCGTTCCGCTCGTCTATGTGGGCGGCTTCTCCACCTGGATCGTCTCCTTCGGACTCGTCACCGCGACAGTTGTGAGGGGCCTCCAGTTCGTGGCGGTGAACGCCATCGGGATGACTGCCTGGAGTTCGCTGTTCAACGTGCTCACGAGCCGGCGGCGAGGCCAAGTGATGGCGTTCATGGCGGCCGGGCCTTTGCAACTCGGAACGATGCTGTCCGGTGCCTTGCTCCTGGCCGGATCGGCACTTCCCCGGCAGACCCAGACGGTGATCGGCCTGGTCGTCGCACTGGCAGCCGCACTCGGGGTATGGCGAATGCGTAGTGCATACGGATCGGCACTGGTAGAGGCGGTGAGGAGCGGACTACCCGACGTGTTCACCATGCCTGTCGCAGGGCTGCAGAAACCGGGACATGACGCCGACACGCTGCGGGCGATGTCAGCTTGCCTCGACGATGCTCGCCCCGAGGCGCGGGTGATGGCTGCCACCTCGCTGGCTCGCGTGAACGGTGAAGAAGCCTCCCACCTGCTGGGTCGCGCTCTGGGTGACGACGACGTGCGCGTCAGAACCGCCGCTCTCGAGGCCCTCGGCGACCGCGGCTGGCAGGAGCACCACTCCACTCTTCTCGCCGATCCCGCTCCCCAAGTGCGGCGACGGGTACTGGAAATGGCGCTGGCCGGCAGGACCGTGGCCCATGCCGAGCTCACGAAAGTGTTGGCAGATCCCGACCCGTCGGTACGGGCGATGGCGGCCGTCGTGGAGGGCGGCACCGCGGGTCGAGCGATCCTCGATTCCCTCCTCAATTCGGATGTCGCCCACGAGATCACCGTTGCCCTCGAAGCGCTCCAATTGCGTCCCGACCTCACCGACGCGGATCTGGCTCCGTTCCTCGACCACCCCCATCGCCTCGTACGAGCATCGGCCGCACCATTGCTGGCAACGCGGTCTGATCAGGTTCCGCGAGTCGTGAATCTCCTAGATGACCCGTCGATCGTCGCCCGTCGCTCCGCCGCCAAGGCACTGGCGCGGACCCGAGAAGGCATCGATGCACTCCTCACGGTGTTGGAAGGGGGGTCGGTGCGGGCCAGCGATGCAGCCCTCGATGCCCTCGCGGATACGGGAGCGCGCGGCCCCGGCCTCACCGCCTGGGCCTCCCAGGAGATCGCCCGAGCCGCGTACCTCCGTCGTCACCGCCAAGCGCTGGACTCACGCCTCCACCCATCAGCGACGGCCGGCTACCTGGTGCGCCTGCTGACTGCGCGCGAAGAACGGCTGGAACGGTGGGCAATCACGGCTCTGACGACGCCGGACAACGAAGCAGCAATGCTGACGGTGATGCGGGGTCTCTGGTCGGACATCGAAGAAACCCGAAGCCAGGCGATGGAGGCTCTCGACTCCCTAGCCGACCGTGGTGTGGTCGGCGATCTCTTGAGCCTCCTGGAGGAGGACCAGACAGCAGACGTACGCGACCGCTGGACGAGCCTCCGGGAGTTGGCATCGGACCACGACCGTTGGATTCGCGCCCTGGCATACCTCTGTCTGGGTGAGGAACTCCTGGACGACGCCCGGCGGCTGGCGCATGCCGCTTCTCGGGATCCGTCCCCCGTGGTGCGCTCCGCCCTGGCAAGATGGGAGCTGCCGCTCATGCACGAGACCGAGACACTCGACCTGATGCAACGGGTACTCGTCCTCCAGCAAGTACCCATGTTCTCAGCGATAGACCCCGAAGACCTCGAGCGCATCGCGCTCGTGACCACCGAACGCCACTACCAGGCGGATGAATGGATATTCCGCGAGGGCGAAGAAGGCGACGAGATGCTGATCATCGTTTCGGGCGAGGTGGTCATCGCCCGCCAGAGCGATAACGCCACGGTGCCCGTCCGCTCCTATGGCCCCGGAAACCACGTCGGAGAGCTCGCCCTGCTTCGCAAGCTTCCCAGATCGTTCGATGGCATCGCCGGCGCCGACGGCGTCCACACACTGGGTCTGGGCGGCTCCGAAGTCCAGGCCATCCTCGAAGAGCGTCCAGAAGTGGCGATGGCGATGCTCGGCACACTCGCGGAACGGATCGCCACGATGTGATCCATCCCGCGTTGTGTGCAGCGAAGGTTGCCCGCCAACCTCGTCCTTTGTCGTGGAAGGCGTGCCCACGAACCTTTCCTCGCGCGGTCACTGCTGAGTCACCCGCCCGCGTCGAGGCCCTCGAACGGATCTTCGGGTCCGCCCGGCGCCGATACGGGCACCGCCTCGGACGCCCGCGTCGCCCACGCCGGGAACGGGAATTCGAGCACCAGGGGAATGGGCAGTTCGGGCTGGGAGACGATCATCGTGCCCGGTTTGATGATCGTGGCCCGCTGACGTTGCACGCTGGGAAGGAAGCCGTACTCCTCCCGAGCGGCCTCGGCCGAGTCGAGGCGCCCGACGACCCGGATCGACGAGTTGGCGATGATGCGGCGCTCGATCTCCGACGCGGTCTGCTGGGCGCCGATCAGGATCACGCCCAAACTTCTCCCCCGCTCGGCGACGTCCAGCAGGATCTCCTTGATCGGACTCGACCCGTCCCGCGGGGCGTACTTGTTCAACTCGTCGAGCACCAGGAACAGCAGCTCGTCGGACTGGCCGGCTCGCTCCTTGAATTCGAACTGGCGGCGGATCGTCACCCCGACGACGAACCGTTTGGCGCGATCGTTCAGGTTGTGGATGTCGACGACGGTCACCTGACTGTCGAGGGAGATCTGATGTTTGGCAGCGTTGGCGACGTCACCCCGGATGAGACGTTCCACGTGGCGGACCGAGCCGAGGAGCCTGCGGACGAACGCGTTGACCGTGCCCTGCCCGATGGCCGGCCCCGCCCAGTCGTAGCGGGTGTCCTCGTCGGTGACCCGCCGCTGAATGAGTTGGGTGAGGTCGGGGAAGGTTCTCACGGTCTCCCCATCGAGCATCACCGCACCGTCGTCGAGGGCGACAGCCTTGCGAAGCCGAGCCATCACGTTGTGAATGACCATCGTGTATTGGGCGCGGTCGTCCTCGGCGTCGGCGAACAGGAAGGCCAACAGATCGTCATGACAGAACTCTTCGAGCGTCCAAAAGAACGACGTCACGACTCCGTCGGTGCGCGAATAGACGTCAGGTGCCGCCACTGCGCCCCCTGATCGAGGCGGCGCGTACACCGACAGCGAACCGAAGGCTTCGGCGGGCAGGCCGAGCCTGCCGTACCTGGCGGCCTCGTCGGGTTCGAGCGCCGAGTTCGGACGGTCGAGAAAAAGGAGATCCTCGCCCTTCACGTTGAAGATGAGCGCCTTCGTGTTGACCGCCCGAGGTCCGAGCACCCCGCTTGTGAAGATCGAATGGAGCAGGAAGGTGGCGTAGGTCGTCTTGGTCGCCACACCTGAGATGCCGGAGATGTTCACGTGGGCTCCCCGCCTGCCGTCGAGGAACTCGAGGTTCACGAACAACGGCTCCCCCGCCCGCGACAGGCCGATCGGGAGCCGTTCGACCATCCGGTCGAAGAAGAGGGCCTTGTCGCGCTCCTCGCCGACGGCGCGACGCACCGCCTGTCCCGGCCGGGGAGGTACGAATGTCTCCGGTTCGAACCTGGTGGTGGAGACCTTCGCCGACTCAGAGACCTCGGCCGGGAGTACGCCGTCCTCGATGAGGAACACGTCAGAGTCGAACCGGGCACCCTCATGACGAGCCCGCACCTGTGACACCATTCCGAACATCGAGACCATCTCACCGCCGGGAAGCACCCGCTCGAGCGCAACGACATCGTCGAGCTGGAGGTACTGGCCCTCGGCCACGGCCACCCAGAATTCGAGGGGGGTGGCGTCTTCGGTGCCGATGACCCTGCCGACTGTGGGCTGTTCGCCCGGGTGTTCACTCATCGAAGGCGAGGGTATCAGTGGGGACCGACAGCAACGCCCAATCTCTTCGACCACAATCAGCGCTATGGAGTTCGAACCTCGTAGTTGGCACGCACCGAGAGACCCCGGCCTGACAGGGCCGTTCGCAAAGAACGACCTTCTGCGTTCCGCCGCGCTGTGGGACACCACCGGGAGGGGCCCCGAGGACATCGCCATCGACGCCGAGGGAAGGCCCGTGACCGGCCTCGCCGATGGACGGGTCCTGCGCTTCGACGTGACCGGCGGTGTCCCAGAAGAGCTCGCGAACGTCGGCGGTCGGCCCCTCGGCATCGAGATCGACAGCGACGGCGAGTCCCTCATCGTCTGCAACGCCGAATTGGGTCTGCAGCGGGTCACCCCGGATGGAAAGTCCCGGTTGCTCGTCGATCGGTACGGCGATACCGCGTTCACACTGACCAACAACGCGGCGGTCGCCCGGGACGGCACCATCTACTTCTCGGTCTCCTCCCATCGCTGGAGTCTGGCCGACTACACCGCCGACATCCTCGAACGCTCTGCCACAGGACTGCTGTATCGCCGCGACACCAACGGAGACGTCGACGTCGTGATGGACGGTCTCGTGTTCGCCAACGGAGTCGCCCTCTCCTCCGCCGAGGACTTCGTGCTGGTGGCGGAACTCGGGAGCTATCGCATCCACCGAATCTGGCTGCATGGTGAGCGCGCGGGGACCAAGGACATCTTCATCGAGAATCTCCCCGGCTTCCCCGACAACCTGAACGTTGGCAACGGGCTCTTCTGGTGCGCGTTTCCGCGCACGCGGGATCGTGCCCTCGACGCCACGCTCTCCCGGCCGAGGGTGAGACGGGTCATCCATCGTCTCCCCGAACGCCTGCAACCGAAGGCATCTCGACACGGCTTCGTCGCCGCGTTCGACGAAGCGGGATCCGTGATCGCCACCCTCCAGGACCCGTCGGGCAGAGTGGCCGTGACCACGTCAGCCATTGCGCACGGTCGCTACCTCTACGTTGGGAGCCTCAGCGAACCGACCCTCGCCGTCGTCGCCCTGCCTCTCTCGCTCGCCGTATGACCCCACGGCCGGCGGGTCCTCAAATCGGCACCATCCGGCTGGTCGCCCTCAAGCTGGTCCTCAACACCGCAGTACGCCTCGTGTATCCATTCCTCCCGGCGATCGCCCGTGGGCTGGGAATCAGCATCGGCCAGGCCGGCGCGCTCGTGTCGGTTCGATGGGTCGCCGGTTTCGCCTCTCCGGTTGCGATCGGACTTGCAGGACGTCGGGCCACCAGCCGGGCGCTACTGCTGACCGGCTTGGCGATTTTTGCCGTCGGCTCGTTGGTCACCGCCTGGTTCGGAGTCTTCATCGGAGCGCTGATCGGCTTCGCTCTCATCGGCTTCGGCAAACCACTGTTCGATGTCGGTGCCCAGGCCCACGTCGCCGAACGGGTCCCGTGGCACCAACGCAGCCGCCATATCGGGATATTGGAGGTCGCGTGGGCCGGAGGGCTCTTGGTGGGTGCTCCGGTGGCCGGATGGCTCATCGAGCGCGGCACATGGAACACGCCTTTCCTGACGCTCGGTCTTCTGGCGGCCATCGGAATGGTGGCGGTGGCGAGGCTCGACCGGGTCGATTCTCCCGAGGTGGTGGAGCTGGCGGAGAAGCCCGTGGTCCGGGGACCGGCCCGATGGTTTCTCGTGGTCGGAGGATTGGTCGGTGTCTCACTCGAGATCCTGCTCGTCAACCTCGGCACATGGCTGGAGAACAGCTTCGGGCTTGCCCTCCTGGCGCTCGGCGGGGTCGGCACCGCCATCGGCGTCGCCGAACTGCTGGGCGAGGGAGGAGTGGTGGCGATCACCGACCGGGTGAACAAGCGGAAGGCGCTGGCTTTCGCCCTGGGCCTGGCCGGTCTGGTGTTCGCCGCGTTCGGATTCGTCTCTGATTCGCTGGTGGTGGGGGTGGTCGTGCTCGCGGTCGGCATCGCCCTGATCGAATACACGATCGTCTCAGCGATGACCGTGGCGACGGAGATCCACCCGGAGAACCGAACCGGCTATCTGGCGTGGTTCTCGGTGGCGACCGGCATCGGCCGGATCGTGGGTGACCTGGCCGGACCGTGGATGTACTCGGTGGGCGGAATGCGTCTGACGTCGTTGGGAGCCGCCGGGACCGCGGTGGTCGCCGCCGGACTCCTCCTCCGCCTCCCGACCCTCGAGTCCACTGCGACCCAGGGTTAGATCGGACTTTCACGTCCGATCCGGCCCGCCGAACAGCCGTTCAGGCGGAGAGGTGGGTGGTGAGGGCAGCCAGCATCTCGAGACAGCGCTCGAGTTCGGAGATCTCGATGTACTCGTCGGGACGGTGGGCCATCTCGATCGTCCCTGGACCGCACACGATCGCCGGGATGCCTGCGGCCTGGTAGATGCCCGCCTCCGTACCGAAAGAGACGACGGCCGTCGGCTGATTGCCGAGAAGTGCCCGACCGAGCGCCACTGCGGCCGACGCGGCGTCCTTTTCGAGACCGTCCACCGCTCCTTCGGTGCGCGTCACGATCGACACCTCGTCCGATACCCGACGCATCTCCTCGCCAAGCACTTCTTCGACCGCCTGCACACCTGCAAGCACGAACTCCGAGTCGCTGCGAGTCACGGGTCGCATCTCCCACTCGATCACGCACTCGCCTGCGACGACATTGCGTGCCGTGCCCCCAGAAACCACACCCACGTTGATCGTGGTGTGCGGAGGGTCATACGGGCTGCCGACGGGGGCTCGGCCTTCCAGCATGCGGCCCAGTTCGAGGAGTCGCGACACGTAGCGGGACGCCACCTGAACTGCGTTCACCCCGAGGCTCGGCGCCGACC
>JBBDQP010000033.1:0-1872 GCA_040905965.1 Acidimicrobiia bacterium
GCCGAACGGGTCGGCGACGTGATGGACGGGCTGTCGCGTGACGCGCTGCTGTTGCGTCTCCGCCAGGCTCGTCTGTTCCAAGACTCGGACGACCCTGCTGCCGCCTACCGGATACGCCAGCTGCTCACCGTCGTCTCGGCGACGGCCGGGTCCGGCGCTGTCGCCGGCATGGTCGGGATGTCAGGATCCCAGGTTCTGGCGGTAGTGGCCCTCGGTTTGGTGATCGGGGCGACGCGTCAACGGGGCCGCCTCGATCGGGCGATCGACGAGCGGCGAGCGAGGATGTCGATCGAGATCTACACGGTGAACCAGCTGCTTGCGATGCGTGTCCGTGCCGGTGGGGGAGTCGTCTCGGCTGTCTCCCAGATCGTCGCTCGCGGCCGGGGCGAGGTGGTCGAGGAACTGCGCGAAGCCTTGCGTCTCCACCGGGCGGGACAGCCGGCTGCTTCAGCTTTCCGTCGTATTGCCGACGAGACACCTGAGCCCTCCTGTGCGCGGACCTATGGGTTCCTGGCGTTGGCGGAGGAACGCGGGACCGATCTGGCGGATGCGTTGCTTTCGCTCGCCGAGGACGTTCGTGAGAGTCGCCGGGAGGCGATTCGACGTTCGGCGACGAAACGTCGGGCGGCCATGTTGGTGCCGACCATCGCCATCCTCGCACCGGTCATGCTGCTGTTCGTCGGGGCCCCGCTGCCGTCACTGGTGCTGGGTTTCGACTGAAGGAACAACCGAAGAAAGGAGACATCATGATGATGCTCATCGACAAGATCGCCAGGACGGCGAGAAGACTCCACCGCGACGAACGCGGTCTGAACACTGCCGAACTCCTCGGCAACGCGGCGCTGGCGATCGTGGCCCTTGTGGCCATCTGGTACGCCCTTCGCCAGGCCGGACTCGACATCATCGACACGCTCACCGACCGGATCATGAATGAGGATCTGGAGTGACGAGGACGGGATGGCGACCCTGCCGACGGTGGTCGCAGCGACGTTCGCGCTGGCCACGTTCGTGCTCCTCGCCAATCTCGTGCTCGTCCAGTACGCCCGGGGGGTGGCTCGAACCGCCGTGGACGAAGCCGTACGGCGGGCGTCGGTTGCGGCCGAACCGTCGTCGGCATGCGCCGCAGCGCTCACCGAGGTCCTGAGCGACCTCCTGGGCGGCTCGTTTGGTGCGGGCCTCGATCCGACATGCCAGGTGTCGGAGGGCGTCGTGGTGGCATCCATCACGGGAGTGCTGCCTGCGATTCTGCCCGCGGCCCCGACGTTCTCCATCAGGGCTGAAGCGAGTGCTCTGATCGGCGGTGACTGGTGACCGAGCGCGGCTCGGCGCCGATCGAGCTCGCCGTCGGAATTCTCGTCCTCCTCGTGCCTGTGGCGTTGCTCGTCTTGTCGTTCGGCCCTGCCCTGGAGCGCCGCGTCTTGGCGCGATCGCTGGCTGTCGACGTCGCACGGACGCTCGTCGTGTCAGGCGGGGCAGTCTCCATCGACTCGGTCTTCCGCTTCGGCCGGCTCATCGAGTCGTCAGGCGTGTCGCCCGCGGCGGTGCGTGTCGGCGTATGTGGAAATCCAGCGCGGCCAATCGACATGATCGACGAATGCCCGCTCGGTGGTCGCAGCGCCGTGGAGGTCGTCGTCGACGTCGAAGTTCCGCCCTGGCTGTTGGGTGGGCCGGAGATGGTCTCGCATACTCACTCCGAACCGCTGGATCCCTATCGGAGCACCCCGTGAGGGAGCGCGGCTCGGTGACCTTCTGGGTGCTGGGGCTGGCGTTCGCCCTCATGTCGCTCGGCGTGTTGAGTGTCGATCTTTGGGCGCTCATCGCCGAACGCCGGGAGTTGGCCGCCCTCGCCGACGCTGCGGCGTCGGCGGCGGC
>JBBDQP010000033.1:1882-43495 GCA_040905965.1 Acidimicrobiia bacterium
GGGGGGGGGGCGCCCCGCGGCGGGTGCGGTCGACGAATCCGAGTGGCGTGACGCCCAGAACCTGACCCTTCATCGGGAGGAGGCAACGGATCAGGCGTGGCGCATTCTCGAGCGCGATGTCCGAATGGACGGCCTCGACGCGGACATCGAATTCGACAACGACGGGGTGACGGTGCGGGTGTCGCTGACCCGACAGGTGGAGACGGCGCTGCTGGGTCTCGCCGGTCGGGACATCGTCGAGGTGGGAGCGTCTTCCGAAGCCACCGCGGTCCTGCGCGACTGAACTACGGGCCCAGGACTACGCCCAGTGTGGTCTGGATGGTCGCAACACCGCCTTGCTGTGCGGTGCGTAGGGCTGGTCGATTGTTTCGGGGGACCTGGCTGACTCGACGAGGCGCGAAGGCGCGAATCTGTCTTGACTCGAGATGCTCAGTCAATCATCTGAGCCCCAAGAGAAGCTCAAGAACCCGATCAGACGAGGACGGCGTTCTCGTAGGCGATCTGGCGCTTCTGTGGTTCGGCGAACAGATCGTTGGCGACCATCCACTGCCGGGTGGACTCGTAGACCTCACGGGTGTAGGGCTCGAACACGATCCGCTCCCCCGTGCCGAAGCCCTGCACCTCGACTTCGTCGTGGTACTCGGCAGGCAACTCCTTGAGGAAGTAGTGCTTGTAGCGCTCGGGCTCGGCGTCGATGTCGCGCTGGGCACGCTGCAAGGCCGCGAAGTACTTCTCGACGTCGGCCGGAGAGGCATCGCTCTCCACGATGAATCCGATCATGAACGTGGTGTCCACCACCTTGCGGAAGCCCTTCTGCTCGAGGACGTACATCGGGTTTCCGAACATGTTGGCTGCCGGTACCGATCCCTCCAGGAGCCGGGTGAGTCGGTCCTGGGGGCCGCCCCTGTAGACGAGGTTGATGTCATCGGGCTCGAGGAAGCTTTGTAGGGCAGCCAGCGCCGAGAAATGACTGCCCGAGTGATAGCCGACCCCTATCTCGGTGCCGGCGAGATCGGATGGCTTTTGCACAGGCGAGTCGGGTGCCACATAGATCCCGCTCGGGGTGACCGAATAGGCGTGGCCCCACATCTTGCCGTGTGAGGCCGAGGCAGCCTGATTCACCGCCCAGTGGCAGGCCGAGCCGACGGCGCAGGCATTGCCCTCCTCCAAAGTCTCGTAGGCACCGGAGCGGTGGTCGGTGGCACCCGAGACCGAAGATGCAGCAGCCACCCAATCGTTCATCAGGGTGTTGTCGACGAACTCGTAGTCGAGGCCCTCGTCGGCGAAGTAGCCCTTCTCCTCGGCAACCCACTCCTGGAGCCTTCCGTGGGTCTGAATCCGGAACTTGGGCATCTCGACGCTCCTTGGCTTGAACGATCCAACTCGATGGCGTCCGTCGAACATACCGCAACGGTGCCATAGATGACAACGCCTCTCTGTCTATATAGCTATAGAGTTCTTCTATGGGTTATCTGTCACCGCGCGACATCAGTCTGCAGCGGCTTCATGTATTCGTGACCGTTGTCGACCAGGGCGGCTATTCAGCCGCGGCCAGCCAGCTCGGGCTGGCTCAACCGTCGGTTTCCTATCACGTCCACGCCTTGGAGCGCGCTGTCGGTGCGGAACTGGCTATCTACCGCAACAGGACGATCCATCTCACGCCGGAGGGCGAACAGGTCTACCGCAGTGCGCACACGATGCTCAACGAGGGTGGCCGACTCGGCGAGACGATCGAGAGGATGCGCGCCGGCCAGGTGGGGCGGATCGCCGTTGGGGCTAGCATCGCCCTCGAGCATCAGTTCTTTCTGGACCTGATCGTCGCTCCCTATGTCCGGGATCATCCCGAGGTGCATCTCTCTCTGCGCTTTGCCCACAGCATCGAGTTGGTCGAGGCTGTCTCCACGGGCTCACTCGACATGGCCTACGTGAACGACTGGCAGATCCCGCCCCAGCTCGATTTTGAGTCGCTGCACACCTCTGACCTGATCTTTCTGGTGGCTCCCGACCACGAGCTCGCCATGCAACACACCGTGACCCCCGATGAGATCAACGCCGCCGGCCTCATCGCGGGCCCGATCGATACTGGCGAGGTGATCAGCTACCACGAGATGTTGCGCAGCTCCGGCATCCGCAACCCGCGAGTCATGATCGAGATCGACGGCATCCAGGCCAGGAAGCTGGCTGCCCAGGCGGGGCTGGGTGTTCTGGCAACCTTCGCTCCAGGATACGCCGGAGACCATGCAATGGATCCTCTCCGAACCCTCCGTCTCGCCGGCACTACGCCAGAGATCGAATTTGGGATGATCACCCGCGCCGGTGAACCATGGACACCTCTGATGGAGGACTTGGCTTCTTGGTTGCGATCAGTCGCCACGCGATGACAGCCGCGCGCCCGGGACGCCTCCCACCCCGTCTGGCACTCGGTCGCGGTGCGTGCCGCGTCCTAAGCGAGAGCGACCATTCAGAACTGATCTCCAGGACTTGGCAGTTGCTGCGGGACTGAACGCGTAGGTTGGGGCGAGCAGCAGCGACGACAGAGGAGAGAAATGGGCAGTCTGGAAGAGCTCGTCCAATCACGGGACAACATCGTCGACATGCTTCGCAACGCGCAAGTCGGACCCAACGTGTATCCCGGGGTCCCTCCCGAATTCACCAACTGGCGGGACGAGCAGGAGGCATGGCAGCGAACTTGCGTGCTGTTCGATCTTTCCTACCACATGGTGGACCTCGCCCTCGAGGGACCCGATGCGCTGGAGCTGCTCACTCGGGTGGGCTACAACAGCTTCACTGGCTTCGAGGTCGGAAACGCCAAGCACCTCGCTCCCTGCACCCCCGAGGGATACGTGATCGGCGACGTGATCCTCTTCCGTCTCGGCGACGAGAGTTTCAATCTGGTCGGTCGGGTCCCTGCCCTCAACTGGATCCGCTATCAGGCGGAGTCCGGTGGCTTCGACGTTCGGTGCGAGATCGACCAGCGAACCGCGCAGCGAGAGGACAAGTCGCGGAGGAAGTCCTATCGGCTGCAGATCCAAGGACCCAACGCCATGCCGCTCATGGAAAAGGTGCTCGGCGAGCCTCCGCCGGATGTGAAATTCTTCCAGATGACCACGATGACCATCGGGGGCACCCAAGTACGAGCGCTGCGTCACGGGATGGTGGGACAGCCCGGGTTCGAGTTCTTCGGCCCTTGGGAGGAAAAGGAGCCCGTCGTCGACGCCATCCTTGGCGCTGGTCAGGAGTTCGGGCTACGCCGGGTCGGTTCCAGGGCGTACTCGTCGAACACACTCGAATCGGGGTGGATCCCGTCTCCGTTGCCCGCGGTGTACACCGGGGAGAGCTTGGAGGACTACCGGAAGTGGCTTCCCGGTGACGGTTACGAAGGTTCGGCCTCACTCGGCGGGAGCTTTCTCTCGACCGATGTCCAGGACTATTACTTCACGCCCTGGGATCTTGGATATGGCAGCTTCGTCAAGTTCGATCACGATTTCATCGGCCGTGACGCCCTCGAGGAGATGGCGGGGCACCCTCCGCGCACAAAGGTCACCCTCGCTCTGGACGCCGCCGACGTTCTCTCCGTCATCGGCACCCACCTCGAGGAAGGTGGCCGGGCCAAATTCTTCGAGTTTCCGTCGGCGGTATATGCGATGCATCCCTATGACGCGGTGACCGTCGGCGGAGCGACCATTGGCATCTCCACCTGGATCGGCTACAGCTCGAACGAGCGGAAGATGCTGACCCTCGCGGTCGTGGACAACGAATACGCGAAGCTGGGCACTGAGGTGACGCTGGTTTGGGGAGAGTCCGAGGGAGGCACCTCGAAGCCGACCGTGGAATCGCATACCCAGGTCGAGCTGGGCGCGGTGGTGGCCCCGGTTCCCTACTCGAAGACTGCGAGGGAGAGGTACCGCGAGGACTGATTGACACTCATAACGGCAGTGCGCTGGCGCTGGCGCTTATCTCCGCCGCGATGGCGATGATTCGTGGGCGGAACTCTTGTTCCATCCGAGCCACGGTGACCCGCGAGGCATGACAGGAGAGGTTCATCGCCGCGATCACCTCGCCGCGTCCGTTGGAGATGGGTGCTGCTATCGAACGCACTCCCTCCTCCAGTTCCTGGTCGACCAAGGCGTATCCCATTGCACGTACGTCATCGATGGTCGCGCGAAAGCGTCCCTTGTCGGTGATGGTGTGCGGTGTGAGCGCCTTCAGCTCCGTCTTGGCGATGTAATCGTCGACCACGTCATCGCTCGAGCCCGCTAGGAGAACGCGGCCCATCGAGGTCGGATACACGGGGAGGCGCGAGCCGAGAGCCAACGCGATAGTCATGATGCGAGTCGTAGGTACCCGGGCGACGTAGACGATCTCGCCTTCGTCGAGGACCGACATCGACGAGGACTCCTTGACCTCATTGACGAGCCTTTCCATGGGTTCCAGGGCGAGCTCGACGACCTGCAACGAGGAGAGGAAGGAATAGCCGAGGTCGAGGACCCGCGGGGTGAGGGAGAAATCTCGTCCAGTCTGGCGAACATAACCCAGTTCGAGCAGCGTGATGAGGACCCGGCGCGCGGTTGCCCTGGTGAGGCCGGTCAGCTCAGCCACCTCACTCAGGGTCTGAGCGCGTCGCTCCCTCGAAAAGCTGTTGATGACAGCCAAGCCCTTCGCGAGCGACTGGATGAAGTCCCGAGTTTGCGTCGTCGTCACGTCACGACTGTAGCCCCTCTGTTCGCAGAGCGCACACCCGGGTGGGAGGGGTGGCTGGCTCCGGAAGGTCAGGGTGTGGCGTGGGCCCGGGCCGTCCTCTCCTTGAGGTCGCGGAGGATCTCCAGCTCCTCCGGTGTGGGCGAGTCGGTGACGGCCAGATCGTCCGCTACCTGCAGCGACCACCCGGTGCTGTCTCTGACTCGCTCGATGTCGATGCCGGGATGAATGGCGACCAGCTGTAGCTCCTTGGTCTGCGGTTGCGGCTTCAGCACCCCCAAGTCAGTTATCACGACACTCGGTCCGGCGCCCCACCCGTCATGACGACCCTGGCCGTCTCGACCGAAGCCGACCGAAGTGATGAAGTCGACCGCTTCCACGAAGGTGCGGCGGCTGTGTCGAAGCATCACGATCACCTCCCCGGCAGAGGAGGCGATCTCGGGGGCACCGCCCGCTCCGGGGAGGCGCACCTTGGGCTGCAGATAGCTACCCATCACGGTGCTATTGAGATTTCCGAACCGATCGATCTGAGCCGCAGAGAGGAACCCGACGTCCACCCGGCCGGCCTGCAGCCAGTAGGCGAAGATCTCCGGCACGCTGACCACCAAGTCGGCCTGTTCGGCGAGCTCTCCGTCGCCGATCGACAGAGGCAGGACGTCAGGCTTGGTGCCGATCGTCCCGGACTCGTAGATCAGTGTCACGTTCGGAGCGTGCAAGAGCCGAGCGAGATTGGCAGCCTCGCTTGGAAGCCCGATACCCACGAAGCACACCTGGTCGTCCCGTAGATGCCGCGCGGCGACGATCGACATGATCTCGTCGGTGGTGTACTCACTCATCGCCGAGCATTTTCAAGATCGACCCGTCGTCGAGCGCGCTCAGATATCCCTGGAAGTCACGGGACAACACGAACTCGTCCATCCATGACGCGAAGAGCTCGCGGTCGCGGGAGATCGCGTCCCACCTTGTGTAGAAGTGGTTGTCCCTGACTGTGTAACCCATCGAGTAGGACGGATGGGATCCACGCGAGGCCAAGGCGATGGCGGTGATGGTCCAGGAGGGGAGGATGGCATGGTTGGGCCCGGTGGTGTCGAGGGTGTCGACGATCTCTTCCACCGTGACCACGACGCTCTTTGCGGCCAAGGCGACCTCTCGCTGGACCCCGGTGATGCCCCAGATACCAACGTTGCCCTGGCGATCGGCTTGTTGGGCGTGGATCACGGCGACGTCGGGTTTCATCGCGGGCACGGCGGTGAGTTGTTCACCGGTGAAGGGGCACTCGATAACGGCTACACGGGTCTGGCCCGCGAGGTCGGTGCCTTGGTAACCCCTGAGAACTCCGAGCGGGAGACCAGCCGCACCGGCGGTATACCGGGCGGCCATCCCGGCGTGACTGTGCTCCTCCAACTCCAAAGGAGCGGGCCTGCCGTTCTCGACGGCGTCGCGCAACCTGTGGAGCGACCCCACGCCGGGGTTGCCGCCCCAGGAGAAGATCAGCTTGCGGGCGCATCCCATCCCGATCATCTGGTCATAGATGACGTCTGGGGTCATCCGGACCAGTGTCAGGTCCCGCTTACCCTGGCGGATGACTTCGTGGCCGGCCGCAAAGGGGATGAGGTGGGTGAAACCCTCCATGGCCACGGTGGATCCATCTCCGACGAGGCTCTCGATTGCCTCGGAGAGCGAGGTGAACTCGGCCAATTCAGCGGCTCCTCGGAGCGGCGATGACCGGATGGCATAGACCGGAAACGCCGCCTAGTTCGTATGGCGAACAATCGTGCGAACAGCGTACGATTGCGCTATACACGTGTCAAGACAGGAAGAACCGATGGCTGATAGGTTCGGCACGAGCCGCACGAAGGGTTTGAACACGGAATGACCGAACTGCCCCAGCGGACTCAGGTGGCGATCATCGGCGGTGGCCCGGCGGGAAGCCTGCTTGCATACCTGCTGCATCTCGAGGGAATCGACAGCGTCGTCCTCGAGCTTCGCTCCAAGGACTACGTGCTCGGCAGGGTGCGGGCCGGCGTCATCGAGCACGGGAGCGGCGAGATCCTCAGGGATGTCGGTCTCGGTGATCGCATGGACAGGGAGGGCTTGATCCATGACGGGGTCAACCTCGCTTTCGGCGGCAAGCTGCTGCGTGTCGATTTGAAGGCCTTGGTGGGCAAACACGTCATCGTCTATGGCCAGACCCAATTGCAGAATGATCTGTACGACGCGCTCGAGAGGGAGGCGATTCCCCTCATCGACGAGGCTGAAAACACCCAGCTTCATGACATCGACACCGGCTCACCCCGGGTCACCTTCGAGCGGCATGGGGAGCGCCACGAGATCCAGTGCGATTACATCGCCGGCTGCGATGGAGTTCGCGGGGCGACTCGGGACTACGTGCCTGAAGCCAGAAGACGGGAGTTCGAGCGTCTCTACCCCTTCGTCTGGATCGGAGTGCTCTCACCCACCCCACCGGTCAGCGACGAAATCATCTACGCCAACCATCCCGACGGATTCGCCTTGTGCTCGATGCGCAGCGAAGAACTGAGCCGCTACTACGTCCAGGGCTCCGCCGACGACACGGTCGCGGACTGGCCCGACGAGCGGTTCTGGGAGGCTCTCAAGACCCGCCTCCCCGACAGCCCGGCCGAGCGCCTCGTCACCGGCGACACCATCGAGACGATTGTGACCCCGTTACGAAGCTGGGTCATGGAACCCATGAGCCACGGGAGGCTGTACCTCGCCGGCGACGCCGCCCACATTGTCCCGCCGACGGGAGCCAAAGGTCTCAATCTGGCGATCTCGGACGTGGTCTACCTGGCAAGGGCCTTCGCCGAGGCGTACTCCTCGGGCTCCCCGGAGCGCCTCGCTGGCTACTCCGAGACCGCCCTTGCCCGGGTGTGGAAGGCGGTGCGCTTCTCCTGGTGGATGACCCAGACGATGCACCGCTTCCCCGGGATGAGTGACGCTTTCGACGTCCGTCTCCAGCAGGCCGAACTCGACTACGTGTTCGAGTCGGAGAACGCTCGTCGCACCCTGGCTGAGAACTACGTTGGTCCCCCACTGTGAAGAGGTGTGAGTGTCATGGGATCCCATGAAGAGGGAATGGAGGTTCGCCGCAAGGTGCTCGGCGTCGAGCACGTCGAGAATGCAACGTTGGCCATGGGCGAGCTCGACCGCGATTTCCAACGCTGGATAACCGAGAACGTGTGGGGTGACCTCTGGACACGCCCCGGGATCGATCTCCATGACCGGAGCCTGGTGACCATTGCCATACTCGGAGCGCTCAATCACGAGGAGCTCGAACTGCACTTGCGCGCTGCCCGCAACACCGGCGTGAGCACCGAGGAGATCACCGAGGTCCTGTTGCACGTCGCCGTCTACGCCGGAGTACCGGCGGCCAACCGGGCTTTCAAGGTGGCAAAATCGATCTACGAGGAAGGCGAGACATGACCGAGCCGATCGTCAGGCACTACGGGCCCAGGGCATACCCCGATCACCCCCCGTTCCGCTATCCCGAATACAAGTCCACGATCAAGCGGAGTCCTGATCACGACTTGCTGAGCATCATCGCGACCCTTTCAGAGACCACCGGGCCCGGGCCGGTTTGGGCCGAGATAACCGAGGAGGACGCCGACCTCACCACCAACGCCGGCACCGGAAGCCCCGCCATCGGCGAGCGCATCATCGTCACCGGCCATGTGCTCGACGAGCACGGCAATGGCGTCCCGGACACCATCCTCGAAATCTGGCAGTCGAATTCTGCTGGCCGGTACGCCCACTGGCGAGAGTCCAACAACAACGCACCCCTCGATCCCAACTTCATCGGCGTCGGCCAGTGCCGCACCGACGCCGAAGGGGGATACAAATTCACTTCCATCCGCCCGGGTCCGTACCCCTGGGGCAACAATCCCAACGCCTGGAGACCGTCCCATATCCACTTCTCCGTGCTCGGGCCGGCGCTCGGGACGCGGCTCGTGACGCAGATGTACTTCGAGGGAGACCCGTTGCTTCGGCTCGACTCCATCTACAACTCGGCCCCAGAGCACTCCAGAGAGCGAATGGTCGCCGACTACGACCACGATGTCACCGTCGAGGGATGGGCGACCGGCTGGCGCTGGAACATCGTCATCCGGGGTGAGGAGAGCATGCTCGAGGAGGCGGAGTGAGCACCAAGCTGGGACAGACCCCCTCACAGACGCTCGGCCCCTTCTTCGCGATGCGTATCGCCACGGGGGGAGAGAACATCCTGCCGGTGCCGGACGGCGCCGAGCGGGTCGTCATCAGCGGCCGGATCTTCGACGGCGACGGCATCCACGTCGAGGACGCTCTCGTCGAGACCTGGCAGGCGAATCCGGCGGGCCGCTACCGGCACCCGGACGACATCAGCGACCGATCCCTCGACGAGGACTTCACGGGGTTCGCGCGGGCGAAGACCGAGTTCGAAACCGGCGTCTACCGCGTAGAGACCGTCAAGCCAGGGCGCGTCCCCGATCCGGAAGGCGAGCCCCAATCGCCCCACATCTCGATGATCATCCAGGCGCGAGGCATGCTGAACCCGCTGTTCACCCGTCTCTACTTCTCCGACGAACCCGACGCCAACGACCACGACATGGTCTTGGCGTCGGTGCCCGCCGAGCGACGCTCCACCCTGATCGCCCAGCTGGTATCGGGGTCGGACCCCAAGGAGTACCGGTTCGACGTCAGGCTGCAGGGCGACGGTGAGACGGTCTTCTTCGATGTCTGACCTCGGGTGATTGCAGTGTCCCCTGACATGTCCACCCTCGGGCTGAGCACACCGGCCATGGACGAGGTGTTCTCCCCGGAGTCGCTGGTAACGGCGATGCTGGAGTTCGAATCCGCGCTGGCGAAGGCGCTGGCCGATACGGGCATTGCTCCCCGGGAGCGGGCCGAGGCGGTGGTGGCCGCATGCTCGGAGCCGATCTCGAATCCCCGTCAGATCCTGGGTACGACGTGGGAGTCCGGCTCGCCGGTGATCGCTCTCGTCGAGCTGATCGAACAGCGGCTGGACGATGAGGAGGACGCCCGGTGGGTCCATTTCGGAGCGACGAGTCAAGACGTCATCGATACCGCCCACATGCTGCTCGCCCGCCGGGGCCTGGCCCTCCTCGAGGTTTCAGTCGCTCGTACAGCGAGCCTCATCAGGGTTGCGATCGAGAGCCACAGGCATCAACCCCAGATCGGGCGGACCTTCCTTCAGCACGCGATGCCCACCCTCTTCTCGATGAGGGCCGCCTCCTGGTTGGACTCGCTGCTCCACCATCTCACCGCAATGAGGTCCGCCCGCTCCGCCCTCGCTGTGCAGCTGGGCGGCCCGGTGGGGAATCTCCGCGCGTATGGCGCTCGGGGACTCGATGTCTCGGCCGCCCTGGCCGACCTCCTGGACTTGGAGGCCCCTGGACTCCCGTGGCACACCGATCGCTCCAGGGTCTGGGAATTGGTCGGGGCCGTGGAACGGCCGGTGGCCTCAGTCGCCAAGATCGCCACCGACATTGCCCTACTCGCCCAAACCGACACTGGGGAGATCTCGGCCCGGCCTGGAGGATCTTCGAGCATGGCGCACAAGCGCAACCCGATCGATGCGATACGAGCGCTGGCCGCGGCCGACATAGCCGCGGGCGCCGCGAGGATGATCGTCGGGGCACGGCCTCATGAGCTGGATCGCGGCCTCGGCTCCTGGCACGTCGAATGGGTGGCACTTCCCCTCCTGTTCCGCTCTGCGGCGGCAGCCTTCGAGGCAGCAGAGACCATCTTCGAAACCATCGAGATCGACACCGCGGCGATGGCTGCGAGAGCCAGCGCGGCCGACAGCGACACCACAAACGAGCTCGACACCCGGTTGATCGATCGGGTGCTCGACGAGAGCAAGCAAGTACTGGAGGAAAGGTGAGCAACATCGAAGGACGGACCGGCAAAATCTCGTGGGAGGTGTCGGGCGGCGCCGACAGCCGCGGGCTGCTGATGATCCACTCGCTGGGAACCGACCAGAGGATGTGGGCCGATCAGGTCCCGGTCCTCTCCGACCTCCGCCAGGTGGTGACGTTCGACCTACCCGGCCACGGCACGTCAAGAGCGCGCTCGGGTGAGTACTCCATCGATGACCTGGGCAACGACGCGCTCGCCGTGGCCGACGCAGCGGGCCTGGGCGAATTCGATCTCTGTGGCATCTCTCTCGGTGGCGTCATTGCCCTCTGGATCGCAGTCAACCATCCCGGCCGGCTGGGACGTCTGATCGCATGCAACACCTCGTCCAAGGTGGGGTCGGCGGAGCTGTGGGCCCAGCGGATCGACGCCGTCGAGGAGGGAGGGATGTCCGGCATTCGTGAGGCGGTGGTACCCCGTTTCGTGACAGCCGACCTGGGAGACCGCCGTCCAGAAGCCATGGAGCTGGTTTGGGAGATGTTCGACTCGGTCGACCCAGTTGGCTACATCGGATGTTGTGCGGCGTTACGAGATGCCGATCTCACGGCCTCCTTGGGCGACGTCGATGCGCCGACGCTGCTCATCGGAGGCACCGAGGATGTGGCGACACCTCCACAGACCATGGAGAAGCTGGCCGATGGCATACCCCACGGCCGGCTCCACCTGATCGAAGGGGCGGCGCATCTATCCAACATCGACCGGCCGGGGGCCTTTAACGACGTAGTGGAACAAGCCCTCCGGGCCTAGAGCAGGTCGTACCGCTTCAGGGCGAGATGGGCCCCCATACCCCCGTCCGGAGCAAGGTTGGAGGCCCAGAACCAGCCAGACTCGTCCGAGAGCAAGAAGGCCACCGCGGGCGCCACGTCCGACGGTTGGCCGAATCGCTCCAGGTTGCGCACACTCTCCTGAGCCCTCGGTCCTAGCGTCTCGAGGAAGTCGTCGAGGATCGGCGTCTCGACCGGTCCGGGGCTGACCGTGTTCATCCGGATTCCTCGGTCTCGCCATGTCCATCGCTCGATCATCGTCCAGACGATCACCGCTTCTTTGGAGAGGAAATAGCTGCGCGCCCCACTGTGGAGGTCGTGCCGGTTGACCAGGTCGCCGACCGATCCCCAATCCGAGTCGAGTAGTTCCCTCACTTGACCGATGTGATCTCGCCAGCCGTTGCCGGCCATGGAGGCCAGATTCACGATTGAGCCACCGCGAGCGAGCTTTGGAGCAAGGCCAAGGGTCAGGTGCCGCAAAGCCAAGAAGTTGACCTTGAGCACCAGCTCGCCAGGAGCGCTGGGCGCCACTCCGGCGATGTTGCAGACCCCGTGCAGGCCATCGGGAAGCTCGTCGATGAGGTCGTCGATCGATGCCGGGTTGGAGAGATCGGCCTGAAAGGCGGTGTCGAGGCCGGGCATCGGATTCCGGTCGACCCCGATCACCGTCGCTCCCCTGCGGGTCAGTTCGGCTGCGGTGCCTGCGCCGATCCCGGAGGCTGCGCCGGTGACGACGACGGTCTTGCCATCAAGCCGCATGGCTAGCCGGTGGTCATGAGGTTGGGTAGCCAGGTGACCAGATCGGGCCAGAAGATGACCAGCATGATGGCCACCGCCAGCGCTCCCACGAAGGGGAAGATGCTTCGGTAGATCTCTCCCAGCGGAATCTTGGTCACCCCGGCCACCACGAAACACAGAAGGCCCACCGGGGGCATGAGCAGGCCGGTGAGCAGCATCATGATGGTGAGGACACCGAACCAGACACCGCTGTAGCCCAGCGCAATGATCACCGGGTACATGATGGGCGTCATGATGACCAGGATGGCGATCTCGTCCATCAGCGCACCGAGGATGAAGTAGACCACGAAGATCAAGGTGACGATGATCCACGGTGCGATTTCCAACGCATCGATCCACTCGCCCAGGCCGATCGGGATCCGGGAGACGGAAAGAAAGAAGCCGAAGAACTGGCCGCCGATGACCAGCATGAAGATGAAGGCAGTAGTGCGGATGGTTCGGCTCACCGCGGCCTTGAAGCCATCCCAGGTCATCCTGCGGGTCAGCAGCGCATAGGCGAGCGACAGGAAGGCGCCCGCTGCTCCGGCCTCGGTGGGGGTGAAGATCCCGAAATAGATGCCCCCCATGCTGATGCCGAAGATGACCGGCACCGCCCAGACCAGCTTGGTGGCGTCCCAACGGCTGAGCCCAGGAGCCTCGGCGGGACGAGGGGCGTAGTGGGGGCGGGCCCTGACCACGAGGTAGGCGGTGATCATCAGGAGCACGGTGCAGAGGATCCCGGGGATGATGCCCCCGATGAGGACCTGGCCGATCGGCTCCTCGGTCAACACCCCGTAGAGAACCAAGATTGCGCTGGGTGGGATGAGGATGCCGAGCGTGCCCCCGGTGGCGGCGGTCGCGGCAGCAAAGCCCCTGTCGTAGTCGAATCGGGTCATCTCTGGCACCGCGACCACCGACATCGTGGTGGCCGAAGCGACCGCCGAGCCGCTCACGGCGCCGAACAAGGCCGACGCTCCGATGGTGGCGATCCCCAGACCACCGCGAATGCGCCAGAAGAAGGCGTCGATCGCCTTGTACACATCTTGACCGAGGGCCGACGCTGCCAGGATCAGCCCCATGAAGATGAACAGCGGAATGACCGAGAGGCTGTAGAGCGAGGCCGCGAAGAAGGCGTCGGAGCCCAATCTCGTCAACGCCGCCTTCCAGTTGATGATCACGGAGAAGCCGGCGATCCCGACGCCGATCATCGCTATCGCCACGGGGACCCTGAGAAAGAGCAGGACGACCATGGCAACGATACCGATGACTCCGACGACCTCCGGGCTCATATTTCGATGCCCCCTGCCGCGCCGGTGACGTCCTTGGCCTCGGTGGGCTCGCCGAGAAGGCGAAGGATCAGCTTCATGACCGTCGCCGCAACGTATCCGAGAGTTCCCAGCGATCCGATCATCACGAACGGCCACAGCGGCCAGTCGAGGACCGGGGTCTCGGCCCCCGAGGCCAAGTTCCGGACCGCGAAGTGATAGAGCTGCCAAGAAAGAAGGGTCAGGACCGCGATTCCGAACAGGTCAGCGAAGATGTCGAGGACCAACTTCAGTCTCTTCCCGAGCTGTTCGTAGACCAGGTCGATGGTGATGTGGTCGCCCATGTCCTCGGAATGGGCGACCGCAAGAAAGACGATGACCACCAGAGCCATCGAGGTGAGCTCGATGGTGCCCGACATCGGGCGGTTGAACGTGCTTCGTCCGGTGATGTCGGTGATGGTGAGGCCCAGGACGGCCAGCAGGGTGGCACCGGAGACCCAATGCATGATCTTGTTGAAGCGGCGAACCCTTGCGATCCACCGAACGACCCTGCGCCGGCTGGTAGTGAGGCCCGGTGCGTCCTCAGTTCGCTCTGTTCCCAGGCTGGCCCTCCTTCACCAGGCCGGAACCGTAATGCCCCGGCAGATCGTTGGTGGGGATCGCCTCTGACGGCGATCCCCACCAACGAGCCTCAGCCCTCGTACTGGGCCTTGATGTCCTGCATGGCGTCGTACATGTCCTGTGCGGGAACGCCCTCCGCTTCGCGGGCTGCGATCCACTCATCGGTCACCTGTTGGCCGACCGCCTGCCAGTTGGCGAACTCGTCCTCGGGCAGCTCGTAGATCTCGACGCCGGCATCGAGGGCCTTCTCAAGAACTGTCACGTAGGCCCGGTCATAGGCTTCGGCCGCTACCAGCGAGTACTCCCGACCCAGGTCCAGCAGCACCTGCTGGGTATCCGGGGTCAACGAGTTCCACTGGTCGAGGTTCATCGCCAGGTACTGCGCCGCCACGTAGCAGTCGCACCGCGTCCCGTAGTTGAGTTCGGGGTAGAGCTGGAAGCTCTCGAGCCCAGACACGGCGATCGCCAGGCCGTCGATGACTCCGGTGCTCAGGGAGTCGAAGATCTGGGGGGCGGGCATCCCAACCGCACTCGCGCCCATGGCACCCATGACCTGGCCCATGATTCCGGTCGGGAAGCGCATGGTCAGGCCCTGCATGTCGGCGGTGGTCTCCACCGGGACGTCCTTGGTCCAGATGTCACCCACGTCGTGGGTCCACAAGCCGAGGAGCTGCACGTCGCTGTACTCCTCCTGCAGGGCGGGGAACTGGTCGTAGAGAGCCAATAGCGTTTGGGTTGCCTGCACCGCCGAGCTGAACTGGAACGGTTGCTCGACGATCTCGCTGACCGGGAAAACACCTGCGTGGTAGCCCTGCAGCGCCCAACCCATGTCCTGGCCTCCGGCCACGGTGTTCTCAAACGTGGCTGGTGGTGCGGCGAGAGCCCCACCAGGCTGGAACTCGATCGTCACCGTACCGTCGGTGGCCTCGTTGACCGCCTGTGCGAACGGCTCGAGTGCGTTCACCTGTATTGGATGCTGTGCCGGGAACGGGTGTCCCAGGTTGAGGGTGACCGGGTCGCCGAAGTCCATCCCCTCGGGAGCTTTGGTCGTCGTGGTCTCCTCATCGGGTGCCTCGGTGGTGGTTGCCTCGGTGGTGGTTGTCTCGTCTGGCGCCTCCGTCGTATCGACGGTGTCCTCGGAAGCGCAGGCCGCCGCGATCAACGCCAACACGACGACCAGCAATGCCAGTCGCCAATACCTTGTCTTGCGTTTCACTTTTCCTCCTGTTCCGGTCTGGACTATCCCCGCTGCTCTGGACTCCCGCTGCGCCTGTGTTCGAAGACCGAACAATCGTGCGAGTAGCGTACAATGTGTCCTCCTTGGGTGTCAAGCAAACCAGATGCTCGGCGAGGTTGCGGGTGATCCCGTGTCCATCTTGGGACGATTCGGCAGCTCTAATGTCAAGACCATGCAAGCCCAGATCTTGATCAACGGTGAGGTGTCCGACGGAGCAGTCGAGCTGCGGGCGGTCCTCAACCCGGCGAGGAGGACCGAAGTGGTCGGCCACTACCCTGCCGCCACCGCCCGGCACGCCGATGCGGCGGTCGCCGCCGCAACCTCCGCATTCGCCGCATGGTCGACGTCGACGGCTTCGCAGCGAGCCGAGATGATGCTCGCGGCGGCGGATGCCCTCGAGGACGGGAACGAGGAGAGAGCAGAGTTGCTCACCCGGGAACACGGCAAGACCCTGTCCGAGGCTGCTCACGACGTTGCCGGAGCCTCGAAGATTCTCCGGTACTACGCGGGGCTGGCGTCGAGGCTCAACGAGCCCCAGCAGACCGAGAGCGAGCTCGGCCGCATCGAGAAGCGACTCCGCCCGATGGGGCCGATGGCGGTCATCGTCCCCTGGAACGCGCCGGTGTACCTGGCATACCTGATGATCGCCCCCGCGCTCCTGGCCGGGAACACCGTGGTCGTCAAGCCACCGAGCTACACGCCTCTCGCCCTTTGGGACACCCTCAGCATCCTCGACCAACAGCTCCCCGATGGTGTGGTCAATGTGGTGCCTGGTTCCGGAGCCGAGGTCGGAGGGGCGCTGGCCCGCCATCCGAAGATCAGGGGGATCCGCTTCACTGGGAGCACCGAGACTGGCAAGGAGCTGATGCGCCAGGCCGCCGACACGGTCAAGAACATCGGGCTGGAGCTGGGAGGCAACGACCCTGCGATCGTCCTCGAAGGAGCGACGATCTCAGACCAGCTCATCTCTGAGGTTCTCCGTGGCGTCTACGCCGGCACCGGGCAGATTTGTTACAACATCAAGAGGCTGTACGTCCACCAGAGCCACCATGACGAGTTCGTGAGCCGGTTCACCGCTGCGGTCTCCGACTTGACCGTCGGCAATGGTCTCGACTCTGAAGTGACCATGGGTCCGCTGAACAACGAGGCCCAATACCGGTTCGTCAACGAGCTGATCGATCGGACGAAGTCGGCCGGCGCCCACGTCGACACCGTGGGCACGCGCCACTCCAGCACCGACTGGGATCAGGGCTGGTTCGTCCTTCCCTCGGTGGTCACCGGACTGTCACACGGAGACGAGCTTGTCGAATGTGAGCAGTTCGGGCCGGTGGTTCCAATCATCCCCTTCGAGACACCGGAGGAAGCGGTGACCATGGCGAACGAGAGCGAGTTTGGGCTCGCCGCCTCCGTCTGGGACGACGACGTGGATCACGCCTTCGAGGTCGCCGGCGCGATCGAGGCGGGAACGGTGTTCGTGAACGTGCATCGGATAGGAGCATCGGACGTTGCCATGGAGTTCGGCGGCTTCAAGCAGAGCGGGATCGGACGCGGTCACGGCTGGGTGGCGGTAGAAGAGTGCAGCGAACTGCAAGTGATCGCCCACCGTCCGGGATGGGTCGAGGCCACCAGCCGCGCCGATGGGCACAGTCGCCGCTGATCAGTCAGATGCCCCAACCGAGCGCCCCAGGACGATTGTCGGGTCGGGGCCGCCCGGATCGCCGATCCAGCTGACGAAGTGGTCGGGTCTCACCAGGATCGGGCGGGGCCCATACGCTGCGAGCTCAGGTTGTTCCGCGGGGCGCATCACAGTCAGCGGTACCTTTGCCGTGGCGGCCGCCTTCACGAAGTCGTCGACCAACTCGTCCCCTGCCTCGCCTGCGAGCAGGGTGAAGCTTTCTCCAAGCCGTTTGAACAAATGCCTGCCTGATGCGCCAGGGGGCGGGAGATGGTGCCCGGGACGCGGCTCGAAGGTGTGCTTCCCGATCGCACCGGAGTCGGCACCGGACGGGCCGAATACCACAGGCGAGCCCTCGTAGTGGGGCTCGAAGTCGCTGACGCCGACATCGACCGATCCCCTTCGATCCCATGCGTCGGTGAAGTCGCGCTCGTCGACCTCGGGTTGGTGCGTGGCGAGGAAAGCCCGGTCGCGATCGATGAACGCCTCGATGAAGTCGCGTGCAGTCGACTCGAACACCGCGCGCCGCTCCGCGCCGTAGGAGTCGAGAAGGCTTTCGCCTCCCCAGCCCTGAAGGGCGGCTGCCAGCTTCCAACCGAGATTGCGAGCGTCTTCCAAGCCAGTGTTGATGCCATATCCGCCATAGGGTGGATGACTGTGGGCGGCGTCTCCCGCTATCAAGATCCTGCGGTGCCGGTAGCTGTCGGCGTAGGCGATACGGAGATTCCAGAAGCCGAGGTAGTCGAGCTCGAGATTGAACTCGGTGCCCACTGCGGCATGCAGAAGGCCCTCGTAGTCGAAGGTGCCCTCGGTCGAGGCGGGATCGACCGGAGCGTGGAAGAACCAGCCCTCCCCGACGTCGACGCGGCCCAAAAACCGCCAGTAGCCCTCCAGCTCGGGATGGAGCACGTTGAAAAAGGCGGTCTGTCCGAAACGCCGCTCGAGCATCTGGTGCAGCTCCTTCGATCTGAACACCACCAGTGCCATCTTCTTGTCGTGGTCGGAGCGGTGCTCACCGATTCCGGCTGCCTCACGGACCGTCGAGTGACTGCCATCACAGCCCACCACGAAGTCCGCTTCGATGTTTCCCTCAGTGGTCTCCACCACGGCGGAGTCAGCGGTCTGGGTCACCGAGCGGGCCTCCACGCCGTAACGGGCTTCGACGTCGGGTAGCTCGGCGACCCGCTCCCGCAGGACCCGCTCGGTCAGGTATTGGGGGAGTCGCTCATTGGATGCGAAGTAGTACGGATCGACCGAGCTCCTCTTGAACCAGGGATGGGCATATTCGCTCATCAGGTTGCCGTAGGCGTTCACCCCGGCTGCGGGGTACTCCGGAGGCATCACCCGAGATCGACGGATCTCCCTCTCTACCCCCCACGCCCGGAAATGCTCCATGGTTCTCTGGGTCAGGTTCTGGCCCTTGGGGACGTTGTGCAGCGACCTCTGCTTCTCCACGATCACTGTGGGCACGCCGCGACGGCCCAACTCGACGGCGAGACCGAGTCCGACAGGCCCGCCGCCGACGATGGCGACCTTGGTCCGTGTCAAGATTTGCTGCGCCAACCTGCGGCGTAGGACTCGCGGGCGTCCCTCGAATACGGCGTGGGCGCCACTCGGACTCTGATCTCGGTCTGCTTGTGCTGCTCGACGGTGGACTTATCGGTGCCACCGTTCGCCTCACCCCACATGAGAGTCAGCTCGTCACCCTCTTCGATGCCCGGGTCCACCGTTCCCAGCGAGAGGAATGCGCGGTCGTTGAAGGTGTAGCCGCTGAACATCGAGAACCCGACCACTTCTCCGTCCTTGGTGAGAGCGTCATACGTCGCCGAGGTGTAGTTGGCGAGTGGGAGGTCGATGTACTTGAAATTGTCGCCGGGGGACTCGAACAGTGAGGCGAAAACTTTGACCACGTCCTGAGGATCCCATTCCAGGGTCACCTTGTGGCGCTGGGTATCCGGGTCGATGCTTTCGAGGGCATCGCGCCCGATGAAATCGTGGTCGAACTTGACGTAGAACCCATAGCCCAGGGCATGGGGAGTCAAGTAGTAGTCCTTGATGTCGTCGGAGACGAACGAGCCTCCGATCGAGCCGGCGGCCTCGTAGCTGTCGGCTGGCAGCCATTCGCGGTAACTCTTCATGTCGTCCCCGGTGTAGACCGCGGGAAGCGGTGAGGGTATCCACCCCGATTCCAGGGTGTTGGTCGCGTAGGCGCGTGAGCCCACCTGCCGGATGTCGAAATCCCGTCCCGCCTCGAGGATTGCCTCACGGACCGCGTCGGCTTGGTTGTACGGCCCCCAGATCTCGACCCCGGGCGCTCCGGCCATGCCGTGCTTGAGGGCGGGAACGCTGCGTCCGGCCACCTTCAAGGAGCCAACATGGAAGAACTTGAGGTCGTCGAGCGGGCCACCGTTGAGCTTTTCGATAATCGCGCCGGCGCTGGGCCCCTGGATCTGGAACCGATAGTGCCTCCGAGTCACCGGTTTGTCTCCGGGCCGGGGCGGCGAGCGGTCGTCTCTCTCGAAGCTGACGTCGTAGTTGCCGGTCTCGGCGTGAAACTGCACCCAGTTGATCGAGGGGACCCGCCCCACCATGTTGAACCGGCTTTCGGCCTCCCTGAAGAGGATGACGTCTCCGATGACGTGCCCGCTGTAGCTGCAGGGGACGAAATGCTTCGCCTTGGTGGTGTCGAAGTCGCCGAAGCTGTTGATGGCGAGCCGGGAGAGGAGGTCGAAGGCGTCCGGGCCCTCGACGGTCAGTTCAGCCATGTGATGGGACTGGTCGAAGAGCACCGCAGTCTCTCGCCAGGCGCGCTGCTCGTCCCGCCAGTTGCTGAACTCGGGGGCAACCACCGGGTAGACGTAGGCGCCAATCTTTGAGTTGCGCAGCATGTGCACCGTGTTGTCCGCTGACTGCAGCACGTCTTCGAGACTCCCGTGGGTCACCTGAGTCCTCCTGGATTGATCTTGGTGCGTCCCCGCGCCGTGGGCGGGGCGTAGCCTTGCCGCTCGCCGGTGTTACTTCTACACTCCGCCATGTTCGCGTACCGCACGTATGTCCGCCTAGCGTACACGACGGACCGGTCCGGTGGCACGGACGAAAACTATCCCACACGAGGAGAAGATGTCTCGATGCCCCATGCCCCCGACATCCTCGGATCGGACCCCAGACCAGCGTTCTTCCCCATCGGCAACGCCCGCGAGCTCGGACTTCAGAGCCCTTCGGACCGTCTCGGCATTCCCACCCGCACCTGGGTCAGAGCGCTCGCGGGAATGCAGAAGGAGGCTTTTGTCGTCAACGGGGCGTCGGGAGGAGCCTGGCGGCTCGTGAGTGACGAAGGCCCATACCTCGACGGTCACGATCAGGCGCCGTGCCCGCTTTGCGCGTTCATCACCGGGATGGTCGCCTCGTACATTGACCAAATCGACTCCCTGGCAGGTCAGCGTGGGCTCGAGATCGAGGACATGGAGCTCACGTTGTCCAACTTCTACAGCATGGAAGGCTCGGCCTTGCAAGGCACCATGCTCGGTGGCGCCGCCAATCCCGAGCTCACGGTCGAGATCGTTGCCGACGCTTCGGCAGCAGACCTTCGCACGCTGGTGAAAGACGCCATCCGAGCCTCACCTGTGAACGGCCTCATCGGCGGGGTCAGCAACAGCCTGTTCAACCTCAGCTGGAACGGTGATCAGATCGACGTCGGCGAGGTAGCCCCGCTGGATTCCGACATCCAGGCCGACCCTGGAGACGAGTTCGACCGCGTCGAGATCGCCGGCACAGCCGTGGCCGAAGGGCTCATGGTGAAGGTCAAGCCTGCTGACGAGGTGGAAGGTGTTCCCGGGGGAGCGGGGTCCAGCCTCCAGGAGTCACAAAGCAGGACACTCCACGTGCAGGCCAGAGGGAGGGTCAGAGAGGACGGCCTCACGGTGGTCCACGAGAACCTATACCAGCCGATTGGTTCGGAGTTCCAGTTCCTCGCCGACAAGGCGCCGGAATCGGGTGGCACTGGTAGGGCGCCGGACGCCATCAGCTATCTGGCTGCGGGCATCGGCTTTTGCTTCATGACCCAGTTCGGCCGGTACGCCTCGATCAGAAAGAAGCAGCTCGATGAGTATCGGATCGTCCAGGACATCCATTTCGCGCCTGGGGGAGACGGGGCACCGGGCAGGGTCGACCCCGTGGAGACTCACGTCTATCTCGTCACTCCCGAAGGCGAGGAGTTCGCCCGAAAGACCCTCGACATGGGCGAGCGAACCTGTTTCCTCCACGCCACCTGTCGGACCGACCTCGACGTCGACCTGACGGTGGCTCCTGTCGAGTCTGTGATCCGCTCCTGACGATCATGGGACGAACGCTTTTCAGCCCCGGGGGGCCTCATCGGAGTCGGAGTCGCCGGACCCGGGGCCGGCACTACCCCGGAGCCGTCGAGAACCGGTAGAGACGCTCGGGGTTGGCGACCAATATCCGGTTGCGCACCTCCTCGTCAGGGGCGAAGGCGGCGAGCAGGTCCACCAGGTCGCCGTCGTCAGGCATGTGGCGGACGTTCGGATGCGGCCAGTCGGTGCCCCAGAGCACCCGGTTGGGCGCAACTGCGATCACGGCCCGAGCGAAAGGCACCACATCGTCATAAGGCGGTCTTCCGAGTTCGGTGATGCGCTCTGCTCCGGAGATCTTCACCCACGCCCGTTTGTTGCGCTCGAGTAGTGCAAGGAGCGCTTGGAATGGCGGCTGGTCGATGCCAAGGCCGGCGGTGACTCGAGCCATGTGGTCGACGATGAAGCTGACGGGGAGCGACTCGAGGAGTTGCTGGTGCTCGACGATTCCCTCGGCGTCGAAGTGGAGGTCCAGATGCCATCCGAATGGCGCCACCCGCTCTACCAACCGCAAGAGCATCTCGATATCCGGCCCACCCCCGAGATGACGTACGAAGTTGAACCGGATGGCCCGGACCCCCGCACGATCCAGTTGGGCCAGCTCGTCGTCGGTGTGGGAGTCGTCGATCATGGCGACACCGGCGAATCGCCCCCGCCCCGTTCGCAATGCGTCGAGCAGTGCCGAGTTGTCCGTTCCGTGGCACGAGGCCTGGACGACTACCGCCCGGTCCAGCCCGAGTCTGGCCTGCAGCTCCACCAGGTCCGCGTATCCCGAATCGGGCGGCGTGTAGGTCCGTTTGGGCGAGTAAGGGAACTTCGATGCCGGTCCGAACACATGGCAGTGCGCATCACAGGAACCGGGCGGGGGGACGAAAGCCGTCGGAGCGTGAGAATTGCGCCGCGGTGGCGGGATGGTCGGCTTGACCGGCATCAGGACGGCCGCGGGTAGACGATGCCGTCCATGAGCTTTCTCGCGGTCCGAGTGATCCCGGCGCGTTCCACCACGGGAACACCATTGTCGAACCGCATCGTCACCCTCGCCTCGAAGCTGCCGGTGGGGTGCTCGAGGACGACGACGTCCGACTCTGTGCGGGGGCCAACGACTCCAGCAGCCACGGACCCCGGGATCAGACAGGCGGTGGCGACCGAGACTGCCCCGAGAACCCCGATGGCGTCGTGACAGCGGTGCGGGATGAAGGTCCTGGTCGACACCGCTCCCCCCTGACGAGGTGGGGACACGAGGGTCACTTTTGGCACCGTCGCCTCAGACACGTCGCCGAGGCCCATGAGGGGCCCCGCTTCGAGCCGGATGGCTTCCAGCTTCTCTCGGAGGTCGCCGTCTGTCTCCAGCTGGGCACAAGTCTCGTGGCCGTCGATCCCCACCGCTGCCGCGACGACGACCACCACCGGCATGCCGTTGTCGACCAGGGTCGCCTCGACGCCGGAGAGGACATCTGTGGGATTCCCGGTGGGCAGGAGGGATCCCGAACTCGCTCCTGCGATACCTGCGAAGTCGATCTCGATGCGGGCGGCGGACCCGGGGACCCCCGAGATCTCGGTTTCCCCCTCGTAGACCGGGAGCGAGCCCTGGACGGGAAACATGGCCACCGCCAGGCCGCCGGTGTTGCGCATCAGGATGCGCACCGTGGCCGTTCCGTCCTCGACGCCCGCCAGGCCCCGCTCGACTGCGAACGGCCCGACCGCGGCCAGCATGTTCCCGCAGTTCTGCCGGTCGGTGACGAACGCCGTTTCGACCCCGACCTGAAGGAAGAGGTACTCGACGTCGGCATCGTCGCGATCCGAGGAAGACACGACTGCCACTTTCGTGGTGAGAGGATGCGCACCGCCAACCCCGTCGATCTGTCTCGGATCGGGGCTGCCCATGATCCGTAGGAGGAGGTCGTCCCTCTCGGCGCTGTTCGCCGGCAGATCGTCTTGGACGAAGAACGCCCCTTTTGACGTGCCGCCGCGCATCAGCATGCAGCGGATACCGGCCGTCGTATCAGTCATCAGTCTCCAGGTAGCGGGAGAACGCAGATTCTAGGAACAGGCGAGCGATCCTCTGGGATAGGGTTGCTCCGATGAGTGGAGAATCGCTCTTGGTCGTCAGCGCGCATGTTGGCGATTTCGTGTGGAGGGCTGGCGGCGCCATCGCTCTCTACGCCGCCCGGGGCCATCGGGCAACGGTGGTATGCCTGGCCTATGGGGAGCGGGGAGAATCCGCCCGCTACTGGCGGCAAGGGATGAGCCTCGACGAGGTCAAGGCAGCCCGCCATCGGGAGGCGACCGCCGCAGCGGACGTCCTCGGCGCCGAGCTGCAGGCTTTCGACGCTGACGACTACCCGCTCGAAGAGACGCCGGAGCTGGTAGACCGGCTGGTCAAGCTCTACCGCGAAGTGATGCCAACCGTGGTGCTCACCCATTCCGAGCGAGACCCCTGGAATCGAGACCACGAAACCGCGTATTCCATCGCCACCAAGGCCCGAATCATCGCCCAGGCCGCAGGATACGACCCGGGCGGCGAGGTTTTGGGAGCACCTCCGGTCTTTCTTTTCGAGCCGCACCAGACCGAATACTGCGGGTTCATGCCCGATGTGCTCCTCGACATCACAGACGTGTGGGAGAAGAAGCTGGAGGCGATGCGATGCATGGAAGGCCAGCAGCACCTCTGGGACTACTACACCGACGTGGCCAAGAGGCGGGGAGTTCAGGCGAAGCGCAACTCCGGGCCCAACCTCGGACTGAAGACCGACACCATGGGGGAGGCATACCAAAGGGTGTTCCCGCAGGTGGCCGCCGAGCTGGCATGACTCCCAACGTCGTGGTCACCACGATTGATCGTGCCTCCTCGGAAACCATTGCTGGACTGCAGAGAGCGGGCGTCGCCACGGTCCATGAGGCCTCCAGCCGGGGTGACCTTCTCGACCCCGGGATCAGGCCGATCCAGGCCGGTGTCACCGTCGCCGGGTCGGCGGTCACCGTGCTGTGCTCCGCCGGGGACAACATGATGATCCATGCCGCCGTCGAGGTGGTGAAACCGGGCGATGTGCTGGTCGTCGCCACCCGAACTCCCTCAACAGATGGGATGTTCGGCGAGTTACTCGCAACCTCATTGCGGACAAGGGGCTGTGCCGGCCTGGTCATCGACGCCGGAGTTCGAGATGTGGCCGATCTGCGAGAATTGGGATTTCCCGTGTGGTCCCGCGCGATACACGCCCGCGGGACGGTCAAGGAGACCCCGGGAGCCGTCAACGTTCCCATCATTTTTCGAGATACCAGGATTGATCCTGGCGATGTGATCGTCGCTGACGACGACGGCGTGGCAGTCGTCAGGAGAGAGGATGCCGCCCGGGTGCTGGTGGCCGCCGAAGATCGACTGGAGCGCGAGGTGGAGACTCGTCGCCGCCTTGCCGAGGGAGAATTGAGTGTCGATTTCTACGGGCTGCGTGGGAAGCTGAGCCATCTCGGGGTCGAGTGGGTCGAGCGTCTCGATGTGGACTGAGCCAACGAAGACCCTCACTCCCTGGAGAGGACGCGACACCCAAATGTGGTCTGGAACCCTGGGTTTCAGACCACGGCTAGTGTGGTCGGGGGCACGGGTTTGGGGGGCGAACGGCGCTCCGTCACCTTTTGGCTGCTCGGATCACCTCGACTCCGACGGTGTGACAGTCACCGTATCGGTCACACGGACCGTCGAAACGGCGTTGCTGGGTCTGGCAGGCCGGGACTTGGTGACGGTGGGCGCCGCCTCGCGGGCCACTGCCACCCTGGGAGACTGAGCTGGCACCGTCCGAATCTTCACTAGCCGCCAAAACCGCCTCCGGAGGTGCTCGGTGGCGGGCGATCAAGTGGGACTGGATCAAGGAGAGCGGAGATCTTGTCGGACCAGGTTGCAGCTCGGTCTCGAGCTGGGGAGAGACTCCGTCAAGGGACTGCTACTAGGCGATCTGGATTCGCTTGTCGCCCATTTCGACTTCGACCCTCAAGTTTCCGCCCATGGCCTCGGCGTATCGCCTGAGCGTGCCTATTTGTGCTCGGTCGACATCGCCACGCTCGATCTTCGACACGCGGTTTTGACTCACATGCAAACGGCCCGCGAGTTCCACTTGGGTCAGATCCATCTCTTCACGCAGCTCACGAAGCTGATAGGCCCTGACCTCTTCGACCATTCGATGCTTGTGGGCATCAACGGCCTCACGGTCAACGGGACGCTCAGCAACCAGATCTTTGAGTGACTTAGCCATTCTTCTTCTCCTCAAGACTTTTCAGGTGTTCGTCGTATAGGTCGTCTGCGACCAGTTCGACATCTATCTCCCACACGGAGGGAGCCTACAACGCCTGCGTATTAAAACACAAGGGGTTTGCCGAACATCTGGTCTGACGGTGTGTTGTGCGGTGCCCGCGAGGTGTCTCTCATCGCCACCCTCGGCGACTGAGCGGGCACCGTCGGGAACCGAATTTTCACTACCTGGGTAGTGCGAATACGATCGCGGTCCCGTGACTGACACCTCCCTCGCACTCGATCGCGCCACCAACGAGGCACGCGCAAAGACCGTTTCGGCCGATATGGCCGGGCCGATGGCCGCCGCGTATCAGGTCTTCGAGGCGACCGAGATGCCACATCCGAAGAGCGAGCAGTGGAAGTATCTCGAGATCGACCTCGACCTCGCCGGCCTGGCGCTCGCCGACGCAGGCACCCCGCTGCCACCCGGCGACTTTCTCTCCGCACTCACCGACCGATCGGCCACCGTCACCATCGTCGACGGCGCCGTGACCGAAGCGACCGCAGACGATCCGATCTCGGTGGAGCGGATCGCCACACTCTCCGGTGACAATCTCACACGCATCATCGACCTCTTCGAACCCGGGCGGGACAAGTTCGCAGCCGCTCGCGCCGCCTTCGGTGCCGACGGCGTGCGGGTCCGTATCCCCGACGGCGCAGAGATCGAAGCCCCGGTCGTCATCGACATCCAGGCCACCCAGCCCGGGGCCTCGTTCCCTTACGTGTCGATCGAGGCGGGCACCAACGCCGGCTGTCCGGTGGTTGTGGTCTACCGGTCGGCTCCCGGCGTCGACCTGGTCGTCTCCCCGCAGATCGGTCTGCATCTGGGGGACGGCGCCCGCATCCGCTTCGTCGGCGTCCAGAGCCTCGATCTGGCCGCCACCGGTGTCGTCCACCAGCGGGTGGTCCTCGGCCGCGATGCCTCGGTGCAACTGGGGGAAGTCGGACTCGGCGGCCATCTGGGTCGTCTCGACCTGGTCATCGACCACATCGGTGACGGGTGTTCGAGCGAGGTGGTCGGCGTGTACTTCGGTGAACGCGACCAGACCCTCGACTACCGGATGGTCCTGCATCACCAAGGCAAGCGCACCTCATCGAACGTGCTCCTGAAGGGTGCGGTCGAGGACTCAGCCCAGTCCGTGTTCGTCGGGCTCCTCAAGATCGACAAGGACGCCACCCGGACGTCGGCGTTCGAAACCAACCGCAACCTCGTGTTGTCCGAGGACGCCAAGGCCCATTCCGTTCCCAACCTCGAGATCGAATGTGACGATGTCATCTGCGGTCACGGGTCTTCGGTCGGTCCGTTGGAAGAAGAACACCTCTACTACTTGATGTCCCGGGGAATCCCGAAGATGAAGGGTGAGCAGATGCTCATCAAAGGGTTCTTCCAGGAGATCATCGACCGACTCCCGGTGCACGGTCTGGAAACGGCGGTCGCCACCGAGATCTTCAGCCGGTTCGTCACAGCCCAGGAAGAGGGCCGCGTCTGATGTGGCTCGAAGTCTTTCGCGAAGAAGAGGTGGCCGACGGCGCCGGAGTGCGGGTGGACGTGGGCGACCATCGCATCGCAGTGTTCCGCGACGGAGAGACCCTGTACGCGGTCGGCGACCGCTGCTCGCACGCCGAGGCGTCGCTGTCGGAAGGTGATGTCTTCGACGGCGAAGTCGAATGTCCCCGACACGGGGCCACGTTCGACCTCGCCAGCGGCAAGGCCAAGTCCCTCCCCGCAACCAAGCCGATTCCCACGTATCGGGTGCGCACCCGGGAGGGTGTCGTCGAAATCGAGGTGTCGCAGTGAACGGTCTCGCAGTCAAAGACCTGAAGGCCACGGTCGGATCCGTATCGATCCTCGAAGGGCTTGACCTGGAGGTCCCGTTCGGCGAGATCCACGCAATCATGGGTCCCAACGGATCGGGAAAGTCCACGCTGTGTCACGTCCTGACCGGGCATTCGGCGTACACGGTCACAGGCTCTGCGAGTGTCGGGGGCGTCGACATCCTCGACAAGCCGGTCGACGAGCGTTCCCGCCTCGGGCTCATGCACGGCTTCCAATACCCGGTGGAGATCCCCGGCATTCGACTCGACGAACTGGTGCGAGAGGCCGCCTACGAACGGGGCGTCGACGATGCCGAGTTCGAGAGCCGGCTGGCGGACGCCGCCGAAAAGTTTGATATGACCCGCTTCCTCGATCGTTCGATCAACAACGACCTGTCCGGTGGGGAGAAGAAGCGCTCGGAGATCTTCCAGATGGCGGTGCTTGGCCCGAAGATCGTGCTGTTGGACGAGATCGACTCCGGGCTCGACATCGACGCTGTCAAGCAGGTGGCAGAAGCCGTCGAGGCGATGAGGAGCCCCGAGGTGGGTGTGCTGATGATCACCCACTACTCACGCATCCTCAAGTACTTGTCGCCCGACCGGGTCCACGTGATGATCAAGGGCAGGATCGTCGAGTCAGGCGGTCCGGAGCTGGCCGACGAGCTCGAAGACGGCGGGTACGACGCCATTCGCGCCCGTCTCGGAATCGAACTCGAGTCTGCCGCACCCCAGAAACGCCCGGCGGATTTCTTCACCGACACCCCGTTCGACTGAGCGATGCCTTCGCGCCGATGCAATGAGTTCGGGTTTCGCGCTCTAGATTTCTCCTGATGGCGACCGCTCGACACCGTTGGCTGCTCGATCTCACTCATCTTCCGACGACCTCGGGACTCGAACATCGCGTCGTCGACTGGGTGAAGGCGTGGGTGGAGCGGCGCGAAGACCTCAAGCTGGCCACCGACGCGTCGGGCAACCTGCTCATCACGGTGAAAGGGCGAAAGTCGAAGACCGCACCTGTCATCGCCGTCGCCCACATGGACCATCCGGGGTTCGTCGTCGAATCTCTCGGCGGCCGTGACGTGACCGCCGCCTTCCGGGGCGGGGTCATGCCCCAGTACTTCCCCGGAGCGGCAGTCGAGTTCTTCGACATCCGGGACGGCCGCCACGCCGGAAAGGTCGTCGACTACGACTCGTCCACCAAGAAGGCGGTCATCCAGTTGAAGATGCCGACGTCGGTCCTGGGGATCGGCTCGATCGGACGGTGGCGGTTCGGTCCCCCCAAGCTGGGCGTGAAGCGAGGCCGGTTGTATGCCCCGGCCTGCGACGATCTCGCCGGTGTCGCGGCGGCACTCACGGCTCTCGACCAGGCCAGGAAGAAGCCGGAGCTGAAGCATTTCGGGGTGCTCCTCACGCGGGGCGAGGAGGAGGGCCTGCTGGGGGCGATCGGGGCGGCCCGGGACGGGACGTGTCCGGAGGGGTCGAGGGTGCTGTCCATCGAGACATCGCGCAGCTTCGCCGATTCGCCGATCGGCGGCGGTCCGATCGTGCGGGTGGGCGACGTTTCGACCGTTTTCGATTCCGACCTGACCAATCGGGTCACCGAAGTCGCACGCGAGTCCAACCTCGTCCATCAGCGCAAGCTGATGGCGGGCGGGACGTGCGAAGCGACTGCGTTCAGCGCCTACGGGATCCCCACCACCGGCCTCTGTCTGGCGTTGGGCAACTATCACAACATGGTCGACATCGACGGGGTGAAGGCGGGAACGGCGAAAGCCCAACTCGAGCCGGAGGTGATCTCCCTCGACGACTTCGACGGGCTGGTGACGCTGATGCTGGCGGCCGCCAAAGGGATCGACGAGGCGGGCTCCGATCTCCGCACCCGCCTCGACGCCTCGTACGACTCCCGCTCCCACCTCCTCAACTGAAAAGGGCCCCCTGAACCCTGGGTTGGCGGGGTCCTTTTGGAGGGCGGTTAGCGTTCGGGCCAGAGTTATCCCAAGGAGCCGAGCAAGTGGAGTACAGGATCGAGAAGGACTCGATGGGTGAGGTTCGGGTTCCGGTCGGCGCCCTCTACGGAGCGTCCACCCAGCGAGCCGTCGACAACTTCCCCATCTCGGGTCTGGTGATGGACCGTCGGATCATCTGGGCGTTCGGTCTGCTCAAGGGTTCTGCGGCGACGGTGTCCGGCCGACGCGGCGAGATTCCCGAAGCGGTCGCAGACGCCATCCGCCAGGCGGCAGACGCGGTGATGGAAGGCGAGCACGACGACCAGTTCCCGGTCGATATCTTCCAGACCGGCTCGGGCACGTCGACGAACACCAACGCCAACGAGGTCATCGCACATCTCGCCACCGAGATCCTCGGCAGCGACGAACGGGTCCATCCCAACGACCATGTGAACTTCGGACAGTCGTCCAACGACACGTTCCCGACGGCGATGCATCTCGCCGCAGTGCACGCCATCCGCAGCGAGTTGCTCGGTGGGCTCACGACGCTGGCGCAGTCGCTCGAAGCCAAAGCGGACGCCTTCGACAACATCGTCAAGTCAGGACGGACCCACCTGATGGATGCGGTGCCCATCACGCTCGGCCAGGAGTTCTCCGGATATGCGGCCCAGATACGGAAGTCCGTCACCCGGGTCGAGCGGGTCCTTCCGGATCTGGAAGAACTGGCGCTTGGCGGGACGGCGGTGGGCACGGGCATCAACGCCCCTGACGGTTGGGCGGCCGAGGTGATCGCGGAGATGGCGGCTCGCACCGGTTACGAGTTCCGTGAGGCGGACAATCACTTCGAAGCCCAGGCGTCCAAGGACGGGGTCGTGAATGCCTCGGGAACGCTGAAGACGGTCGCCCAGGCGATGTTCAAGATCGCCAACGACCTGCGCTGGCTGTCGAGCGGCCCTGTGACCGGAATCGCCGAGATCCGCCTGCCCGCGCTGCAGCCCGGTTCGTCGATCATGCCCGCCAAGGTGAACCCGGTGATTCCGGAGATGGTGATGCAGGTCGCCGCTCAGGTGGTCGGCAACGACACCGCGATCACGTGGGGAGGAGCGAACGGCAACTTCGAGTTGAACGTGATGATGCCGATGATGGCTCGCAATCTGCTGGAGGCCATCACCTTGCTGGCGGCCGCCTCGACGTCTCTCGCCACGAAGTGTGTCGACGGAATAGAGGCGGACGCCGATCGGGCAAGGGATCTCCTCGAGAAGAACGTGATCGTCGTCACGGCCCTCAACCCGCACATCGGATATGACGCAGGCTCGCGGGTCGCCAAGCGGGCTTTCGCCGAGGGTCGCAGTGTCCGAGATGTGGTCTTGGAGGAAGGCCTGATGGGAGAGGCAGAACTGGATGCGGCCCTGGATCTCAAAGGCATGACCGAAGGCGGGGTCCAGTAGGCCGAACTGAAGCGAGAATCCGTCGCATGCGACGGATCTAACCCTGGGTTCGATCCGTCGTCAGTCTTGGGTGAGGGCCTGTTGCAGCGTCGTCCAGGCGAGATTGGCGCACTTGATCCGCACGGGATAGTTCCGCACACCCTGCAACGCCTCCAGGTCTCCGAGCACCGAACCGGGTTGGTCGGTATCGATGGAGAACTCGCCGTTGGACTCGAGATCCATCATCGAGCGGAACTTGGTGGTCAACGCCTCGATCTCGGCCCGCGACTTTCCTTTGATCGCCTCGCTCATCATCGACGCACTCGACTGGCTGATCGAACATCCCTGGCCGGTGATGGACACCGCGCTCACAACGTCGTCGTCGAAGGCCAACTCCAGATGTATCTCGTCACCGCACAACGGATTCACCCCGTCGGCGGCGGCGTCGGCCGACTCCAGGGCGGACCGGTTCCGCGGGTTGCGGTAGTGGTCGAGGATGACTTCGCGATAGAGCTCTTCGAGTGACATGTCTCAGATACCGAACAACGCCGAAGCCGTTTCCAATCCCCGAATCAGCGCGTCGACGTCATCGCGGGTGTTGTAGACGTAGAAGCTCGCCCGGGCGGTGGACGGCACTCCGACCTCCTTCATCAGCGGTTTGGCGCAATGGTGTCCTGCCCGCACTGATACTCCCTGCTGGTCGAGGATGGTCGCCAGGTCGTGAGGGTGGGCGTCTCCGAGTGTGAACGAGATGACGCCGCCCCGATCATCGCCGGCCGGAGGTCCGTAGACGGTCGCCGCGGGGACTTCGGACAGCAGGGCGAGGGCGTATTCGGTGAGGTCCCGGTCGTGGCGGGCGACGTTCTCCATCCCGAGAGATTCGAGGTATTCGATGGCGGCGATCAGTCCGGCCGCTTCGATGATGGCCGGCGTTCCCGCCTCGAACCGGTGGGGGATGGGTGCCCATGTCGATCGTTGCAGTTCGACGGTGGAGATCATCTCCCCGCCGCCTTCGATCGGTTCCAGGCGTTCGAGCGATTCCGGACGCCCCCACAGGAATCCGATACCGGTCGGACCGAGCATCTTGTGAGCGGAGACGGCGACGAAATCCGCCCCCATGTCGGTCACGTTCACCGGATGGTGGGGGACCAGTTGGGCGGCGTCGATGACGGCGATGGCGCCGACTCGATGGGCCCCGTCGATGATCTGTCTGAGCGGCGGCATCGTTCCGAGGACGTTCGACATGCCGGTGATCGACACGATCTTCACATCGGAGTCGAGTTTGGATTCGAAGTCGTCCATGTCGAGGCGGTAGTCGTCGGTCATTCCGACGAAGTCGAGGTCTGCACCGGTCTTGCGGGCCACCATCTGCCACGGCACCAGGTTGGCGTGGTGTTCCATCTTCGACAGAAGGATGCGGTCGCCCGGTTCGAGATGTTCGCCGCCCCACCCCCACGCCACCATGTTGAGCGCCGTCGTGGCGCCGCGGGTGATGACCACTTCGTTCGGGTCGGCCGCACCGATGAATCGGGCGATGGTTCTGCGCGCCGATTCGAAGACCTCGGTCGACTCGAGTGACAGGGTGTAGGCGCCACGATGGACGTTGGCGTAGTGATTGGAGGCGAGATCGGTCATCGCGTCGATCACGGACTGCGGCTTCTGGCTGGAGGCGGCGGAGTCGAGGAAGTGGCGTGCCGCCTGGCGTTCGAAGATCGGAAAGTCCTTACGGACGGCGGTCGGGTCGAACATCAGGCGTGCTGCCGGAAGGCGTCGTATCCCTCTGCCTCGAGCTTCTCGGCCAACTCGGGTCCGCCTGAGACGAGCACCCTTCCATCCATGAACACGTGGACGTGGTGGGGAGTGACGTAGTCGAGAAGACGCTGGTAGTGGGTGATGATCAGGAAACCGCGGTCGTCGGAGACCAGCTTGTTGACACCTTCGGCCACGGTGCGCAGGGCGTCGATGTCCAGTCCCGAATCGGTCTCGTCCATGATGGCGAGGACCGGTTCGAGGACCGCCATCTGCAGCACCTCGTTGCGCTTGCGCTCGCCCCCGGAGAAGCCCTCGTTGAGGTACCGGTCTGCGAAGCTCGACTCCATCCCCAGCGACTTCATGGCCTCCATCACCTTGAGCCGCAGTTCGAGAACCGTGTAGTCGATCCCGGTGCGGTTGGCGAGTGCCTGACGGAGGAACTGGGTGACGGAGACGCCGGGGATCTCCTCGGGATACTGGAACGCCAGGAACATCCCCCGGCGGGCGCGATCGTCGGGAGCCGCTCCGCTGATGTCCTCGCCCTCGAACAGGATCCGTCCTTCGGTCACCTGATAGTCGGGATGGCCTGCCAGGACGTTGGCCAGGGTGGACTTGCCCGAACCGTTTGGACCCATCAGGGCATGGATCTCGCCGCGGTCGACGACGAGGTCGACTCCTTTGAGGATGGGCTCGCCTTCGGCGGACACATGCAGGTTTTCGATCTGGAGAAGAGGGGTGTCACTCACGACCCGAACCATAGTTTCCACTATGGGCATAGTGGAAAAGGCGCAGGGTCATCCGGCGAGCGTGAACACGGCGGCCTGGGAGATGTCGAGCGAGATGTCGAAGCCCGTGATGTCGCCTTCGTCACTCGGGGCGCGGAACACCATCGACAGTCCCATCCCTGTGGTCTTGGTCGCCGAGCGGATCAGCCCGCGGGCGACGTCGAAGTCGGCCACTTCGACGGTGGTCGACTCTTCGACGCTGATCACGAACTCGATCGAATCGAGCTGTTCGAGCACCTCTGCGGGAACCTCGCCTTCGAGTTGGGCGAAACCCAGGAACAGGTCTCTGAACTGCTCGGAGAAGTCGACTCGGTAGGCGTCCGTGACGGTCGTCGTTTCGATGACGAAGGTTTCGGCAGTCGTTGCCACGACCTCGGACGCCGAAGTGGACCTGATCTGTCCGTTCAGTCCCTCGCGGGTGGAGGTGGACTCCCACGAGTCGCCGAGCATCACGGGTCGTTCGGCGGCGAGGACCGGGCCGATCGGCACCGCAAACAGGTCGTTGGTGAGTCCGGTGAGGGCTGCGAGACCGGCTCCCAACCCCTCCGCGTCACCGTTGGCGTCGTCGAGCAGGCGGCCGAGCGCGTCAACGACGACGGTCACATCGACCTCGTCGATACGAGCGAGATCGGATTCGATCCCGCCCTCTTCCAGGCTGTCGACCGTATCCCCGTCGACGGTGCCGGCCACGCTGGTTTCGGGAAAGCGGGCGAGAAGTCGGATCGTCGCCGAGGTCGGCGACGGTCCGGACGAAATCGTGTAGGTGGTTGTTCCGTTCGACTCGGTGACGAGATCTGCATCGATGGGGAGTTCGGCGTCCCCGAAGCCGTCAGCGTCGCCGTCGGCGTCGAAGATGATGTCCTGGTCCACTGCGACGTCGTAGGTCAGCGTCTCGCCGGGAACGTACTCGTACGCCAGTTGCACAGGCCCGACGACGGCGGTGGAGGTGGTGGAGGCTGATGTGGTCGGGGAGGACTCGCCCGGGGTGCAGGAAGCCACGAGCAGGGCGAGACAGAACGATGAGATGACGCGGGTGTGCATGCGGAATCCTGGAAGACTGATCGGCAGAGTACGGTCGCCCGTCATGAAGTCCGCATCGACCCGCCGCCTTGCATCGTTCGCTTCCGAACGGGGTCTCGACATCGAGATCTCCGAGTTTCCCGAAGGGACGAAGACGGCCGCCGACGCTGCCGCCGCCATCGGGTGTGACGTCGCAGCCATCGTCAAGTCACTGGTATTCACCGTGGACGGAGAACCCGTCGTCGCGCTGGTGCCGGGCGACCGCCGCCTCGACCCTGAGTCGCTCAGCCGTATCGCCGGAGGGGGAAAGGTCGAGCGGGCGACGCTGGAAGCGGTCAGGGAGGCGACGGGATACGCGGCGGGCGGGACTCCGCCATTCGGGCACGCCGCACCGATCCGGATCTTCGCAGACTCGTCGCTCCGTCGGCACGACCCGGTGTGGGCGGCTGGCGGCACCCCGTCGACGGTGTTCCCGGTCTCGCTCGCCGACCTCGACCGGATCTCGGCCCCGGTCTGGGGCGACCTCTCCGTCTAGGGCTTGACTGCGGCCCACATCGTCTCGAGCCCTTCACGGTCTTCGAGATCGATCCACTGCAGGTAGTACCGGTCGACCCCGGCGCGTTCGAGTCCCGCCATCGTCTCCCTCACTTGCTCGGGAGCCCCGAGCGGGATGTTGGCCTTCGTCCACCGTTCGAGAAGCGCGTCCGGTTCGACGTCGCGTTCAGCCGCCGCCCGTGCCAGACGCTGGCGAAAGTCGGCTTCGTCCCGCCCGGTGATGACCGGCCCCATGATCGTGACTTCGATCGCCTCGGGGTCACGGCCCGCCTCCTCGGCTGCTCGCCGCAGCACCTCGATCTTGGGAGCGAGCTCGTCGGCCGAGGCCGGGAAGTGGTTGTACTCGTCCGCGTAGGTCCCCGCCAGCGTCGGTGTCTTCACCGCGCCGCTTCCCCCGACCACGAGACGTGTGCCTATCGGCCGGGGCCGGACTTCGGCGTCGATCGAGTAGAAGTTCCCCGAGATCGAGGCGTGGTCGTCTTCGAAGGCGGCGCGCAGATAGGGGAGCGCCTCGCTGAGACGTTCGAACCGCTCCGGCCATTCGGGGAAGGGGAGCCCGAGCACGTCGTGCTCCAGATCCATCCAGCCGGTCCCGACGCCGAGGTCGAGACGGCCGCCCGACATCTGGTCGATGGTGGCGGCGGTCTTGGCGATCACCGCCGGATGCCGGAAGCTGATGGGGCTGACGAGAACGCACAGGCGAATCGAAGTCGTCTCGCGGGCGAGACCCGCCAACGTCGCGAATGCGTCCGTCGCATCAGGCCGCGGCTCTCGGCTCGAGTAGTAATGGTCGCTGCGGGCGAAACTGACCATCCCCTCCGCCTCCGCCCACAAGGCGAGTTCGAGGAGCTGGTCGTAGGTCCCGCCGAGTTGGGGTTCGGTCATCAGGCTGTAACGCATGACATCACCGTATCGGCGCGCCGTCGGAACCCGCCGAAGGCCTGGACTCGCACCTCGGCGTTGCGGCCGCGAGACTCCGAGCGATGCGTCGCCTCACCCCCTTGCTCGTCCTCGTGATGATCCTCGCCGTACCCGGGGTGTCGGCCGCCGCCGACCTCGCTCCGGGTGGCACCTTCGAAGACGACGACGGCAACGTGCACGAGGGGGCGATCGAAGCGCTGGTCGCCGCAGGCGTGACGAACGGGTGCGCGACATCACCGGCCCTTTTCTGTCCCCGCGATCCTGTCACCCGGGAGGCGATGGCTGCCTTCCTGTACCGTGCGCTTTCGCTCGAACCGGCCGGGGCGACCGACGTTTTCACCGACGACGACACCTCGCCGTTCGAAGCCGAGATCGATGCGCTCGCCGAGGCCGGTATCGCCACCGGATGCGGGGAGGGTCTCTTCTGCCCGGAACGCAATGTCACCCGGGCCGAGATGGCCACCTTCCTCGTGCGCGCCTTCGTCGGTGAGGGTGAGTTCGATCCTGTTTCCAATGCGTTCACGGACGACGAAGGCTCGAACCATGAACTCGACATCGATCGCATCGCCGCCATCGGCATCACGGTGGGATGCGGTGAAAGGCTGTTCTGTCCGCACGGCGCGGTCACCCGTGCCGAGATGGCCAGCTTCGTCACCCGGGCGTTGGGCCTCGATCCGATCGTTCCTCCCGCCCGACGCTCCGTCCGGCTTCTTGCCGGTTTCACGACCTTCCACAACTGCTGTGAGTCCCGCGTCACGAACATTCACCTGATGGCCGACCAGCTCGACGGACTCGTCGTCCAGCCGGGCGAGGTTTTCTCGCTGAACGAGCGGATCGGCCCGCGCCTCGAGTCGGATGGGTACGTCCCGGCGGGGATCCTGTTGGACGGAGAGCTGTACTGCTGTGATCACCCGCTCAACATCGGTGGAGGAACCAGCCAGGTCGCGACGACCCTCTACAACGCCGTCTTCCGAAACGGTTTCGAGATCATCTCCCACAAGCCGCACAGCCGCTACATCAGCCGCTACCCGCTGGGTATCGAAGCCACTCTGGGGTACACGACGCCTGACATCGTGTTCCGCAACGACACGTTCACCCCGCTCACGATCCTGGCGTCGTATACCAATACGTCCATCACCTTCGACCTGCTCGGTGACGACCTCGACCGCACCACCTCCTGGACTGTCGACGGCACCGCCACCTTTACGGACGGCGGCTCGGTCACTGTCCTCCGCACCGTCCAAGAAGCCGACGGCACCATCCGCAACCAAACCTGGCGCTGGACCTACCTGTCCGGGTAGCGAGCGCAGCGAGCGATCGGTCCCCTTCCTCGGGGGACCGACGGACGGAGTCCGTCGAGGGGGGCCGAGCGAGGCTTTACGAGCGAGTCTTGGGTCGCGGTTCGCCTACCCCGTTGCCAGCTCCACCGTCTTCCGGGCGGCTTCTACTGCGTGGGCGGTTTCGCCGAGGGAGGCGCCTGCGAGTTGGAGGTAGATCCGGGTCACACCGGCTTCGGCGAGGGAGGCGTAGGCAGCAGCGGCCTCCGACGGGGTCCCTTGGGGGATGCCGATCGCCGCGTAGTGGGAGGCGGCCTCTTCGGGGTCGACTTTCACCCGTTCGGCGCGACGGCTGATCATGGCGTCGGCCGTTGCCCTGTCCGATGCCACCGCGGCCGGGAAGGCGGTCGAGACGAGGATCTTTTCGGGGTCACGTCCGGCTGACCGGGCGGATCGGCGGAAACGCTCGATTCGTTCTTCGATCGGGTTCTTGTCCGGGAAGGCGTTGAATTCGTCGGCGTAGCGGCCGGCCAGGTCGGGGGTGCGCCGCTTGCCGCCGCCGCCGACGATGAGGCGCAGGTTGCGGGGTCGGGGGTTCGGATCGAACGCCGCCAACCGGAAATACGTGCCTTCGAAGCCCGAACCGGAGCCGTCGATGCCCGCCTTGAGATAGCCGAGAGTCTCTTCGAGCCGGTCGAAGCGCTCGCCGATCGGATACAACTCGAGCCCGTACACCTCGTGTTCGAGTTCCATCCATCCGGCGCCGATTCCCAGGCTGAATCGTCCACCACTCATTTCGTCGAGGGTGACCGCCGTCTTCAGATGGACGGCCGGGTGTCGGAAGGTGAGCGGACTGACGAGCGTGCAGAGTTCGAGTTTGGTGGTTTCGCGGGCGATGCCGCCGAGGATGACAAGTTGGTCGTAGCCGTCGCTCGCCTGGTCGGGGCCGGACAGGTAGTGATCGGCGACGGCCAGGGCGGGGACGCCTTCTGCCTCACACCAGCGGGCGAGGGCGATCGTCTCTTCGTAGCCGCGCATCGTTTGGACGCAGATCTCGATGCTCACCAGCCTCGTCGTCGCCATTCGCCGGCGTGCGGCTTTTCGGCTCCGATCGTGGTCTCGGCCCCGTGACCGGGGTAGACGATCGTCGGTTCGGGGAGTATGAGCAGGTGTTCTTCGAGCGAGTCCATGATCTGTCCGAAGCTCGAATAGTCCCAGCGGGTGGCGCCGGGTCCGCCGGGGAAGAGCGTGTCGCCGGAGAAGACGACCGGTTCGAGGACGAAGGAGACCGATCCCGGGGTGTGTCCCGGGGTGTGGAGGGTGTGTAACGCGATTTCTCCGACGGTGAACTCCTGGCCGTGGACGATGGGTTCGTCCGGTTCCCGTCCGGCGATCTCGACGTCGGCGAGGTGCATCCGCCAGGGAATCCTGAGGGTGTCTTTGACCTCGTCGAGCACCTGCATGTGGTCGAAGTGGCCGTGAGTGTTGAGGATGGCGTTGACGGTGAGCCCTTCGCAGGCGGCCAGGATCCTGTCGGCTTCTGCCGCGGCGTCGACGATCACGGCGTTTCCGGTGGCGACGCAGGCGACGACGTAGGCGCAGTTGTCGTATTCGCCCACGTTCATCTTGGCGATGCGAACGCGGTCGTCGCTGTAGGTCCAGGTCATCGGGGCTCCATTTCCAGCAGGCCTCTGGCGTGGCCGGCGAAGTCGAAGTCGGGGTCGAGCATCCGCTGCAGCGTGTATCCGTTGAGGGCGGCGAGCAGCGCCTCGATCTGTCGTTGGGCTTCGGTTTGGGTGAGTTCGGGACGGTCTCGCAGCAGGGCGGCGGTGAACCGGGCGACCCGCTCGGTGTGGTGGCGGATCATTCGGGTGCGGATTCCGGCGTCGGTGATTCCGCCGGAGACGCCGACGGTGATGTAGATCCTGGCCAAGTCCGGCTGGTCTTCGACGAAGCGGACGAACGCCTCCATGAGGTCGGTGACGTGGTCTCGGCCTGTCCGCTCGGGGTCGGGGTCGACGGCGACGATCGCCTGCCGGATGACTTCGAGGATCACCGTCTCTTTCGAGTCGAAGAGGTTGTAGAAGCTTCCGGGGCGGACGCGGGCCGCGTCGCAGATCGCTTTGACGGTGGCTGCTTCGAGCCCTGCTTCGGAGAGGATGCGCCGCGCCGCGTCGACGATTCGTGTCGCGGTCTCTTCTCCTGCCCGGTTGCGCATCGGGCGACAGTACCCCGCCCCTGTCGCCGTGGTGACTTTTGTTGAGCGAAGATTCAAATTAGAATGATGACTCAAGAAGTCTCTGTTCTGTGCCAGGCCGAAAGGACCCCATGAGTCATTACCGATCGAACCTCGAAGACATCGAGTTCATCCTCTTCGACGTGTTCGACCTCGGAGCCCGCCTCCCCGAGTTCGGCGATTTCGACGTCGACACCGCCAAGGCCCTGCTCGCCGAGATCGAGCGGCTGGCGACCCACGAGTGGGCGGCCTCGTTCGTCGACGCAGACCGGATTCCGCTGCAACTCGTCGACGGGACGGTCGAACTGCCCGCTTCGATGAAGGCGTCTCTGGCGGCGTTGCGCGCAGGCGGCTGGGACCGTTTCGGACTGCCCGAAGAGATGGGTGGCATGCCTGCTCCTCCGCTGCTGCTGTGGGCGTCCCAGGAACTGCTGCTCGGCGCCAATCCGACCGCCATGTTCTATGGCGGGGCGGGACTTTTCGCCAGCGTCCTCTTCTCCGAGGGCACCGACGAGCAGAAGGAACTCGCCAAGCTCATGGTCGAGAAGGGCTGGGGCGGTTCGATGGTTCTCACCGAGCCGGATGCCGGCTCCGATGTTGGCGCAGCCGTCACCAAAGCCGTCCAGGTCGACGGTCTCACCTATCACCTCGAGGGCGTGAAGCGCTTCATCACGGCCGCCGAACACGACGCGTCCGAAAACATCATCCACCTCGTCCTCGCCCGCACCGAGGATGCCGAGCCCGGGACGAAGGGGCTGTCGATGTTCGTCGTTCCCAAGTTCCTGGTGAATCCTGACGGAACGCTCGGAGAGCGCAACGGGGTCGTCGCCACGAACATCGAAAAGAAGATGGGCATCAAGGGTTCGACCACCTGCGAGTTGACCTTCGGACTGGACAAGCCGGCAGTCGGGTACCTGGTCGGTGGCGTCCACGACGGGATTCGCCAGATGTTCCGGGTCATCGAGAACGCCCGGATGACGATCGGGATGAAGTCCGCTGCCACCCTCTCGACCGGATATCTGAACGCTTTGGAGTACGCCAAGGAGCGTCATCAGGGCGCCGACCTGACGAAGGCCACCGACAAGACTGCCCCGCGCGTCCCGATCATCCGCCATCCGAACGTCCGCCGGATGCTCATCACCCAGAAGGCCTATGCCGAGGGTCTCCGCGCCCTCACCCTGTACGCCGCCTGGTGCCAGGAGATGGCCGTTCTCGATCCCGCAGACGACACCTGGGAGCGCAGGTCAGATTTCCTGTTGCCGCTCGTCAAGGGGTACTCGTCGGAGAAGGCCTACGAGCTCCTCGCGATGAGCCTCCAGGTGTTCGGCGGGTCCGGATACACCCAGGACTATCCGATCGAGCAGTACATCCGCGACGCCAAGATCGACACGGTCTACGAGGGCACCACCGGTATCCAGGCTCTCGATCTCTTCTTCCGCAAGATCGCCCGCGATCAGGGCCAGACCGTCAGCGCCCTCGCCCAGGACATCGCCACGTTCGTCAAGGGGACCGACGACGGCGATCCGATCGCATCCCACCGGGAGACGCTCGGTCGGATGCTCGATGACACTCAGGCGCACATCGGGACGATGGTCTCCGAAGGAATGGCGGCGATGTCGGGTGAGACCGAGCGGGTCTATCGAGTCGGCCTCCACACCAACGCGCTGCTCGAGTCGATGGCCGAACTGGTGATTGGCTGGCAGCTTCTCCGCCAACTGGAGGTGCTCGGCGACCGGACTGACGACTTCGCCCTCGGCAAGCACGCCGCGGTGCGGTTCTTCCTCTCCGACGTCGAACCGAAGATCCGGGCCAGGCGTGACCGTGTCGCGCATGAGGACGGATCGCTGATGGATCTCCCTGACGGCGCCTGGTAGGCAGGGCCTGCTCCAGGCCGGCTACGGAGTGGGTTCGCCCTCCGTCATGCTGAACGGAGACGCCTCCTCCACGATGACCACGGGTTCTCCAACCACGAATTCGACACCGTCCATGACCAGAGCGCGAAGTTCGGCCAAGGAGTCGGCAACCGCGGTGTAATTGGGTAGGTCGGAAGAATCGGCCCACCATTGGCCGTCGTAGTGATACTGGATCGTGACGTTCCTCATTCTGACCTCTCTCTTTAGAGACCCTATCGGCTCGCTGATCGACATCCCTGACGGGGCGTGGTGACCAGCGCTCTAATGTCCGGCCCGTGAATTTCGCATTTTCCGAAGAGCAGGAAGAACTCCGCCGCTACGCCAGGCAGTGGCTGACCGAGCGCAT
>JBBDQP010000034.1:0-1314 GCA_040905965.1 Acidimicrobiia bacterium
CTGGTGCGCTCGCGGATCTCGGTCAGTGCAGGTGCGGCGACGTAGTGGCGGCCCCGCCGTTCGCCGACCGCTCGCAGCAGGCTGACGTCGACGAGCTTGGCGAGGTCGAGGTTGGCGACCCGGTCGCTGATGTCGATGGCATATGCCTGGTGGTCGCGTCGTCGGACGCGGAATCCCCACGCCGCGGAGTACAGCACGCCAGTAGTGCGTTCGTCGAGGGAGTGTTCTGCCCGCAGGTCGTCGATGGCCTCCCACAGACGCGCAGATTCGGTGAGCCGTCGCTGGATGGTCTGTGCTTGCCGGTGGTGGGCGGTGAGGTTGAATCGGATCCAGGCGGTGGGGTCGCGGTCCGGATCCCATTGCGGCCCACCGACTTCGAGAAGCACCCTGTAGTAGTTGGGTGTGTTCGCACCCAGGTATTCCTCGATGCTGAGGAATACCGGCGACTGGATCCTGGCCTTGGCGAGCACCAGGGTTTGCAGGGCGCGTGACATCCGACCGTTGCCGTCTTTGAACGGGTGGATCATCACCAGATTGAGGTGCGCCATCGCTGCTTCGATCCAGTGCGAGTCGACCGCCGCGGTGTTCAGTTGGTCGCAGAGTTCTTGGACGAGGGGATGGACATCGGCCGCATCGGGGCCTTCGTACAGGGTTTCAGCCCCACGGACGACCCGAACCGGACCCGTGCGGAAATGACCGGGACCGACCGTCACATCGTGCTTCATCATCATGTAGTGCAGGCTGCGGATGAGGGTGGCGTCATAGTGAAACTGGGGGTCGTCGGCGAGCGTGACGATGTAGGTCATGGCGTCGCCGTAGTTGCGAACGACTTCGGCGTCGGTCTCATTGGATTCGACGGCGTCGGCACCGTCGAGCAGGGCGACCGCGTCTTCGACACTGACGTGGTAGCCCTCGATCGAGTTCGACCCCTGGATGTTCTTGGCGGCAATGATGCGGCGGAGCGATCCGTGCCACCGTCGGGGTTGACCCAACTGATAGCGCAGACCGTTCCACAGCTCGTCGAGCTGGCCGGCGACTTCGATGTCCTGAGGTGTCAGTCTTGGTGTGAACAGCATGCGGATATTCTCAAACGAACGTCGGTATCTTCTAATAGTATCAGAAAGAGATGATCTGGGCACGGTGCCACCATGCCGTCGAGGTGTGACGGATAGGGTTCCGCCGATGGCCGAGGCGTACTTCACCACCGACGACGGGATCTGGTTTCGCGGCACCGGGTACGTCCGGGGTCCCTGGGACCTGAACTCATGTCATGCCGGACCACCCGCCGGGCTGATGGCCCGGGCGCTGGAGAAC
>JBBDQP010000035.1:0-4144 GCA_040905965.1 Acidimicrobiia bacterium
TCACCTACGGGACCAACAACGAGTTCGGCTTCGACTACCTGCGCGACAACATGGCGATGCGGGTGGCGGACATGGTCCAACGCGGCCACAACTACGCCATCGTCGACGAGGTCGACTCGATCCTCATCGACGAGGCGAGGACCCCGCTGATCATCTCAGGACGGGTGGCGGACAACGCCAAGTGGTACAAGGAGTTCGCCCGCATCGCCCAGCGTCTCCGCCGGGATGAGCACTACACCGTGGACGAAGGCAAACGACAGGTCCTCGTCACCGAGGAGGGCGTGTCGAGGGTCGAGGAGATCCTCGGTATCGAGAACCTCTACGACCACGCCGCCGTCGATCTGGTCCACCACATGGAATCTTCGCTGCGGGCCAAGGAGCTCTATCACAAGGACGTCGAATATCTTCTCGACAACGGCGAGGTGAAGATCGTCGACGAGTTCACCGGTCGGGTCCTCGAAGGCCGCCGATATTCCGAAGGGCTGCACCAGGCGATCGAGGCGAAGGAGAACGTGGCGATCAAGGACGAGAACCAAACGCTCGCCACGATCACCCTCCAGAACTATTTCCGTCTCTACGACAAGCTGGCCGGAATGACCGGTACGGCCGAGACCGAGGCTGCCGAACTCGCCCAGATCTACAACGTTCAGGTCCTGGTGATCCCCACCAACCGTCCGATCGCACGGATCGACGCAGATGACATGGTCTACAAGTCCGAGGATGCCAAGTTCAACGCCGTCATCGACGAGGTGGCGAAGCGCAATGCCATCGGCCAGCCCGTTCTGCTGGGAACCGTCTCCATCGAAAAGTCCGAGCGTCTGTCTGCCGCATTCACCAAGCGGGGGATCGAACACGAGGTCCTGAACGCCAAGGCGCACGCCAGGGAGGCCGACATCATCGCCCAGGCCGGCCGGGTGGGTGCAGTGACGGTTGCGACGAACATGGCCGGGCGTGGTGTCGACATCAAGCTCGGCGGGAATCCCGAAGGGTCGGCGATCATCGACCTCAAACGGGCGGGAATTGGCCCCGACGACCCCTCCTATGAGGAGAAGCTGGAGGAGCTGACCGCCAAACATGCGTCCGAGCTCCAGCCCCTCAAGGACAAGGTCAAGGAGGCAGGCGGCCTGTACGTGGTCGGAACCGAACGCCACGAATCCCGCCGCATCGACAACCAGCTGCGTGGTCGGTCCGGCCGTCAGGGTGATCCTGGTGAGTCCCGGTTCTTCCTGTCCCTCGAAGACGATCTGATGCGCCGTTTCCGTGGCGAGCAGGTGGCGTCGATCATGGAACGTCTGAGCATTCCTGACGATCAGCCGATCGAGGCGAACATGGTCAACAAGGCGGTGGAACGGGCCCAGCGTCAGGTGGAGTCCCAGAACTTCGAGATCCGCAAGAACGTCCTGAAGTACGACGAGGTGATGAACCGCCAACGCGAGGTCATCTACGGCTGGCGCTCCGGGATTCTGCACGGCGAGCTGACCGACGATCTGGTGAACGAATGGACCGAGACCGTTCTGGCGGACACGGTCATCGGGGTCTTGGGCGAGGGCACGTCGCCGTCGGACTGGGATTGGGAGGCACTCGGGACCGAGTTGGCGATCTTCCACGAGGACTTCGACATCGGAAAGCACCGCTTCGAAGGGTCGATGTCCGTGGACAAGGTCGTGGACCTGGTTCTCGACGACGCCAGGGAGATCTACGCCGGTCGCGAGAAGGAACTCGGTTCCGACGTCCTCCGACAGGTCGAACGTTCGGTGATGCTCCAGCTCATCGACAACAAGTGGCGGGAGCATCTCGCAGAGATGGACTACCTCCGTGCGGGCATCGGTCTGCGTGCGATGGGCCAGCGAGACCCTCTCAGCGAGTATCAGCGCGAAGGCTTTGAGATGTTCACCGAGGTCGTCGAGTCCGTGAAGCGAGACGCAGTCCGATACCTGTTCCGTGTCCAACTCGCCCAACCGCAGCAGCCGAAGCAGGGTGCTCCCGTTGCCCAGCAGGCGCGCGGTCCGATGAAGCCGGTCACCACCGGGGACAAGATCGGCCGCAACGAGCCGTGCCCTTGCGGGAGCGGCAAGAAGTACAAGCGGTGCCACGGGGCCACGGCCTGACGCCTCGCCACGGCCGTTAGCCTGCCTCTCTCCATGTCAGATTCCCACGACATCGCCGCTCTGCGGGACCGCCTGCTCGAAGCCAGGGGGTTTCTTTGACCTGGAACAGAAGACCGCCGAGCTGGAGGATCTGAGGGAACGGGTCGCAGAACCCGAGTTCTGGAACAATCCTGACGAGGCTCGGTCGGTGTCCCAGAAGCTCAATCGCTACGAGTCAATCTTCGGTCTGGTCGCGGAGTTGGAGCAGTCTCTCGAAGACGCCGAACTGCTTTTCGAGTTCGGCGACGAGGACTCGATGCGGGAAGCCTCCGAGTCGCTGGCCAAGGTCGCCAAAGAGCTCGATCGGCTGGAACTCGAATCCCTCTACTTCGGTGAGCACGACGAGTACCCGGCGATCCTGACCGTCTACGCCGGCGCAGGCGGCGTCGACGCCCAGGACTGGGCAGAAATGCTGTTCCGCATGTACGAGCGGTATCTGACCGAGAAGGGCTACTCGGTGGTTCGCAACGACTTCACGGAAGGCGAAGAGGCAGGCATCAAGTCGGCGACGATCACCGTGCGCGGCGACCGGGCGTACGGCAACCTCGAAGGCGAGCGGGGTACTCACCGCCTCGTGCGGATCAGCCCCTTCGATTCCCAGGCCCGGCGCCATACCGCCTTCGCCGGGGTCGACGTGATTCCGGACATGGGTGACGCCGAGATCGAGATCGAGATCAACTCGGACGACTTGCGCGTCGACACGTTCCGGTCACAGGGCGCGGGGGGCCAGCACGTCAACACGACGGATTCGGCCGTCAGGATCACCCACCTTCCGACGGGCCTCGTCGCATCGTGTCAGAACGAACGCTCCCAGCTCCAGAACCGCGAACGGGCGATGCAGATGCTCAAAGCCAAGCTGTTGGTCCTCGCCGAACAGGAACAGGCCGCCCAACTGGACGAGATTCGGGGCGAGAACGTCGAAGCCGGGTGGGGACGCCAGATCCGGTCGTACGTCCTCCAGCCGTATCAGATGGTCAAGGACCTTCGCACAGACGTCGAGCTCGGCAACGTCGACGCCATTCTCGACGGCGCCATCGATCCGCTGGTCGAGGGTTACCTCCGCTGGCGGCGAGCCGAGCACGAGAAGAGGACATCGGCTGCCGGTTGATCCGCTGATCCGCAAGATCGGGAAAACTCGGGACCGCTGGTAGCCTTCCAAGACAGGTTTCCCCCATCCGATACGTGCTTTTTCTGCGCGCGAAGGACTGCCCCGTGATTCGACTCCAGAACGTCACCAAGGTCTACGAAGGTGGCACGGTCGCCGCACACGATGTCGATCTCGACATCCAGCGTGGTGAGTTCGTATTTCTCGTCGGACCCTCCGGTTCTGGCAAGTCCACCCTCATCCGCTTGATGCTCCGTCAGGAGCCGGTCACCCGCGGGACGATCTGGGTTGCCGGCAAAGACATCACGACCCTGCCCCGCTGGAAGATCCCGTTCCTCCGCCGTTCGATCGGCACCGTCTTCCAGGATTTCAAGCTCCTTCCCAACAAGACGGTTGCCGAGAATGTCGCATTCACCCTCGAGGTGCTGGGACGTCCCCGATCGGTGATCCGACCCCAGGTCGACCAGGTTCTCGACCTCGTCGGTCTGGCCGACAAGACCGACCGGTATCCCCGCCAGCTTTCCGGCGGGGAGCAACAGCGTGTGTCGGTGGCGAGGGCGTTCGTCAACCGGCCGCCGATCCTGCTCGCCGACGAGCCGACCGGGAACCTCGACCCTGCAACGTCGGTCGGGATCATGAAGCTTTTAGACCGGATCAATCGCACCGGCACCACCATCGTCATGGCCACCCACGACCACGCCATCGTCGACGCCATGCAGCGCCGAGTCGTGGCCATCGAGCGGGGCCAGGTCATCCGTGACGACCGGTCGGGACGCTACGAGTCGGCGATGCGGGCGACCACCGAGCTGCCCGTTGTCGAGGGCCTCGATATCCAGGCGGAGTACCAGGAGCTGGCGGATGTGGTCGAGGCGCGCGAAGTCGCAGAGGACTC
>JBBDQP010000035.1:4244-7687 GCA_040905965.1 Acidimicrobiia bacterium
AGAAGAACGCGAAGTCGGAGAGGACTCAGAAGAATGAGTCGCATCGCCTTTCTTGCCAGGGAAGCCTTCGTCAACCTGCGCCGCAACGCGCTGGTCGTCACCGGCGCAGTCCTGGCCGTCTTCATCTCACTCACGTTGGCCTTCGGCGCCCTGGTGCTCAACGAGTTGCTTCGGATCAACACGCTCGCCTGGCAGGAGGGGACCCACGTTGTCGCCTTCCTGAACGACGCCGACGAGGGCGGGCTCGATCCGTCAGGTCAGCGGGCGTTGATGGCGGAGATAGAGCAGTGGGAACAGGTGGAGTCGATCCGCTATGTCGACAAAGCCGAGGCTTTCGTCGAGTTCCAGACTCTGTTCTCGGATCGGCCCGACTTCGTCGAGTCGATCGACCCTTCGATACTTCCGGCTTCGTATCGAATCGAGTTGACCGACATCGACCTCTACCGCGATGTCGTGTTCAACCTCCGTACCCTTCCCGCGGTGCGTGAGGTGCGCTCGTTCGGTGAGCAGATCGATCAGCTTTCGAGCCTGAGCAACGTGTTGAACGTGCTCGGTCTCGGACTGGCGCTCGTCCTGGGAGGTTCGGCGGTGATCCTCATCGCCAACACGATCCGCATGGCGATCTACGCCCGCCGTGACGAGGTGTCGATCATGAAGCTGGTCGGCGCCTCCAACTGGTTCATCCGGGTGCCGTTCGTGCTGGAGGGCCTCATCGAAGGGGTGCTCGGCGCAGCTCTCGCCGTTCTGACTGTCTGGGTCGCTTCGCAGAACCTCGCCGGCATCGGCGATTCGATCCAACTCCTGCGGTTCAACATCGAGGATGCGTTCTTCCTGCGCTGGGGGATCCTCCTCATCCTGTTCGGGGCAGCTGCCGGTGTGCTCGGTTCCTTTGTGGGGCTGAGCAAGTACCTGCGGGAAGCGGAGTCAAAGCCCGCATCGACATGAGGCGTCGACTCACGGCCGGTCTCGTCGCGCTCCTGGCGTTGGCGCTCGTCGTTCCCGCTTCTGCCCACACTTCGGTCGAGGAACTCGACGAAGTCCAAAACGAGATCGAAGAGCTGACGACCCAGATCAACGAGGCCCGCGCCGAGAGCAGTCGGGTCGGCCAGGATCTCGCCGCGGCACAGGTCCGGCTCGACGAGATCCATGGGAAGCTCGGCGTCGCCGAAGCCAACGTGGCTGCCAAGCAGGCCGAGATCGCGATCCAGGAGGAGCGGGTCGCCGAGCTCGAAGCACAGCTCCGTTCGATCGAACTGCAACTCCTCGAGACGAGCCAGGCGATCGACAGCACGTCCCAGACGCTGGCGCTGCAAGCGGTCGAGATGTACATGAACGCAGCAATGCCGGTCGGCACGATGGTGCTCGGGTTCGATTCGATGAGCGACCTGGCGGTCGGCTGGACCTACGCCGACGGTGTCTCTGCCAACTCCGAGGATCTGTTGGACACCTTCGAATTCCTGCGTGCCGAAGAGGACCGTCAGCGAATGCAGATCGCCGAGAGTCGTTCTGAAGCCGAGACGATCCTGCTGGAACTCGATGCCGAGCGGGGCGCGCTCGAAGTGGAGTTGGCCGCGGTGGAGGCTTTGCGGGCCGAAGCCGTTGCCCGGCTCGCAGAAGTGCAGAACCTCCTCGCCGAAATCCGTTCGGACATCGCCGCCGCCGAACAGCACAAGGACGGGCTCGAGGCGGACCTGGCCCGCATAAAGGCCGAGATCGCTGCCGCCCAGGACGACGAGGGAGAAGCCCCTGGCGTGCTGCGCATGCCGGTCAACGGCTGGATCAGTTCCTATTACGGGTGGCGGATCCACCCGATCTTCGGAAGTCGCAGGATGCACACGGGCATCGACCTGGCCGCGACCGGGGGCAGTCCCATCTACGCCGCCGAGGCGGGTCGCGTCATCATCGCCGGGGTGCGAGGCGGCTACGGCAATGCCGTGGTCATCGACCACGGTGGCGGATTGGCCACCCTCTACGCCCACCAGTCCCGGATCTCGGTGTCCGTCGGCCAACAGCTGGCGGCGGGGCAGCGGGTCGGTTCCGTCGGATGCACCGGGTTCTGCACCGGCGACCACTTGCACTTCGAGGTCCACATCAACGGCAACCACACGGACCCTCTCCCCTATCTCAATGGCTGACAAGAAGAAGTCCGGCGGGTTGAAGGTCGTCGCCTCCAATCGCAAGGCACGGCACAACTACGAGATCCTCGACACGTTCGAAGCGGGAATGGTCCTGCACGGTTCCGAGGTGAAGAGCCTGCGTGACGGCAAGGCCACCATCAAGGACTCGTTCGCCCACATCAAGGACGGCGAAGTGTTCCTCGTGGGCCTGTATATCGGTCCGCACGGGTTCTCGCGTGACGGCGGCCACGCTCCCGAACGCACCAGGAAGCTGTTGTTGCACCGCCGGGAGATCGACCGTATCGCCGGCAAGCTTGCCGAGCGGGGGCTGACGCTGGTGCCGATCCAGATCTATTTCAAGGACGGCAAGGCGAAACTGGAACTGGGCCTCGGTCGAGGCAAGTCGACGGTCGACAAACGCCACACGCTGCGGGACAAGGAACAGAAGAGGGAGATGGACCGAGCCGTCCGGAGACGACGCCCGGAATAGAGAAGAGGGCGGGCCCATGCAGGCCCGCCCTCTTCAGCGGTGATCAGGTGTCGGAGTTCGACTTGCCGGGTGCGCCGACCCAGTCGGGCGGGCCACTGTCGTCGTCGTCGGTCTCGGCGTCGTCGTCGCCACCGGCCCCTTCGGGCTTGCCCTTCCCAGCCCACTCGGGCTTGCCTTCGCCTGTGTCTTCGCCTTCGACCTCGACCTCGACCTCAAGCTCGTCGCTGTCCGGCTTGTTCGAGTTGAAGGCACAGAAGGCCTCCTCGGAAATAGGTTCGTAGGTCCCATCCGGCTGACCCCAGTCGGACTGGGCGACGAACCGCACCAGACAGCCCTTGCCCGATCCGGTGCGTAATACATCGTGCTCGGCGAACGCAGAGACGAACGACCCGTGGTTCAGTTCCTCGTCCTCGTTAGGTGTGACTTCGATTTCCACGAGTTCACATTCCTCTGTGAGGCTGCCCTCTGTGAGGCTGCACACGCTGTATTCGATGGTCGCCTCGTCCCCGTCGGTTGAGATCTCGGCGGAGAACTCTGTGTTCGGCTCCGGGGTCTCGTTCTCGAGTACTTGGGCGAGTCCGATCGCCGAGGTTCCCCCGAACATCACTGCCAGCACGGTGATTAAGAAAATCATCTTGGCCTTCATGTGCACTCCTTTGACCTTTGGGGTTGTAACGACGGCCACTCTGTGTGAGGGGAGTCCACTCTGAGTGGCCGTCGTTACACATATCTGTGTTTCGGTAGGCCAGTCTTCGCAGGTACACTGCTGTTACCCGCTCATGGGGGTGTACTGGTTTCGACGTTGGATGTCGAAGCAACGGAAGCGAGCCGGGGAT
>JBBDQP010000036.1:0-1264 GCA_040905965.1 Acidimicrobiia bacterium
CGACCTCTGCCGTGTGAAGGCAGCGCTCTCCCGCTGAGCTAAGCGCCCGAAGGGCGGGAATCGTACCACCGGACCCGCCAGCCGATCCAAGGTCTCGTCCACCGCCAACGAATCGACGACCACCTGCGGATGGTTGAATCGGCGGCGATGTACCGCAGGGATTTCGAAGCCGTGGTCGACCGGGTCCTGGATGAGCTCCCCGAGTGGGTCCTCGATCGGATCGACAATTTGATCGTCGTCGTCGAGGAACATCCCAACCAGGAACAGGACCCTGACGGCAACGGACTGCTCGGTGTGTACGAGGGGGTGAGCCTGCTCGACCGATCAGGCGACTACTGGGGTGCCATGCCCGACCAGATCACCATTTTTCGCCAGCCCCACCTCCAACTCGGCCTCGAAGGAACTGAGTTGGAGGCAGAGATTCGCAAGACGGTGTTACACGAGATCGCCCATCACGTCGGGATCGACGATGACCGACTCCACGATCTCGGTTGGGATTGATCGTGTGTCCTTTGCGGAAAAACGATTCGAGTGGGCCGCTGGGGCTCAACCGCGCCGAGTTCGAGGAATACCGGCGTGTTGGAGGGTTTGGGCGGAGACACCTGCTTCGCGCCATGCCGTATAGGTGATTCCCTTGCGTTCCGAGTAGGACTTGGCCACTTCAAGGAACTCCTTTTCGATCGCCTCGGCGTCAACCGTCTCGGCGAGTTCGGCCATTTGATCTTCGGCGTCGAGCCGGCTCTGGATCAATTCGAGCTTCTTGAGCGGATCCGTCTCGGCATTGACCTTCTCCGAGAGACCGGCAATTCGCTTCTCGAGCGAATCTCTTGTCACCGGACGCCCCGGCCGCCGAGATCCCACGAGTTTGAGATACTGCTTGACGGCTCGACCCTCGCGGCGACCCTGTGCCAGGGCTGCCTTGTGCTCTTCGGACATGGCCATGGGGCTATTCCTCCTGCGGTGTTCGTTTCAGCCGGGTTCCGGGCCGAACTCCGCCATCGGTGGAACGACCTCTTCGACCTGCAATGGCCATCATCGTATCAAGGAGATTCGACAGTGGAAGAGTAGATCGAAGCAATCAAGGAAAAGACGGGTATACCGGCCGACAACGCAAAAGGTGCCGCCGAGGACGCGCCGACAACCTTAAGGAAATGTTCGGTAGCTGAACCGCTGGGAACCACCCCAAACGGCCATTTTCCGCGGGCTGGATCGGACGGCTTCCTCAAGTGGTGGGCGCGACGTCTGACCTCGAGGAGGGGTTATG
>JBBDQP010000037.1:0-24506 GCA_040905965.1 Acidimicrobiia bacterium
CCGGAGCGGTGGAGAGCGCCTCGCCGCGGAGCGCACCGGTCAGGTGACTGATCTCGGCGATGCGGCGACGGGTCGACTCGACGATGGGCTCCAGCATCGCCCGATCGTACGCCCACCCCCCACCCATCCCGAAACCCAGTTTTGAACGCGAACCCTGGGCTCCACACCACCTGCACGGTGGTGTGCGCGCACAAGTCGAGAAACTGCGAAGGCGTGGCGACGGGTCCATAATCCAGCGGATGTCCCAGTCCTATCCATGGTGGCGTCACGCCGCCGTCTACCAGGTGTACATCCGCTCGTTCAAAGACGGCAACGCCGACGGAACCGGTGACATCGCCGGCCTCGAATCCCGCCTCGGCTACCTGCGCGACCTCGGAGTCGACGCCGTGTGGATCAACCCCTGGTACGTGTCGCCCCTGCTCGACGGGGGGTACGACGTCGCCGACTACCGCCAGATCGACCCCCGTTTCGGGACGCTGGAAGAAGCCGAGGCGTTCATCGCGACCGCAGGCGCATACGGCGTCCGAGTGCTCGTCGACCTCGTCCCCAACCACACGTCGTGGGAGCACGACTGGTTCAAGGAAGCCCTCGCCTCCGAGCCGGGCAGCGCCGCCCGCCAGCGGTATCACTTCCACCCCGGTCGTGGTGCCGACGGCTCCGAGCCGCCGTCGGACTGGCAGGCGGTCTTTGGCGGGTCGGCGTGGGAGCGGGTGGAGGACGGCGAGTGGTATCTGCATCTCTTCGACGTCTCCCAGCCTGACCTCAACTGGCAGAACCCCGAAGTGAGGGAGCAGATCGTCGACGTCTTACGGTTCTGGCTGGACCGGGGCGCGGCGGGATTCCGCGTCGATGTCGCCCACTCACTCGCCAAAGACCACAGCTATCCGGACATCGGCGAGACCGGGGAGACACTGTTCGGAGCCACCGAAATGGCCAACCACCCGTTCTGGGATCGCGATGAACTCCACGAGATCGTCCGCGAATGGCGATCGGTGCTGGACGAGTATCCGGACACGATGATGGTGGCCGAGGCGTGGGTGGTGAACTGGAACCGGCAAGCCAAGTACGTCAGGCCGGACGAATACCACCAGTCGTTCGACTTCCACTTCCTCGAATCCCCTTGGGACCCCGCGGTGATGCGCACCGCCATCTCCACATCGCTGGCGGGCGCCGCCTCGGTCGGCTCGGTTCCCACCTGGGTGCTGTCCAACCACGACGTCGTGCGCCACTCCACCCGGTACGGACTCCCCACGGACGTCGTCGCCAAGGAGTGGCTTCTCGACGGCGACCGCGAGCTACTCGATCGTGACACGGGCCTGCAGCGGGCGCGCGCGGCAACGCTGCTGATGCTGGCGCTCCCGGGGTCCGTGTACCTCTACCAAGGCGAAGAGTTGGGATTGCACGAGGTCTACGACCTGCCGCTCGAGGTGTTGGAGGATCCGACGTGGGTCCGGTCGGAGCACACCGAGAAGGGGCGCGACGGATGTCGGGTGCCGATCCCGTGGGAGCCGCAAGGCGCGTCGTACGGGTTCGGCGAAAACGGTTCGTGGCTTCCCCAGCCGGCGTGGTTCGCCGACGTGGCGGCCACGGCACAGGAAGGGAAGGCGGCCTCCACGCTGGAGTTGTACCGGTCGGCGTTGGCGCTTCGCCGCGAACTTCTCATCGACGACGAGGACCTCGACTGGCTCGACATGGGACCCGCGGTGGTTGCGTTCCGGCGCGGGTCCGGGGTGGTCTGTGTCGTCAACTTCGGCCCGGAGCCCGTCCGTCTGCCCGAGGCCGAGATCCTCCTCGCCAGCGCTCCGGTCTCCAACTCCCTCCTCCCCCCCGACACGGGCGCCTGGATCCGGGGTTTTTAGCGAACCAGCGCTTCACGGATGAAGCGTTTGAAGGGGTAAAACGCAACCCTTCCCCCCGGCGGGCCCATCCGGCAGGTTGGCGGTCATGGACTCGCTCTACAACGTCGCCTCATCACAACACGGACTCGTCACTCGCACACAACTGCGCGATCAAGGTTTCCACCGCAATCGCATCGCCCGCTGGGTGCAGACCGGACAACTCACGAGGATCTACTCGAAGGTGTTCGCACTCCCCGGTAGCACGGCCACGATCGAACGAGGCCTGCTGGCACGGGTACTCGAAACCGGGACCGACGCGACGATTTCGCACACCACCGCAGCATGGATGTGGGGTATCGCCGGGTACGAACCCACCCCCGTGCACGTCGTAGTCTCGCGTGAAAACCGGCATCATCACCACCTCCCGTGGCGAGTGCACCAGTTCACCGGACTGCCGCCCGGGCACCGCCGGACCGTCCGTGACATCCCCACCACTTCGCCCGCTCTCACCATGCTTCACCTCGCCCAGGTTGTCGGCCGCCAACGGCTCGAACGGGCTATCGACAATGCTTGGAGTCTCGGCCTGATCACCGACACCGACCTCGAAAAGCTGGATCGCGAACTGGCAGTCCAGGGGCGGAACGGCATCGTGGCGGTCAGGGACGCCACCGAGGAACGCGGTGCGGACTGGGTGCCCCCTCAGTCGAATATCGAGTCACGGTTCATGCAGCTTCTCGGACCCCACCTGGCGTCCGAATTCGAGTGCCAGGTGCCGATCGAAGGCGAGCAATGGAACGCACGGGTCGATTTCCTCCATCGTCCCAGCCGCACCATCATCGAAATTCAGTCCGAGCGCTATCACACATCGCTCACCGACTCGGCCGCCGACACCGAACGGCGAGGGCGACTGCAGCAGGCGGGCTATCGGGTCATCGAGGTCTGGGACAACGAGTTGTTCGGTGATCCCGAGACGGTGATGGACCGGGTGCTGACGGCTATTCGATCCGTCGCCTGAGGTTTTACCCCTCTAAACGCACTGTTATTGAAGCGCTGGTTCGCTAAGAAACGGGAGGGCTCGGACGAAGGCGGGGGTGGAGGTGTCAGGCCAGCGGATTTCGACTTCGTCTCCTGGCTCGACCTCCCGGCGGAGCAACGCCAGGCCGATCGGGGCGCCGACGAAGACCGACTCGGACACCGATGTGATCCGCCCAACCTCCCTCTCGCCCGCCCACACCTCCGCACCCTCCGGCGGCAGCACGTTGCGGGTCACGGCCAAACCTCGCAGATGACGGTTGACGCGACCGCGTGAATCGATGCGGGCGACGAGCTCCTGACCCAGGTAACAGCCCTTCGTGAGCGACACCGCGTCCGGCACCAAACCCGTCTCCTGTGGGATCGTCGACTCGTCGACGTCGCGCCCCATCAGCGGCTCACCCGACTCGACCCTGGCGATGGTCATTGCCAACTCCCCCGCCTTCGGCAGACCAGAAGCTTCGAGATCACCGATCACGAGAACCCGGTCGACTCCGCGGGTCGGAAACGGAGCCCGCACCGCGCCGTCGCGGTCAACCCAATGCTCTGCGACGTCGGCGACCCGACGCGCCCCCGGCCCCCACAACGACCGCACAGGGCGCTCCTCGGCCCGGATCTCCGCCTTCACTCGGATCCGGTAGTAGTTCAGACGTTCGGCTACCAGTGCTCCGAATCCGGCGTCGACGATGAACCCCACCCGCTCTGGCTCCTTCATCAGCCAGCCGAGCGCCTCCAACTTGCCCTGGGGAGCGAGCAGGAACGAGCGCCTCACGTCGCCGGTTGCCATCGACTCGACGTCCTGGCTGAGGATCCCCTGCAGGAACCCCAATGTTCCCGGACCTTCGACCCACACCACCTCGTGTCCACCGTTCACGACCGCAACGTCGTTCCGAATGGCCCGGTGCTCGCCGACAACATCTCCGTAACTGGCGCGCATCAGCCCATCACTTCCGCCCGGGCGATGGCGGCCAGCGCAGCCGCCGCCTTGTCCATCGTCTCATCGAACTCCGAGGAAGGATCAGAATCGGCGACGACCCCGGCCCCCGCCTGCACCCATGCCTTCCCGTTCGCTGTCACAACCGTGCGAAGGCAGATTGCAGTGTCGACATTGCCGGAAAAGTCGAGATATCCGACGGCGCCGGCGTACGGGCCACGGGCGTCAGGTTCGAGGTCGTCGATGATCTCCATCGCCCTCACCTTCGGGGCGCCAGACACCGTCCCGTGGGGGAAGGTCGCCCGGATCACATCAACCGGACCCACACCCTCTCGCACCGTCCCGGAAACCCCCGACACGATGTGCATCACATGGCTGTAGCGCTCGATCACCATCAGGTCGTCGACGGTGACGGTGCCGAACTCGCACACCCGACCCAGGTCGTTCCGCGCCAAGTCCACGAGCATCACATGCTCGGCTCGTTCCTTCGGGTCCTCCAGCAACTCGCCTTCCAGACGCGTGTCGTCTTCGTCCGACACCCCGCGTGGTCGAGTGCCGGCGATCGGCCGCGAAAACGCCACGCCCTCACGCACCCTGGTCATGATCTCCGGCGACGCCCCGATCACAGACACTTCAGCGTCACGGACGAAGAAGAGAAACGGGGACGGATTGATGAGACGCAGTGCCCGATAAATGGCGAACGGGTCGCCGTCGAAGTCGGATTCGAGCCGTTGGCTTAGGACGATCTGGAACGCGTCGCCGGCAAGAATGTGATCCTTGGCCACCCCCACGGCATGTTCGAACGTCGCCCGTCGGAAGTTCGAGCGGAAGGGCTTGGACGGAACCTGCGTGACGACCGGCCGGGCCTCGTACTTGGTCGGGGTGCCGAGCCGGGCGACATCGGTCTCCAACGCCGCGATTGCCTCGTGATACTGCGCCTCCGGGTCATCGCCGACGAACACGTTGCGAATCAAGACAATGGAATGGCTGAAGCGGTCCATGGCGGCGAGCGCCCCCACGAACTGCCAGACCTGTTCGGGGAGACCGCGGTCGTCCGGCGGTCGGTTCGGCAGGCTCTCGATGTATCGCACCACGTCGTACCCGAGATAGCCGACCGCGCCCGAATGCAGCGGCGGAAGGCCCGCCACATCGGGCGTCGAGTACCGACCGACGAGTTGTTCCAGAACCTGCAGTGGGTCACCGCTGGGGACGTCCACCTCGACCCGGCCGCCCACCGTCGAGATTCCGTCGCGACTTCGCAGGGTGAAGGCGGGGTCCCAGCCGAGGAACGACCAGCGCGCCCATCGCTCGCCACCCTCGACAGATTCGAGGAGGAAGCCTGGGCCGTCACCAACGAGCTTCTCAAAGGCGGTGATCGGGGTCTCCCTATCGGCCAGCACTTCGACACTCACCGGCACCACCGAGTGGGCGGCAGCGAGTTCGAGAAAGGTAGAGAGATCGACAGGGGCCATCGGAACTGAGGCTAAACGCCGTCAGATCGAGGCGAGATCCTCGAGGAAAGGCACGGCGGTGAAGATCTCGACGAAGAAGGAAGAGAGCCGAGTGACATTGTTGGTGAACAGGAGCAGGCCGAAGGCCACCATTATCAGTCCAGAGGCGAGATTCACCGGCCGTATCCACCGGCGCATCGCCTTGAGCGCGCCGAACGCCTTGCGCAGTCCGAGCCCCGTGAGGATGAACGGGACTCCCAGTCCCATCGAGAACACGAACAGCAGACCCATGCCCTGATAGACCGTGTCACGAGTGGCGGCCACGGTCAGCACACCGGCCAGGATCGGCCCGATGCAGGCGGTCCAACCGAATCCGAACGCCGCCCCCATCACCGGAGGCGCCCAGATCCCGAGGCGCGAAGGCCGGACGTCCAATCTCCGCTCCTGGGAGAGGACTCCGAAGATGCCCCGGTTGGTGAAGGCCATACCGATCATCATCAGGCCGAAGGCGATCACCAGGACTCCGGCGATGCGACCGGTGATGCTCTGATTGCGGTTGAGCACTCCGGCGATCGAGGTGGCAAAGGCACCGGTGGCGACGAAGACGGCAGTGAATCCGATGACGAAGAGGCCGGTCACTCTGAGCATGCGGAGCCTGGAGGCATCGCCGCTCTGCAGGTCGGCGACGGAGTATCCGGACATCAGCCCGAGGTAACCGGGGACGAGCGGAAGCACGCACGGACTGAGGAAGGCCAGCAGCCCGCCGCCGAAGGCGAACGCAGCCTGGGCGAGGTATCCGAGGGAGCCGAAGTCGTCCATCGCCTGAGATGATGCCAGCCCCGGCCTCCTATCCCGCCCCTCGCGGCCCCGAGTTTCGCAATTCGCCACAACCCTCGACCTTTTGGCCGTCGAAACGCTTCATCGGTGTAGCGCTCATTCGCTAAGAACGCGGTGTCGTAGGGTGGCGGCGTGATTCGGAGAGTGATGCGGGCGCTGTTTCCGTTCGGAAGATTCGACCGGCAGGCGCGCTCACTCGTCTTCCTCATGTGGCTGGTGGGGGTGCTCGCCTCCTTCGCCGCCTCCCACGCCTCGTCCACGATCCCGTTCACGCGCGTCAGCCTCGGGTTGACCGAAGGCGACATGAGTCTCGTCCTCGCCGTCGCCCGTTTCGCCGGCGTCGCCTCCCTCCTGTTCTCCTGGTGGGGCGACAAGGCGGGCAGACGCCGTCCCTTCCTCGTCGCGTTCGGAATCCTCATCGTCGCCACTGCCGCCACCGCCACCGTCGACACCGGCTGGCAGTTCGGCGCCCTCCAAGCGGTCACGCGAGCGGCGGCGGCGGCGGTCGGGACCCTGGCGGTCGTCCTCATCGCCGAACAGGTTGCACCTGGCGTCCGGGCCTTCGCCATCAGCCTGTATGGGGCGGGCGGCAGCTTCGGGGCGGGTCTTGGCCTCGTCGCCCTTCCTCTCGCCGACATCGGGCCGGACGGCTGGCGGGGACTCTTCGCCCTCGGCGCCCTCGGTCTCGTCGCCCTCCCCCTTCTCATCCGGGGCGTCAAGGAGAGTCCGGTCTTCGAAGTCGAGAACGAGGCGGTGCTCCTCGCGGCCGCGCCCTTGCGAGACCTTCTTCGATCCGACTTCTCCGGCAGGCTCTATCTCACCAGCAGCATCAACTTCCTCGTCAACATCTTCATGGCCCTCACCCTCGCCTTCTCGATCGAACGCCTCGTTGGCGACGTCGGCCTACCCACGTCCACCGCAGTCATCCTCAGCCTCTTCGGCGGCACCGTCGGAGCCGCCGGGTTCTTCCTCGGCGGACGCCTGGCCGACACGGTGGGCCGTCGCAGCACGTCGATCTTCTCGATGGGCCTCGCCCTCGTCGGCGGTCTCGCTCTCTACTGGTTCGAGAGCATCCCTGTCCTCGCGATTTCCGTCGCAGTCGGCACGTTCGGATCCTTCGCCTTCGTTCCGTCAGCCGCCAGCCACCGAACCGAACTCTTCCCGACCGCCTTCCGCACTACGGCCAACGCCGCCGGGGGCTACATCGGAATGGTCGGGTCGGCGGTCGGCCTGCTCATCGGCCGATTCACGATCGACAGCATCGGGCTCTCCCAGACGGTGACGCTGCTCAGCTTCGGAGTCGTCGGCGGTATCGCTTTGACGATGCTCCTGCCAGAGACACGCGGTCAGGAACTCGACAGAGTCGGCCTGTAATGGGCGACGGCGAGGACCGCGAACCGTCCCACGACCATCGCAGTCATCGCCCACCAAACACCCGCCAGACCCCAGCCGTAGGCGAGTGTGAGGCCGAGCACCACGAGAACGGCCGCCAGTCCGACTGCAGTCGAAATCGCCAACAGCCGCAATGCCAACAACGCCAGGTAGACGCCGTCGGCGACAAAGACCCACGCCGCCACGGGCTGCATGACTGCGGCAATGACGACCACCGAGCGGATCGCCTCCTGGACCATCGGGTCGGTGGTGAACAGCGGAGCGAGGAGATGTCCGCCGACTGCCACGATGACACCCAGGAGAACACCCGCGCCGACACCCCACCGCAACAGCCGATCGGACAATTGCCGGGCGCCGGGCCTGTCGTCTGCGCCTTCCAGTTCGGCGACGAGCGCCTGGGCGGCGATGGCGAGCGCGTCGACGATCATCGCCAGCAGGAACCAGAGCTGGGCCACGACCTGGTGCGCCGCCACCTCGACGGTGCCGATGCGGGCGGCCGCGGCGGCGGCCACTGTGAGCGCCAACATCAGCATCAGCGTGCGTAGGACGAGCACTCCACCGATGGACACGAACGGGCGCAGATCGATGAGGCGGATCCGGTCCGTCGCCCACTGCTCACGTCGTCCGACGCGGCGAAGCAGCCACAGGAACACGAACGCCCCGAGCCACTGGGCGGCGACCGTCGCATAGGCCGCGCCTTCGAGTCCCAACTCCAGCCCGAAGATGAAGTACCAGTCGAGAACCACGTTGAGACCGTTGACCGCGAGCGTGACATAGAGGGGCGTCCGCGTGTCCTTGAAACCGCGGTACGCCCCGTTGGCGGCGGTGATGATGAGAAGCGCGGTCACCGCGAACGCCCGGATCCGCAGGTAGGACACGGCAGGGTCGACGACTTCAGGAGCGGCCTGCATCAGCCGGACGAGCGGCTCCGCCATGACCGCAAGAATTGCGGTCGAGACCGCCCCCAGTCCCACCGCCAGCACCATCGCCCGTCGGACGATCAGTCCGGAGCCGGCAACATCACCCCGCCCGCGGGCTTGGGCCACCATCGGCGTGGTGGCGTAGGCGAGAAAGTTGAAGACGGCGAACGCGAACGCGAAGAGGGCAGTGTCGATCCCGAGGGCGGCCAAGGGGATTGCGCCGAGACGCCCTACGAACGCAGTGTCGACGAGGCTGAGCACCGGGTCGGCCGCGAGGCTGCCCAGCGCCGGAATCGACAGCGCCAGGATGGCGCGGCCGGATACCGGACGGGGGGCCGTCACCGGATCACAGCCGTTTGTCTGGCCACGAGCACAAGGCGACGAGGTCGCACTCACTGCACAGCGGCTTGCGGGCATCGCAGATGTCCCGACCGAACTGGATGAACCGCATCGACACCCCCGCCCAGTCCGACGTCGGGTACAACGCCTTCAGATCGAATTCGATCTTGACGGGATCGCTCTCGGAGGTCAGACCGATCCGGTTCGTCACCCGCCGGACATGCGTGTCCACCGCGATGGCCGCTTCACCCCATGCCTCCGCGAGAACCACACTCGCCGTCTTGCGGCCGACGCCCCGCAGGGTGGTCAGGTCGGCGAGATTGCGCGGCACCTCACCACCGAACTTTTCGACCACGTCCCCCGCCAGCGTGACGATCGACTTCGCCTTCTGCCGGTAGAACCCGGTCGAATACACGATCCGTTCCACATCTTCGATGTCGGCTGCTGCCAGGTCGGCCGGTTCCGGATATCGGGCGAACAGCGCGCCCCGCACTTTGTTGACGTTGTCGTCGGTCGTCTGCGCCGAGAGCACGGTCGTGACCAACAACTGCCAGGGCGACTCGTAGTCGAGGGCGGTTCCGATCGTCGGGTACCGGGCCTTGAGACGGTTGAGCACGGCGCGAGCCCTTCCTCGCTCGGTAGCGGTAGGGACCGATCCGTCGGCGCGTGAACCCGGCATGAAGCGGCGAGCCTACCGACCTCCGTTACCGTGCCTCCGCACACTCCCAAGGTCAGACGGTGACACCTGAACTCGCAACTCGAATCGAAAGGGTCCGCCTCGAATTCGGCGATCTCTGTTTCGCCTGTGGACGCAGAAACGACGTCGGACTCCATCTCGACGACTTCACCTGGGACGGCGTCACAGTGTCCGGTTCGTTCGACCCTCGGGACGAGTACCGGGGTGCGGGCGACGTGCTGCACGGTGGCATCGCCGCCACCGCCATCGACGAGATCTCTGTGTGGGCCGGCATCCTCGGCGAAGGGGTGCTGACCGTGACCGGACGCCTCGAGTTGCGGTACCGGAGCCCACTCACCGTCCACGACAGGGTCACCGCAACCGCCACCGTCGACGAACGACGCGGCCGCCGCCTGGTCATTTCCGCCGCGCTCAGGACCGCCGACCGACTGGCCGTGGAGTCCAACGGACTCTTCCTCGTCTCGCGAGACATGCATGAACTCTGACCGCACCCATCTGACAGCTATGGGCGGACTCGTCGTCGCTGCCTTCCTGTTCGGAGTGACCTTCGTCATCGTCAAGTCTGCAGTCGAGACCGTCGACCCTCTCGCATTCGTCGGCTGGCGCTTCCTGATCGGCGGCGCCGCCCTCCTCGTTCTCGCCGTTCCCCGCTCCGCCGGCGTATGGCGGGATGGATCGATCGCCGGGCTGTGGCTGTTCGCCGGATACGCCCTCCAGACAGGAGGATTGACCCAGACGGGCGCTACCAACTCGGCGCTCATCACCGGTCTCTACGTCGTCTTCGTCCCACTCCTGGCGGCCATCTCACGCAGACGTCCGCCGTCACCCTGGGCGATCGTCGGTGTGGTCATCGGGTTCATCGGCACCGCCATGCTGACGGTCCGAGACGACATCATCCTCGGCACCGGCGACCTGCTCACCCTGGGTTGCGCCCTGGCATTCGCAGGTCACATCGTGACGATCGCTCGTCAGGCGTCGCGCCACCCGGTGATTCCGTACACGACGGTTCAACTGCTCACCACCGCGGCTCTCGGGCTGGTCGGCTCCATCGTCTTCGAAGGCCCCCAGCTGCCGGACCGAAGCGGATGGGCCGCCATCCTCCTCACCGGCCTCGGCGTCAGCGCCATCGCCTACGTGTTGCAGGTCTGGGCACAGAACAGGGTGGGGCCGTCCCGGACAGCGATCATTCTCACCCTCGAGCCTGTCTTCGCCGTTCTCGCCGCCGCCATCGTGCTCAGCGAGCGTCTCACACCGGTCGGCTGGCTCGGCGCGTTTGTGGTTCTCAGCGCCATCGGTCTCGTCCTGGCAAAGGTGCAAGACGACCCAATCACCGAAGCCGAAGCGATCAGTCCGGTCTGATCGGTTACCTTCTTCCCATGGATCTGACCTATCTGATCCGCTTCGTCAGAGCGGTGCTGATCGTCGTCGCGGTCGGCCTCGCTGCCGTGCCGCTGTTCGTCCTGCTCGATCTCGCCCAGGGCGGAAACGGATATGGCCTGTGCCCAGGCGGGGTGCAGCAGTGCCGGAACCCGTACACGGCCGCGCCCGAACTCTCGAGCCTTCTCACCCTCGGGTTGATCGTGGTCCTCGGTGGTCTCCGCATCACCAACCGCACCCTGCGACGAGTGCAGCGACCCCGTCCGGCACGTCCAGATGCGCAAGACCCGTTCGCAGACTGACGGCACGTAAGCTCGGCCTCGTGCGGTATCACGTCGAAGAGTTCACGCCGGAAGAGACCGCGGTGTTGAACCGCTTCTTCACCAACACCGATCTGCCGGTCTTCGGTCTCGTCAACTTGCCCGAAGTCGTCAAGGGAGCGCTCTTCGCCCGCTACTCCCGATCGTCCAAGTCGATACGCCGTCTGTTCCTCGACGAGTTCACCGACCCCGCAACCGGAGTGGCGGCGATCGCAGCCGCAGCAGACGACCCGATCGTCGATATGTCGAAAGCCGAACAGCTCTACCAGCGGGTCTTCGTCGAATACGGCGACGATTCCGTCGCCCAACTTGGCGGCACTCACCTTGCGTGTGAGCAGGCGTCGAACATCCTCACCAAGGTCCTCGAATGGGGTCGACTCGCCGCTTACCTCGAACAGTCCACCCGCTACATCTTCTACGACACCACCGTCGATGGACGCTATCGCTACACCATTCCGCCCGAGATCGAGACCGGGCCGCTCGGCGTCGAATACGTGTCCCATCTGGACTGGATGTTCGAGACCTACTCGACGCTCGTTCGTGACATGAAGTCCACCTACGAACGACGCTTCCCCAAGGAGGCGGCGGATCCGCCGGTCGTCTACAACGCCACGATCCGCGCCAAGGCGTGTGATGCCGCCCGCGGTCTCCTGCCTGCTGCCACCCTCTCCAACGTCGGGATCTACGGGACCGGCCAGGCCTACGAAATGGCCCTGGTCCGCATGGCCTCCCACCCGCTCGCCGAGATCCGTGACTACGGCGACATGATGTTGGGCGAGTTGCGCAAGGTCATCCCGTCCTTCCTGACCAGGGTCGATAAGCCCCAACGCGGCCGCCAGTGGTCCGCATACCTGGCCGACGTCGCGGAGCGGCTCGACGCCCACGGGGCACTGCTCGGGACCGAAGCCGAATACGGGCCGTCCGTCCGCCTCACCGACTTCGACCCAGATGCCGAGATCAAGCTGGCCGCCGCCGCCCTCTACGCCCACTCCGAACTCTCCGACGGCGCCCTCCAGGAGATCGCTCACAAGATGACCGCCGACGAGCGGGCGACAGTCATCGCCGACCTGATCGGCGATCGTGAGAACCGCCGCCACAAGCCGGGACGACCGATGGAACGCAGCGCCTACCGCTTCGATGTCGTCTGTGACTTCGGCGCCTTTCGGGACTTGCAACGTCATCGACTGATGACGATCGAATGGCAACGTCTGTCGACCCGCCTCGGATTCGACAACCCGCCCGACATCTTCGACGCCGGTCACGGCGACGCCTGGACCGAGGCGATGACCCGTTCGGCGGACATGTACGAGAAGGTTCGGGAGACCCACGGATCTGACGTCGCCCAGTACGTCGTGCCGTTCGCCGCCAATATCAGATTCGTGATGCAGATGAACGCCCGTCAGGCGTACCACCTGATCGAACTGCGATCCCAACCCGCAGGGCATTCCGCCTACCGGCGGGTGGCACATGAGATGCACCGGCTGATCGCCGACCAAGCGGGCCACAGGGTCATCGCAGACGGCATGCGTTTCGTCGATCACAGCGACGTCGACTTGGAGCGACTCGAAGCCGAACGGGCGGCAGAACGCCGCCGGACCGAACGCATATCCGGCTGAACGCGATCAGCTTCTAGCATCGGGGTCATGGCAGAACTCGACGTCGACGCTCTCATCACCCGTTTCAAGACCAGGGCAGAGGCCGTGAAGACCAGGCCCCTCCCCCCGGTGGCGGGCGAAGAGCGCAAACGGCTCATCGCCCAGGCCGAGACCGACTTCATGGATTACTCCCTCGTCGGCAACGCCGAGTGGTCGGTCGAAGACGGCCACCTGGTCTTGCGCATCCCGCTCGGAAGCTGACGCAACGACCGTGACACGTCTCGTCGTCGTCTCCGGGAAGGGCGGCGTCGGAAAATCGGCCGTCTCGGCCGCCACGGCGTTGCATCACCACCGGCAGGGAGCGAACGTGCTCGCGGTGTCGATGGTGGGCACCGGCGGCGGGCTGGCCAGCCACACCGGAGCAGGAGCCCTCTCTTTTGAACCGGTCGAAGTGTTCCCTGGTCTCCACGCGTTGACAATCGACCGGTCACGCGCCCTGATCGAATACCTCAGGGTTCAAGTCGGGCTTCCCCCGTTCGCGGCGCTGCCGCCAGTCATCCGAGCGTTCGACGCGCTGGCAGCCACCGCCCCGGCAGTACGCGAAATCGTCACGATCGGAAAGGTCCTCTGGGAGGTCAAGCGCGACCACTGGGATGTCGTCGTCGCCGACGGACCGCCCACCGGCCAGATCGGCTCGTTCCTGCGTGCACCGACCTCCATCTCCGAACTCGTCACAGGAGGCCGTGTCGCCGACCAGGCCAGCTGGATGTCCGAGATGCTGGCCTCCGAGCGAACCCTCCTGCGGCTGGTCACCCTCCCCGAAGAACTCCCCATGTCCGAGAACCAGGAGACGCTCGAGTGGCTGGCCGCCAACCCGGTCGTCTCCCATGTCGAAGTCGTCGCCAACCGCGTGCTCCCGCTCCTCGTACTCGACAAGGTGCCCGGAGGTCGGGTGGGCGACGCTGCCCGGCTCCAACTCGAGCTCCAAACCGAACAGACGTCATGGCTGGACCGTCACCCGCCGGATCGCAGGCTGCCGTTCCTGTTCGGGGTGGCATCCTCGGAAGCTGTCGCCTCCCACCTCGCAGACGAGATGGACAACTGGTGAGGACGCGCACGATCCTCGTGACCGGCGGCGGAGGGGTCGGAAAGACGACACTGTCGGCCGCCCTGGGAGTCGTCTCGGCGCGCCAGGGATTACGCACTCTCGTCATCACCGTCGACCCGGCAAGGCGACTCGCCGACGCTCTCGGCCTCGACCGCCTCGGCACCGAACCCGAACCAAACCCGGACGAGCCGAACCTGTGGGCTGCCATGCTCGACGCGTCCGCATCCTGGACGGCGATCGCCCTCCACCATGCCGATCCTGACGTGGCGGAACGACTCGTCGCCAACCCGTTCTTTCAGGCTGCCACCACCCACTTCCCGGCGTCGCAGTCCTACGCCGCCGCCGAAGAGGCAGCCCGATACATCGACGGGCGCGCGTGGGAAGTGATCATCGTCGACACGCCGCCCTCGGCCGGCGGCATCGAGTTCTTCACCGCCCCCCGCCAGATGACCGAGCTCGTCGGCGGGCGCTTGCTGCGGTGGCTCACCGGAGGCCGCATCCCTGGGCGGCGGTTCCTCTTCGACCGCACCGCCCGACCAGCCCTCAAGATCGCCGACCAGGTGCTCGGCGCCGGGTTGTTGGAAGACATCGCGTCGTTCCTGATGGACCTTCGAACCACCTATGACGGCGTCGCCCGCCGATCACGGGAGATCGAAGCCCATCTGAAGGCAGCGTCGACCGTGGTCGTCACGACCGCCGACCCTTCACCGATCCGGGAGGCGGTGCGGTTCTACCGGGAGCTTCCTGAACTGGCCGACCGTCCCGATGCGGTCGTTTTCAACCGTTCCCTGCCCGAAGACTGGATCGGCGCCACCCCCGGCAACACCGAACCGGCGGCGATGGAAAACCTGATCCGCTGGGGCCGGGAGTCCGAACGCCAGCGGGATTTCCGCCACCAGTTCGCAGAGCGCTATGCCACCGAACTCACGGTGGTCCCCTGGCGTTCCAACGCCCCCACCGATCGCGACGCCCTCGCCGAACTGATCGACACGGCAACCGGCTACGACCTGCGAAGACTGCTGGGCTGAGGGCAGCGCCGCCAGGCGATGTCCTCAGGCCACGGCGCTGGGGCCGAGGAGTTCTCTCAACTCGGCGTAGAGGGCGGAGCGGAGTTCCACTCGGAACTCGTCGGAGAGTTTGAGGACCTTGCGCCGGTCGCCGTTGGCCATTTCGAGGATGACCGGCGCCTGGCCCGGATGGTTGGCGAGGACCGACTTGAGGCGGGTGACGAGGTCGGCTGACAGCTTGGTGGCAGGGACGGAAAGTCGCAGCGTCGAGACATCGCGCACTTCGAGCACGTGCAACTCGCGGGCGATCACCTTGACGTCGTCCCCGCGGTGGTCCAGGCGGCCCCGCACGATCAGGATCGAATCGTCCTGGATGAGCGGACCGTACTCGTTGACAGTCTTGGGGAACGCCACGACTTCGACCGACCCTTCCAAGTCCTCCAACTGGAAGAAGACCATCGGATCGCCCTTCTTCGTCCACCGGCGGGTGATCCCACCGACCAGGCCGCCGATCGTGACGTTCGCCCCGTCCGTACTGTCGAGCAGTCCCGGAATGCGAACCGCGCCCGCCGCCTTCAGCGACCCGGACACGCCGAGCAGCGGGTGGTCGGAGACATACAACCCGAGCATCTCCCTTTCGAAGCTGAGCTTGATTCGCTGGCCCCATTCGTCGTCTTCGACTTCGTAGCTGACGCCGTCGCCGCCGACCTCCTCACCACCAAACAGCGAGTACTGGCCCATCTCCTCGTTCCGACGCCTGGCGGTGATCGCGTCGACGATCTCTTCGAACCGGAACATGAGGCTCTTGCGGGCATATCCGAGACTGTCGAACCCGCCCGCCTTGATGAGCGACTCGATCGTTCTCTTGTTGAGGGCATCGAGGTCCACCCGCTCGCAGAAGTCGGCGAAGTCCTTGTACGGCCCATCCGCCCGTCCAGCGACGATCCGCTCGACGACGCCTTCGCCGACGTTTCGCACCGCACTCATCCCGAAACGAACCTTGCCGTTGACGACGATGAAATCGACGTCGGATTCGTTGACATCGGGAACCAACACTTCGACTCCCATCCGGCGGCACTCGTTGAGGTAGATGGCGGTACGGTCCTTGTCTTTCTTCGTGGACGTGAGCAACGCAGCCATGTACTCGGCGGGATAGTGGGCTTTGAGATACGCAGTCTGAAAGGCCACGTAGGCGTAACAGGCGGAATGGGACAGGTTGAAGCCGTATCCGGCGAAGGGCTCGACGGCGTCCCACAACTCTCGACCGAGTTGCTCGGGATGGTCCTGGGAGACACACCCGGCGACGAACTTCTCCTTCTCGGCGGCCATCACCGACTTGATCTTCTTGCCCATCGCCTTGCGCAGGTTGTCGGCTTCGGACATCGAATAGCCCGCCATCTCCCGGCCGACCTGCATCACCTGCTCCTGGTAGGTGATGATCCCGTAGGTGGATTCGAGGAACGGCCGGAGTGCGGTGTGGGGGTAGGTGACCTCTTTGCGCCCGTTCTTCCGGTCGGCGTACTCGTAGTGCATGTTCAGACCCATCGGGCCCGGCCGGTACAGGGCGTTGACGGCGATGATGTGTTCGAACGTGTCGGGTTCGAGTGCGCGGATCAGCGATCGCATCGCAGATCCTTCCAACTGGAACACGCCGATCGTCTCTGCGGTGCGGATCAGCTCGAAGGTCTTTTCGTCATCCAGCGGCACGTTGTCGATGTCGACCAGCACACCGTGGCTCAGCTCGACCAGTTCCAGGGTGCGCTCGATGGTGGAGAGGTTGCGTAGGCCGAGGAAGTCCATCTTCAGCAGACCCATCGACTCGATCCCGTGCATCTCGTACTGGGTGACGATTTCGGAGTCTTCTCCCTTCTGCTGAATCGGGATGACGTCGGTCAGTGGCTTCGGCGTGATCACCACCGCCGCAGCGTGAATGGAATCCTGGCGGCGGAGACCTTCGAGTCCGATGGCAGCGTCGAGGATGCGCTTCACTTCGGGTTCGGCGGCGTAGGCCTCTCGCAGCCCGGCGGCATTGTTGTACTGGTCGCGCAGCGCCGAGTCGGCGTCGTCATCCGGCGGGGAGAGACACTGGGCGAGGGAGGCGTCACGGCCGAGTATCGCCGCCGGCATCAGCTTGGCGACCCGGTCCCCCAACGAGTACGGATACCCGAACACCCTGGCGGAATCCCGAATTGCCTGCTTTCCCTTGATCGTGGAGAACGTGATGATCTGAGCGACGTGATCCGAGCCGTACTTCTCGGCGGCGTAGCGGATCATCTCGCCCCGGAACCGTTCGTCGAAGTCCATGTCGATGTCCGGCATCTCCTTGCGACCCGGATTCAGGAACCGTTCGAAGATCATCCCGTAGCGGAGTGGGTCCAGATCGGTGATGCGGAGGCAGTACGCCACGATCGACCCGGCCGCAGAACCGCGGCCCGGACCGGTACGGATCTTGTGCTCCCGAGCATGACGGATCAGGTCCCACACGATCAGGAAGTAGGCGGGAAAGCCCATTTCCTCGATCACTTTCAACTCGTGTCTGATCCGCTCGTCGATCTCCGGGCTGATCGAATCCCCGTAACGCTCTCTTGCTCCCTGGCGGACGAGGGTCTCGAGGTAGGTGACCTCTGTTTCGCCTGCGGGGACCGGGAACGCCGGAAGGTGGATCTGGTCGAAGTCGAGCCTCACATCGGCGCGCTCGGCGATGAGGAGGGTGTTGTCACAGGCGTCCGGGAAGCGTTCGTCCGGGAAGATGCGGCGCATCTCGGCAGCCGACTTCAAGAAGAACTGATCACCGTCGAACTTGAAGCGGTTCGGCTCGTCGATGTTGGCCCCGGTCTGGATGCACAACAGCACGTCGTGCGCCTCGTACTCCTCCTTGTAGGTGTAGTGCAGGTCGTTTGTGGCGAGCAGCGGAGCACCAATTCGGCGGGCGATCTCGACCAGGTCGTCGAGGATCCGCTGCTGGGACTCGATGCCGTGATCCTGAATTTCGATGAAGAAATTCCCCTTGCCGAAGATGTCCTGGTACGTGGCGGCCGCCGCCAGGGCAGCATCGAAGTCGCGCACCGCCCCCTGGTTGCCCTCCTCCTTCCACCCGTCAGGAGCGAGCAGTTGCGGGATCTCACCGCCGAGACATCCGGACGTGGCGATGATGCCGGACGCGTGCTCGGCGAGGAGCGCCTTGTCCATCCGCGGCTTGTAGTAGTACCCCTCGAGAAAGGCCTTCGACGAAAGCTGCATGAGGTTGCGGTAGCCGGCGTCGTTCTCGGCGAACAGCAGCATGTGGTGGCGCACGTTCTGGCTGCGGGGCGGCCGGTCGAAGCGACTGCCAGGGGTGGTATATGCCTCGATGCCGATGATCGGCTTGATCCCGGATTCGTGGGCGGCCCGGTAGAAGTCGACCACTCCGTACAGCACGCCATGGTCGCTGATGCCAACGGCCGGCTGGCCGTCTGCCACCGCCGCCCGCATCACATCGTCGATCTTCGCCGCGCCATCGAGCATGGAAAACTCGGTGTGGGTGTGAAGATGGACGAAAGACTTGTCGTTCACCGACCCTCCGAATGACAACGGTGTGATTCACCCCAACTTAGTGCCCTCATCTGGCACGGGCCACGACGCGAAAACCGACTACAGCAGGACGCTGATGACGGAGGCGGCAGCGACGAGACCAGCCGAGGCGAGACGCAGCGTCGTGGCAGTCGGACCTCGGAGCTGGGACCACGCCCACCCGATGGCGAAGCCGGCGATCAGACCTCCCAGATGCCCCTGCCACGAGACGTTGCGGATGAAGAACGGGATGGCGGCGTTGATGAGGAGCAGGAAGCCGAGTTGGTTGAGGATCGCCCGGCCTGCCCTGGTGTTGCGACGCCGCACCGCGGACGCCATCCAGATCCCGAAGAGTCCGAAAATGGCACCGGAGGCACCGACGCTCACATCGGAGATGTCCCCCAGGTGGAACGCGAAGGCGCTCCCGGCCGCGGCGGTGGACAGATACAGGGCGAGGAACGGAACCGGTCCCACCTCCCGCTCGATCTGCGGCCCCAACACGTAGAGAGCCCACATGTTGAAGAGGATGTGGGTGATCCCTCCCGCATGGACCAAGACCACGGTGAACATGCGCCACCATTCGCCTTCGGCGACCAGAACGTTGACGAGGGCCAGACTCTCGGCGAGCGGCGCCCAGGCATCGATCGAAAGGAACCGCAATGCCGCCAGCGCCACCGTCACCCCGATGATCGCCGAGGTGATCGGGGCGCGGCCGCCAAGCGCGCCGGAACGCACATCCCGGCCGCGTACGACCTTGGTCGTTCCTTCGGCCTTCACGCACTCCGGACACCGCTGCCCGACACTCGCATCGATCGAGCACGACCCGCAGATCGGCCGTCCGCAGTGCGTGCATGACAGACCGGTGGGCCGATCCGGGTGGCGGTAACAGGCCTGGAACTGGTCGGGCGTGGTCATCGGGAAACCGTATCGAAACTCATCGACTACCCCGACTGTTCGTCGAGCCGGGTGAGCACTCCCTCGAGATCCGGGGGAAGCGGCGATTGGATGGTCATCTCTTCGCCTGTCACGGGATGGACGAAACGGAGTTGGGCGGCATGGAGGAACAGCCGGCCGATCGAGACGGGATCCCGCCGCCCGTACAGGCGATCACCCACGACGGAATGGCCGATACCGGCGAGATGCACCCGGATCTGGTGGGTGCGGCCGGTTTCGAGCTGGACTGCGAGCAGCGCCACACCGGGGCGGGGCCACTGCCGCGTCATCTGATAATGGGTGACCGCGAGCCGGCCGGCGGGCACCAGGGCGCGTCTCCGAGGGCGGTGCGGATCACGGCCGATCGGGGCGTCGATCGTTCCGCGCGGAAGATCGAACGTCCCCTGGACGAGAGCGACGTAGTCGCGGGCGACTTCGCGTCGGGCGAGATCGGCGACCAGGGCGGCGTGGGCAGCGGGGGTTCGGCCGACCAGTAGAGCCCCAGAGGTCTCACGATCCAGACGATGGACGAGGCCCCATCGCCCCGCCTGGCCGACACCGACGAGATCAGGGAACCGCTCCATCAGACCGCCGGCCAGGGTCCCTGTCGCCCGGCCCGCGCCTGGATGCACGGTGAGACCCGACGGCTTGTCGATCACCACGAGGTGCTCGTCTTCGTAGAGCACGCCGAAGTCGACCGCCTCCGCCTGCAAGACCGCAGGCAGCGCTCCCGGGTCGAAGACAATGGTCGAACCGGCGGCCACCCTTGCCTTCGCGACGGCCGGACTGCCATCGATTTCGACATGGCCTGCATCGCACTGAGCCCGCGCCTCGGAACGAGGCATCTCGCCGAGCACGGCGACGACCTTGTCGACCCGCTCGCCGTCGAGCGTGTCGGGAATCACGAAGGTCAGCGGCTGCGCCATGCCGTCACCAGGATCACTGCCACACCGAAGGTGATCGCAGTGTCCGCCAAGTTGAACACGGGAAAGTTCGGGAATCTGATCCAGTCGATGACCGGACCGTCGAATGCGTTCTCCCCGCGGGTGAGGCGGTCGTAGAGGTTCCCCGCCGCGCCTCCCGCGATCAGCGACAGACCGACGACCTCGGCGAGTGGACGGGGACTCCAAATGGAGCCTGCAATCACTGCGAGTGCGACCACGGCAGCGAGAGAGAGCAGGGTGCCGGCGTTCTGAAAGATCGAAAACGCGGCCCCCGTGTTCTCGGTGAACGTGAACGACAGCACGACCGGGATGATCTCGACGGTGCGACCGCCGAACGTCTGCTCCGCCCACGCTTTCGTCAACTGGTCGACGAGGAGGATCGAGCCGGAGATCGCCGCGAGGGTGAGAAGCCTGTGGCGCCTCAGGTCTTGGACGCGCACGTCACGCACACGGTGGCGTAGGGCAGCACTTCGAGCCGGGCAATCGGAATGGCCTCGCCGCAGATCTCACAGACGCCGTAGCCGCCCGCGTCGATACGACGAAGGGCGTGCTCGACTTTGTGGAGGATGTCGGCCGCGTTCCGCTCGATCGACAGTTCCTTGGCGTACTCGAGGCGCATCGAACCGGCGTCCGCATTCTCCGGGTCCGAGCTGCGGTCAGCCGCCGTCTCGGAATTCCGGGCATCCTCCATCTCTTTCTCGTGCTCCGCGATGACGCCCGCGAGCCGTTCTCGCTCCTCTTCGAGCGTTGCTTTGAACCGCTTGACAGTCGATTTTGCGAGTGAACGGGCCATGGCGGAGCGCAACATTAGCCCCACCCCCCACCAATCCCGCTTTTTAGCGAACCAGCGCTTCACCGATGAAGCGTTTGGAGGGGTAAAAGGCTGGCGTGGGTGCGGTAGGGCGTATCCTCCGACTCCCATGTCGAAGAAATCCGATTTCGCCCGCGTCGAACCCCGCGCCGACTTTCCGGCGATGGAGCGCGAGATCCTCGAACTGTGGGACCGGATCGACGCCTTCAAGACCCAGGTGGAGATGCGGCCCGCCGAGAAGGACTACGTCTTCTACGACGGTCCCCCGTTCGCAAACGGCAGCCCCCACTACGGCCACATCCTCGCCGGAGTGATCAAGGACGTCGTTCCCCGCTTCTGGGCGATGAAAGGCCACCGGGTCGAGCGCCGCTTCGGGTGGGACACCCACGGACTCCCCGTGGAGATGGAAGTCGAAAAGCAACTCGGCATCTCCGGTCCCAAGCAGATCGCCGAATTCGGCATCGGGGCGTTCAACGAGGCGTGTCGAGCCCTCGTTGAGGACACCGCGGACGAATGGGCCCACCTCGTCAGACGCATGGGCAGATGGGTCGACATGGACGACGACTACAAGACGATGGACACCGACTTCATGGAGTCCGTGTGGTGGGTGTTCAAACAGCTCTGGGACAAGGGCCTGATTTACGAGGACTACAAGGTCCTCCCCTATTCCTGGGGAGCCACCACCCCGCTCTCCAACTTCGAGGCCAACCTCGACTACCGCGACACGGACGACCCGTCGATCACCGTTCGCCTCGAAGTCCTGGAAGGCTCAGGGCCGGTTGAACCAGGCGACCAGCTCCTCATCTGGACGACCACCCCCTGGACCCTGCCTGCCAACCTGGCGATCGCAGTCGGCGCCGAGCTCGACTACGTCAGAGTGGACGACGAAGACGGCCGATTCTGGCTCGCCGCCGACCGCGTCCCTGTCTACTGGAAGGATGGGGACACACCCGCCGCCCGGGCGAAAGGCTCCGAGCTTCTTGGCGTCACCTACCGACCTCCCTTCGACTTCTTCGAAGAGGAGAGGGAGAGAGGGGCCTTCAGGGTCATCGCATCCGATTCGGTGACCACCGAAGACGGCACCGGGCTCGTCCACATGGCCCCCGCCTACGGCGAAGTAGACCTCCTCGCGATCCAGGGAGCCGGACTGGACATCCTCGTCGATCCGGTCGACGCCGAGGGCAAGTTCACCGACGAGGTCCCGCCGGTCGCCGGGATCAACATCAAGGAAGCCGACCAGACGCTGATCGGACTTCTCAAGGACCAGAACATCCTCGTCCGCAACGAGCGGATCCGACACTCCTATCCGTTCTGTTACCGCACTGGCACGCCGCTCATCTACAAGATCATCCCCACCTGGTTCGTCAAAGTCAGCGATCACACCGACCGCCTGGTCGAGACCAACCAGGAGATCCACTGGGTCCCCGAATACGTCGGCGCCCGCCGATTCGGGAACTGGTTGGAAGGCGCCAGGGACTGGGCCGTCAGCCGCAACCGCTACTGGGGGTCGTGCATCCCCGTGTGGCGGTGCGACGGCTGCGAACAGGCCGAATGCATCGGCTCGATCGACGAGCTGTACAAACGATCCGGTGTCCGCCTCACCGACCTGCACAGTCACTACGTCGACCCGGTCACGTGGCCGTGCCCCGAATGCGGCGGGACCATGACCAGGATCCCGCAAGTGCTCGACTGCTGGTTCGAGTCCGGCTCGATGCCGTACGCCCAGCTCCACTACCCCTTCGAGAATCAGGACAAGTTCGCCAGGGCATTTCCGGCCGAGTTCATCGCCGAAGGGCTCGACCAGACCCGCGGCTGGTTCTACACCCTTCACGTGCTGTCGACGCTGCTGTACGACGCCCCGTCGTTCAAGAACTGCGTCGTCAACGGGATGATCCTGGCCGAAGACGGCAGGAAGATGTCAAAGAGCCTCAAGAACTATCCGGACCCGGCTGCCATCTTCGAGACCTCGGGCGCCGACGCCCTCCGGGCGTTCCTGATCAACTCGCCCGTGCTGCGAGCCGAACCGCTCCGCTTCACAGAAGAAGGGGTGCGTCACGTCGTGCGCACCGTGCTGCTGCCACTGTGGAACACGTTCTCGTTCTTCACCACCTACGCCGAAGCCGACGGAATCACCCTCGCCGACCTCGCCAAGGCGCCCGCCGTGGCCGACCGGCCGGAGACCGACCGGTGGATCATCTCGGTGCTGCAGTCGCTCGTCGCCGACGTCAACGAGCAGATGGAGGGCTACTACCTCTACAACGTGATCCCGCCCACCCTCGGGTTCATCGACGACCTCACCAACTGGTACGTCCGCCGTTCGCGCCGGCGGTTCTGGGCGGCGCGTGTTGCGGGCGACGAATCGGACAAGCTGGCGGCGTTCGCCACGCTGTATCAGGTGCTGACCACCTTCTCGACAGTCCTCGCCCCGGTGCTCCCCTTCATCACCGAACGCCTGTATCAGAGCCTCGTCGCCGAGAAGGACCCGACGGCACCGGCCAGCATCCATCATCTGGATTTCCCCGTCGCCGACGAGTCTGTCATCGACTCAGACCTCGAGTCGGCCATGCGGATCGTGCGCGACGTCGTCGCACTGGGTCACGCCCTCCGCAGCAAGCACGAGCTCAAAGTGCGCCAGCCGCTCCGTCTCGCCACCGTCCTCACCCACGATCCGGCAGTGAAAGTGGCGATCGCCTCGCATGGCGACCTGATCGCCGACGAGTTAAACGTGCTCGCCGTGGACGTCGCCTCCGACGAATCCGGTCTTGTCGAACTCTCCTGCAAGGCGGACTTCCGCAACCTCGGACCGCAGCTCGGACCCCGCATGAAGGAGGTCGCAAACGAGATTGCGGCACTCGGATCAGCCGACGTCGGCCGTCTTCTCGACGGGGAGACCCTGCAGGTGGCGGGCACACAGATCACCGCAGAAGATGTCCTCGTACAGCGAATCGCCAGAGACGGCGTCGTTGTCGAAGCCGCCGGTGGCCTGGCGGTCGCACTGGACACCACGCTCGACGACGATCTCGTCGTGCTCGGTACGGCCCGGGAGATCATCAGCCGTATCCAGGGTTTGCGGCGGGACACGGACTTGGCGGTGACCGACCGGATCGAAATCACGTGGGACAGCGACGATCCGGCGGTGAAAAAGGCATTCGATCGACATGGCGAGGTCATCGCCGGTGAGACGCTTGCAGCGGCCGTGACCCAGGGGTCAGGCGGGGACGGTCAGGACGACGACTTCGATCTGAAGGTCGCGATCAGCCGCGTGTGACGCCCTGACGGCGGGCGGCGCCGGGTGCTTCAGCCCACTTCCCAGGGCCGCACCGGAGTCGCATCGTCGGCGGTCACCGCCCAGTCGGGATCCGTGGACTCGTCAGAGTCCTCGTCGTCAGAGTCCTCGTCGTCAGAGTCCTCGTCGTCAGAGT
>JBBDQP010000037.1:24606-40748 GCA_040905965.1 Acidimicrobiia bacterium
CGTCGTCAGAGTCCTCGTCGTCAGAGTCCTCGTCGTCAGAGTCCTCGTCGTCAGAGTCCTCGTCGTCAGACTCGTCTTCGAAGTCGGACACGGCCGGGTCGACGGTCTCTTCGACCAGGCCGGCCGCCGCTCCGTCGATCGCCTCCTCGGCCTCGACGATCGATCCGCCCACGGCGACCGACAACTCTGTCAGCCGACCACGAAGGTCTTCGACGATGGCCCGAATCCGACTGATCTCGGCCTCGGCGCCGGCCTTCTCCTCCTGCCGTGCTTTCTCGAGCTCGGACGCTTCGGTGCGGGCGTCGCCGATGATCCGCTCCGCCTCCGCCTTGGCATCGGCCACGATCGAATCAGCAGATCGCTGGGCGGCGACGAGCGCCCGAGCGATGGTGCTCTCCGAATCGCCGCGATCCGTCATCTCCGACTCCAGCGTGGAAATCCGGTCCTGGGCGTCGCGCAACCGCTGCTCGTAGTCCTTGAGGGAAGTGACGACGTCATCGAGGAAGTCGTCCACCTCGTCGAGGTCGTATCCGCGCAACGCCGTCCCAAAGGTCTTCTGCTGTACGTCGATGGGTGTCAGAGGCATATCGTGTTCTTCCCCCGGAAGTCGTCGGCGGATTGTACGGACAGGCATCGCCCGATCCAACGATCACAGGCGACGGAGCACCCCTTGCACCAGACTGATGCCGATCAGCAACACGATCGGCGACAGGTCGAGCATCATCCCGCCAAGCCGGAGTGGAGGAATGACCCGCCGCAAGGGCAGCACGACCGGGTAGATGATCCGATCCAGAAAGAGCTGAAGGCGGGCGAGCGGGTGGCCGGGAGAGATTCGCACCCACGACATGATGATCCAGGCAAAGACCGCAATCCGGTAGACGCCGAGGATGTCGGCGAGGATGTCACCCATTCCGCAGGGCGCTCATTCGATGGGGAGTTCGTACGCCCCGAGCGAGGCGAGTCGACGCTTCTCTTCGATGTCGATGCGAGTCGAAGGCGGAAGTACGAGCACGAGACCCGCGCCCACCCGAGACATCTTGCCATCGAGGGCATAAATCAAACCGGAGGAGAAATCGACCACCCGGCGAGCGAGATCGTCGTCGACGCGGCGGAAGTCGAGCACCACGGGGACCCGATCCCGCACTCGATCGGCGAGGATCTTGGCGTCGCCGAATTCATCGACGACGAGGATGTCGGCCTGCGCCTCCGGACGAATCTGGCGCACGCCGGCGATCGAAGGCTCGGTGTTGCGACGAGGGGCCACAGTCCGCGAGGCATTCGCGGCCGGCTCCACCCGCCGTCCCTCGTCGAGCGGAACGGGCTGGTTGCGACGGTCACTGGCCAGCTGTTCTGTGTCGACATAGCCGGTCTCGGCTCCGTCCATCTGGTCTTCATCGACGAGACCGAGATAGACGAGGGCTTTGTTGAAGAGTGATTCTTGGGGCATAAATTGTGTACCTCAATCGGCAAAGATAGCCCGACCGACGCGTATCGCCGTAGCTCCTTCGGAGATCGCCACCTCGAAGTCATCCGACATGCCCATCGAGAGCCCCGCCACCGCAGGGTGATCGACGGCGATGGCGTCCCGAATGCGGCGGAGCCTGACGAAGTACTTTCGGGAATCTTCGGCATCTTCGGTGAGCGGCGGAATGGCCATCAACCCGACGACTGAGATCCCCAAGGACACGAGCCGGTCGCAGAATCCGGCAGCCGCTTCGGGTTCCACGCCGGACTTCTGGTCTTCGGAGCCGATATTGACCTGCAGATAGACGGGCGGAGGCTGACCGGGACCCTTGAGCCAGGCAAGCGCCAGCGACTCCCTGTCCAACGAATGGAGGACAGTGGCTGCGGGTCGGACGATCCGAACCTTGTTCGACTGGAGCGGTCCGACGAAATGCCAGCGGATATCGCCGGGCAGCTCGGCGACCTTGTCCCGCAAGTCCTGGGCCCGGTTCTCGCCGAAGTCCCGATGCCCTGCCTCGTAGAGGCGCAGGATGGCATCGACCGACTGACCCTTCGACACGGCCACCAGCGTGACCTCCGCCCGGTCGCGTCCCGCGCGGGCGGAGGCGTCCCTGACCCGCTCTTCGACCTCGAGAAGGCTCATGCGATCCATCCGACTGTGGCCATCCGGGCATTGGTGGCGTTCCGGCGGTGCGAGAACGTGTCGGCCCCGCACTTCGTACACAGGTCGACGACTTCTGGTTGGCGGGGGAGCCGGGCGGCCGCAGCTCCGGCGAGATCGACGGAAACGGTGCCGGCGGTCGTGCGACCGAGGTGTCCCTCGAACAGTTCCGCTACTTCCGGTCCGACCTCGAAACAGCACTTCCGGATGTGCGGACCGATGAACACGGAGTCGACCTCGCCCAGAATCCCGACCGCCCGTTCGATGACCCCGGCCGCCAGTCCCCGCCACCCGGCGTGGACCACCACAACCTCGGAGGGGCCGCGCAGCACGATGCCGAGGCAGTCGGCGGTGAAGACGGCGAGCGGCAATCCGGGGACGTCGGTGAACAGGCCGTCTGCTTCGCCGTGGTCGCCCGGGCGATCGACCTCTACGACCTTCGACCCGTGGACCTGTCCGACCGTGGCCCATTCGCCCACCATCCCCAGACGGGTCGGGTTGGTGGGCAGGCGGCGCATGTCACCATCGGCCGCCGTCGTGAACATCACGCCCGGAGCCGGGCTGATCATCCCTTGACGAAGCTCGGAATGTCGAGATCGTCCTCGTCGGAACCTCCCGGCGTCACCGCGGTGACAGGTCGACGGGTCGAACGTCCCCTGGCACTGCGATCGAATCCGGCGGCGATCACCGTGACCCGCATCTCGTCGCCCAGGTCGTCATCGACCATCGCTCCGAAGATCACCTCTGCGTCGTCGTCGGCGTGGCTGGCGACAACGTTGGCCGCGGTCGTCGCTTCGAGCAGCGTCATATCGGAAGGTCCTGCGACGGACAGAAGCACCCCGCGGGCGCCCTCCATCGACGTTTCGAGCAACGGAGACGAGATCGCCCGGTTGGCAGCCTGCTGAGCGCGCTCGTCACCCGAGGCTCGGCCGATTCCCATGACCGCGGTGCCGGCTTCGGACATGACGGCCTTCACGTCGGCGAAGTCGACATTGATAAGTCCGGGAGTGGTGATGAGATCCGTGATCCCGGAAACGCCGTTGGTGAGGATCTCGTCGGCGATCCGGAACGTCTCGGTCATCGGCGCCTTCGGATCGCCAACCTCGAGAAGCCGGTCGTTCGGGATCACGATGAGGGTGTCCACCGCATCACGCAACGCCTGTATTCCCTCTTCGGCGTGAACCGCCCGGCGGCGACCTTCGAATCCGAACGGGCGCGTGACGACGCCGACGGTCAGGGCACCGAGTGACTTCGCCACTTCGGCGACGATGGGTGCGCCGCCGGTTCCGGTTCCGCCCCCTTCGCCTGCGGTGATGAAGACCATGTCCGCGCCTTTGAGGACGTCTTCGAGTTCCGAGCGGTGGGCTTCTGCGGCCGCCTTGCCGACTTCGGGGTTGGCGCCGGCACCGAGCCCGCGGGTGATGTCGCGCCCGATGTCGAGCTTGACGTCGGCGTCCGACATCAGCAGTGCCTGGGCATCGGTGTTGAGAGCGATGAACTCCACGCCCCGCACACCGGCATCGATCATGCGGTTGACGGCGTTGACGCCCCCACCACCCACTCCGACGACTTTGATGACGGCCAAATAACCGCCGCTTGCTGCCTTGCTCATGGTGAAATCCTCACGGGTTGGTTCGGCCGAAACCGAAAGGGTCGAGTAGAGCTTTACACACCTACCACGCCACGTAAACCCCACGGCTATGGACCTCGACTAGAGGTTGAGGGTCGACAGTGGTCGAGGCTCTTCCGCGGGCTGGATCGGGATCTACTCGTCTGGGGTGGGAGGGGGGAGGACGGCGGGGCGGTCGGGGGCAATCAGGGTGATCTCCGAACCCGGCTCGGGTTGATCGGCGATCACGACTTCCAGGGCTCTCGCCTTCTCCACCATGTCGGTCGGTCGCCCCAAGCGGATCGCGAACCCGCCCCACACCGCATTCAACTGATCGGTTCGAGCGTCGATCACCATCCCGGCGGTCAACTGCTCCGGGAGAGCGTCGACGAAGAGCAACGCCGCCTCCACCGCCCGATCCCCCCCGACCGAGCCTCGAATACGCGGAGCCACCGGACCGGGATCACCCTGGGCAAGCACCACCCCGTCGAGAGCGAGATACTGCCAACCACCACCGGTGTCGACCCAGGCGACGCCGAAACGCTCGACCACCGTGATCTTGAGGCCCGTCGGCCACCGGCGTCCCACGTCAGCAGACGCAATCCGCGGGTCAGCGGCCAGGACTTCGACTGCGGCGTCGGTGTCGATCTCGATCAGCGGCATCCCGAGCACCACTCCGACAGTCTCGATCATCGACACCGGGTCGGTCTGGGACTCCCCCGCCACCTCGATCCGATCCAACGAGAAGAGCGGTGAGCGCAATACCGCCATTGTCACGGCCGCCACCCCGACGACGACCACGACCATGAGCAGACGACGAATTCCGGCCCGGATGCGGGTCTCGGCGACGGTGCGTCGACGGGCGGCGAGCCTCGGATCCATCAGGAGAACCCTTCGAACTGGATCTCGGTCTCGAGCTCCACTCCGGTCTTGGCCGCCACGATCCCCCGCACCTCGTCGACCAGCCGATAGAGGTCGGCTGATGTCGCCGCGGGGCCCGCCACGAAGAAGTTGGCGTGTTTCTGGCTGACCGACACGTCACCCACCGTGTGACCCTTCAACCCGAGAGAATCGATGATGCGACCGGCGCTGTCTCCTGGCGGATTCTTGAAGACGCTTCCCGCGTTGAGGGTGCCGCCCGGCTGGTACTCACGCCGCCAGCGCGTGATCTCACGCATGCGCGCCTCGCCTTCTTCAGACTCGCCAGGCTCGAAAGCGAAGAGTGCGTCGAGCACCACCTCATGCGAGTCCACCGAAGAGTGGCGGTACCGAAGGTCGAGCTCGCCGGCGGCTCTCCTTTCAACTTCCCCGACAAGGCCATCGAGGATCGACACCTCGATCAGGACGTCCTTCGTCTCCCGTCCGTGACCACCGGCGTTCTGGCGGACCGCCCCTCCCACGCTGCCGGGGATCCCGACGTAGAACTCCAAACCCAATCGCCCGGCCGCAACTGCCGACCTCGCCAACTGCGGGAGGCGAACGGCCGCGCCAGCCCACACCGCGTCTGGTTGTTGAACCACTTCGTTGAACGACCCGGTCAGCCTCAGGACCAGCGCATCGATCCCGTCGTCGGCCACCACGAGATTGCTGCCGCGGCCGAGGACGAGCAACGGGATCTGGGACTGGCGCCACGCCCCCAACACCCTGTCGAGCTCGTCCCGGGTCCCCACCTCGGCATAGAACGACGCCGGGCCTCCCAGCTTGTAGGTGGTGAGCGGGCCCACCGGGACGTCCCGGCGGACGATGTCGAGATCAGCCAATCCGCTCATTTCGGGCCTCGCAGCAGACCCAACAGTTCGTCGGACAGTGTCTCGATGTCTCCCGCCCCCATGCACACCACGAGATCGCCCGATTCCACGAGTCCCGCCACGACGGCGGCCGCCGAGTCACGCACTGGAGCATCAAGCACGACCGCTGCCCCCGCATTGCGGACCGCGTCGCTCACAAGACGGCCGTCGATTCCCGGGATCGGATTCTCCCGGGCGCCGTACACGTCGAGCACGACCACCGCCGCCGCCGCCGCCAGCGCCCTCCCGAAGCTATCGGCGTGCTGTGCGGTGCGCGAATACAGATGAGGCTGGAAGACCGCGACCACCCGCCTCCCGGAGCGAAGGGCTGCATCGAGTGTCGCCGCGACCTCCGTCGGGTGATGGGCGTAATCGTCGACGACCGTCACGTTGCCCGCAGTCCCCCGCACATCCCAGCGCCGGCCGACACCGCCGAACGATCCGAGTCCCGACGCCGCGGCGTCGACGTCGACACCCCACGACGACAGCAGCGCCAACGCCCCCGCCGCGTTCCGGGCCATGTGCGCGCCAGGGAGGGGAACCGACACATCCCATTCCCCCGTTGGACCGGTCAGCCGGAACGACGAACCGTCGGGACGGGGCTCCAGGTCGGCAACGCGCCAAACGGCATCCGCATCGGTGCCATATCCCACTGCGCCCGCTGTCTCGACCAGCCTTCGACCGCCCGGATCGTCGATGCAGGCGAACAACGGTCCGTCCACTGCCCGTGCCACCCGCCCGAACGCCGCCTCCACCTCGGCCACCGTCCCAAAGTGGTCGAGATGATCGGCCTCGACGTTCGTGACGACGAGGCCTGAAAGATGGACCTGTTCGAACGTGCCGAATGCCTCGTCGACCTCCAGGATCAGCAGATCGTCCGAGCCAGACAGCGCGTTCGTCCCAAGATCGGCCAGCTGACCGCCAACCACGAAAGAAGGATCCAACCCGGCGGCGCGCGCCCCCGTCACGAGCATCGCGGTCGTCGAGGTCTTGCCGTGTGTGCCGGTCGCACCGATCGTCGGGATCATCGTCGTCAGGGCGGAAAGCAACCGAGGACGCCGCCACACGGGGATCCGACGTGCCCCGGCCGCCGTCAGCTCGGGATCTGAATCAGGAACTGCCGACGAGGCCACGACCAAGTCGACCCGTTCGAGCCGCTCGGGCTCGTGGCCCGACCAGGTTTCGATCCCTTCTTCGTTCAGCGTCGACAAGAGAACGGAGGGCCTGGCGTCCGAGCCGGTGACGGCATGACCACTTCCGGCGAGGATCCGGGCCAACCCGGACATCCCGGCACCGCCGATGCCAACGATGTGGATCCTCTCGGCCTCGGTGAGAAGGGATAGGTCAGCCATGCGCAGAGATCATCGCAGCGGCGATGACGTCGGCCGCATCGGGTCGCGCCAGCGCAACGGCCGCTTCCCGCATCACGGCCAGTCGGGCCGGGTCGGCGAGGATTCCGGCGATCACCTGTGGCACCGTGGCCACTGCGTGCTCCTCGACCACGACGGCCGCCCCGGCCGCCGCCAGAAAGGCGGCGTTGGCCGCCTGGTGGCCCGAGCTCCCGAATCCGCCAGGAACGAGGACAGCCGGCGTCCCGGTGGCCGACAATTCTGCCACCGCACCCCCCGCCCTGGCGAGGACCAGATCGGAAGCGGCGTAGAACAGGTCCATCCGATCTTCGAATCCGATGATGCGCCAGTTCTCGGCACCCGACAGGGACTCGGCGTGGATGTCACCGGCCAGATGGACGACCTGAACACCTTCGAGCGCCGCGACCGAGGCCGTCACCCTGTTCAGGATGCCGGCCCCGAGGCTCCCGCCGGAGACGCCGACGATCGGACAATCGCCCGCCAGCCCGTATCTCTCCAGCGCCTCGCCCCGCAGTGCGTCGCGGTCGAAACGGGCGATGGCGGTCCGCACCGGATTTCCCACCCACTCGGCATCGAGGCCACGCGTCTCGGGAAACGAGCCGAACCGCCTGCGGGCGAGGCGGCCGGCCATCCGGTTTCCCAGTCCGGCGTGAGCGTTCTGTTCTGAGACCATCACGGTCGCCCCCGCCAGTCGGGCGGCAATCGCCGCCGGGATCGTGACATACCCGCCGAGGCCGAGGACCGTTTCGACCGACCGCTCCCGAAATGTCCGCCGCATCGCGGCGATCGCCGAGACGAGCGTGAACGGGATGCGGAGATTCGAAATGGCCAGACTGCGCGTGAGACCCTGAAGCGGGACCTGCAGGAAGGGGAAACCCGCAGCGGGATATACGGAGGCCTCCAGCCGGTCCCCCCCGACATACAGCACGTCGTCCCTGGCAATCCCGGCAGCAACGAGCGCCTCACCCACCGCCAACCCGGGAAAGACGTGTCCCCCCGTTCCGACGGCTGCGATTGCAAAGGTCACCGCGTTCGGCCACCGCTGTGGGCGATGTTCACCAGCACCCCGGCCGCCGCCATCGTGACGGCGATGGCCGTACCCCCATAGGAGACGAACGGAAGCGTGATGCCGGTGATGGGCATCACGCCGAGAACGCCTCCGATGTTGACGATGGCCTGCATCGTGATCCACGCCGTGATGCCTGCGGCCACCATCCGGCCAAATGCGTCCGGTGCCCGACGGGCGACCGTCCATCCGGCGGCCGCGAAGAGGGCGAACAGGGCGAGTACGAGTGAGGCGCCGAGGAAGCCCGTTTCTTCGCCGATGATGGCGAAGATGAAGTCCGTGTGAGCGTTGGGAAGGTAGAACCAGCGAGCCCGGCTGCCACCGAGACCCACTCCGAATATCCCGCCAGTGCCAAGTGCGTAATAGCTCTGGATGAGCTGCCAACCGGTCCCACCGGCATCCGCCCAAGGATCGAGGAACCCGGTGATCCGATCGCGTCGATAGCCGGCGGACATCGCCAGGGCCCCGGCTGCCAACCCGCCAATCACACCGGTGCCAACAACGAAGCGGAAAGGTGCCGTCGACGTGAGCATGACCGCCATCGCCGCCACCGCGATGACGATCGTCGTTCCGAGGTCAGGCTGGAGCATCACCAACAGTGCCGTCCCGCCGAGGAACATCGCGACGGGCGCCAGGAAATGACCGAGGTCGCCGAGCATCTTTCGCTTCTTGTCGAGGATCGCGGCGAGCGCCACGATGACACCGAACTTCGCCATTTCGGACGGCTGAAGGCTGATCGGCCCGAGATCGATCCAGCGGCGGGCGCCGGCCACGTCCTCACCGATGAAGAGGGCGAGCAACAGGAGCCCGGTGATCCCGAGGAAGATCGGCATCGCCAGTTTGCGATAGAGCTGATAGGAGACTCGGGACGTCACGAAGAGGGCCACCGCGCCGATCCCCACGCCAGCCAATTGACGCTTGAGGAAGAAAAACTGGTCCTCTTGCGAGCCGATCCCGACGACCGAAGAGGCCGAGGTCGTGGCTGCGAGCCCGACGACCAGCAGCGCTGCCATCACGACCATCAACGTCGTGGCCGACCGGGCATTGGCAGTTCGTTGATCGGCTCTGGCCCGCGCTGCCGCCCGCAACTCGGTGATCGAGGTGATTTTCGGTGCCGGACGCGTACTCACAAGGTCTCCGATCGGGCTGCGGCGGCGAACGCGTCACCGCGGGCGGCGTAGGACTCGAACATGTCGTAGCTGGCACAGCCGGGGGCGAGGAGAACGACGTCACCGGACGTCGCGATGGAGCGGGCGATATCGACGGCTTCGATCATTGACCCGGCCGCGTGGCCACGCGGACCGGCAGCCTCCAGCAGAACAGGAGCACTCTCGCCGATCGCCACCACCGCCTTGACACCCGGGGCGATCGCCAACGGGGAGATGTCGAGACCCTTCGCCAACCCGCCTGCAATGAGAACGACCGACGGGTAGGACGAGATCGCGGCCAGCGCGGCGTGAGGATTGGTCGCCTTCGAATCGTCCACCCATCGAACACCCGAGCTCTCGAAGACCACTTGCCTCCGGTGAGCGCCCGGGGTGAAGCTCCTCGCAACCCCTGCCACCGCGTCGGGATCGGCGCCCATCGCCAGGGCGGCCGCTCCGGCAAGGGCGAGATCCGTGTGATACACCGAATCGTCGACGGCGAGCGCGGACAGCGGCACCGCCAATCCGTCCCACACCAACTCCTCGTCGACCACACCGACGGCCGTCGAGCCATCGACCGATACGCCAACCTGGGTGGCCGCGCTGCGGGCCGCAACAGCGGTCGCCCCGTCGTCGAGTGCGTCGAACACGACGACGTCTTCAGCCGACTGATTGGCCACGATCCGGGCCTTGGCTTCCCGATATCCGGCAACGCTGCCGTGCCAGTCGAGATGGTCTGCGGCGACGTTGGTGACCACGGCGACGGATGCATGGAACCGGTCGATGAACCGGAGCTGAAAGCTCGACATCTCGAGAACCAGCACGTCGAGTTCTTCCGACGTCCAGTCCGAGACAGGGGTCCCGATGTTGCCGAGTGCGGGCGCCCGCAGACCGGACGCCGTCAGCATGTCCGAAATCAGGGTCGTGACGGTCGTCTTGCCGTTTGTCCCGGTCACCGCGACCGTTGGTGCATGGATTTCGCGCCACGCGAACTCGACTTCGCCGATGACTTCGACACCTGCCTCCAACCCGTCGGTGATGGGCGCAGACCGATCGCCGAAGCCGGGCGAGGCCACTACCAGATCGATCCCCTGAAGCGTCAGCGGGTCCCAGACGCCGCTGACGACAGCGACGTCGGCCAGATCGATGACGGGGTTGCGGTCGTAGACGAGCACGCGATGGCCGAGCCGGACCGCGAGTCGCGCCGCGGCTCGCCCCGACACCCCCGCCCCGAGCACCAGGGTCCTCATCGCAGGATCCCTTCTACCGACAGGAAGTCGGCGTAGAACAGTCCGAGCCCCAACGCCACCCCCACGCCCGCCAGGATCCAGAACCGGATGACCACCGTCGTCTCCGGCCACCCTTTCAGTTCGAAATGGTGGTGGAAGGGCGCCATCAGGAACACCCGATTGCCAGTGAACTTGTAGCTGGTCGTCTGCAGCATGACCGACACGGTCTCGGCGACGAACAGGCTGGCGATGATGGCCAGCAGCAGATGTGTGTTGGTGAGCAGGGCCAGAGCCGCCAGCAGACCGCCGATCCCGTTGGACCCCGCATCTCCCATGAAGATCTTGGCGGGCGGGGCGTTCCACCAAAGGAAGCCGAGCAGCGCACCGAGCATCGCAGCCGACATCGACGCCAGCTCCAGCGGATCAGTCGCGATGTAGGTCCCGCCTTCGCCGCCGTACCGGAACTTCCAGAAGGCGATGACGGTGTACGCCCCGAACATGAGCGCCCCTGCCCCGGCGGCCAGCCCGTCCATGCCGTCGGCCAGGTTCGCCCCGTTGGCGGCGCCGGTGAGCAGGAACAACACCCACACGACGAAGAAGATGCCGAGATCGATGCCCAGGGGACGGACGAAGGACAGCTCCGTCGAGACCCCGGCGGCCGAGGCGCCCCAGGCGAAGAGTCCGGCGACCACAAGCTGTCCGGAGAACTTGGTTCGGGCGTTCAAGCCGAGAGATCGCTTCCTGGTGTACTTCACGAAGTCGTCGATGAATCCGATGACTGACATCCCCACCAGCGCCAGCAGAGCGAGAAGCCCACCGGCACCGAACGGCTGGATCTCGAGCTGGAATCCGCGACTCGCAGACCACACTCGGACGTGAGACACCAGGAAGGCGAGGACCGCCGCTACCACGAACACCACGCCGCCCATGGTCGGAGTTCCCTGTTTGTGGTGGTGTCCCTCGACTTCCTCTTGGATGAACTGGCCGATGCTGTGATGACGAAGCACTCCGATGGCGGCAGGCATCACCACCAGCGAGACGAACAGTCCCACGGAGGTGGCGATGAGAAGGCTGATCATTCGGCGCTGCTCCGACGGGCGGCCAGGGTCGCCCTGGCTTCCTGACGATCGTCAAACGGGTATTTGAAGCCGGCGATCTCTTGACCGCGTTCGTGACCTTTGCCGAGGATCACGACCGCGTCACCGTCACGAGCCTCCGCCACGGCGGCGGCGATCGCCTCACGCCTGTCGACGAGACGGATTACTCGGGTCCCGGGGCCAATTCCCTCCATCACTGCATCGATGATCGCATCCGGATCCTCGGATCGAGGGTTATCCGAAGTCACGACCACCAGGTCCGCCGCCGAGGCCGCGCCACCCATCAGCGGACGCTTCTCCCGATCTCGGTCGCCACCGGCCCCGATGACGGCAATGATCCGTCCGGCGACGAGCGGTTGCAGTGTGGCGATCACCTCGGTGATCCCATCGGGCGTGTGGGCGAAGTCGACGAACACCGCGATCGGATCCTCTCCGGAAACTCGCTCGAATCGCCCCGACACTCCCGGGAGGGAGGCCAAGGCGTCGAAAATCAACTCTTCGGATGTGCCGAGCAACAGACATGCCGCAGCCGCAATCGCCGCATTCTCGACGTTGAACCCCCCTGGCATGGGGATTCGAACCCGACGCGGTCCGCTGCCCAAATCCAGTTCGATCGCCGTTCCGGTCAGGTCGCCATCGAGCCTGCTGACGGCGATGTCTCCCCTGCGACCGACCGTGACCATGTCGAGTGAGGACGACTCGAACAGCCGCGCCCCCCAAGGATCGTCGATCCACACCACGCCCCGCTTCGCCCGCGCCGGATCGAACAGGGAGGCCTTGACGGCGAAATACGACTCCATGTCGACGTGAAAGTCGAGGTGGTCCTGGCTCAGATTCGTGAACGCCACCAGTTCGAACCAGGTCGCATCCACCCGGTGCAGGGCGAGGGCATGCGACGACACTTCGACCGCCACCGTGTCCGCCCCGCGCTCGATCATGTCCGAGAGCATCCGCTGGAAGTCTGTCGCCTCCGGAGTCGTCTGCAACGCCGGAATCTGGTCCGACCCTATCCGGGTGTGGATGGTTCCGGCGAGACCGACCACCCGCCCTGCGGCGGTGAGGATGTGCTCGATCATGTGGGTGACGGTCGTCTTGCCGTTCGTTCCGGTGACGCCGACAACGGGAATCCGCCGAGAGGGATGGCCGTGGATCGCGGCTGCCAGCGGTCCCATCACTGCCCGCGCATCGGCCACCCGGAGCACAGGGATGCGAGCGTCCACGTCTTCGGTCACCACTGCCGCCACCGCTCCGTTTGCCGCCGCCTGATCGATGAACTCGTGGCCATCGACCGTGAACCCCTTCACCGCGATGAACAGGGTGCCAGGGCCGACCTGGCGACTGTCGTGGGTGGCGTCACGGACGAGCGGATGCCCATCGCCCTCGATCTGGGCTCCGATCAGCGCCGCCAGGCGGTCGAGCGGCTCACCCGTCGAAGGCATCCGGCACCACCCCGAGCGCGTGCAGGGCCGCCTCCATCACGTCGGCGAAGGCGGGAGCGGCGGCCGAGCCACCCGTTCGATACTCCGCGGCGGGGTCATCGATGACCACGGCGATGACCACTTTCGGATCGTCGATCGGCGCCATTCCGACAAAGCTGGCAACCGTCTCATCGGTATAACCACCGTTGGGGTCGAGTTTGTTGGCGGTGCCTGTCTTCCCGCCCACCCGGTACCCGGGAACCGATGCCAGTTTTCCGGTGCCGCTCTCGACCACGTTGGCGAGAAGCTGTCGCATGACCCATGCGGTGTTCTGCGAAACGACCTGCCGGGTCACCGGGTCGGCGGTGAACACCTCACCGTCCATGTCGACGGTGGAAGTCACCAAACGGGGCTGGACCCAGAGACCGTCGTTGGCGATCGCGGCGTAGGCAGCGGCGATCTGCAGCGGTGTGACGGCCACGTTGTATCCGATCGCTGTCGACGCCAGGCAAGAGGTGCAGCCCGGATCGTTGTTGACGATGCCCCGAGCCTCGCCCGTGTAGTCGATGCCGGTGGGGACCCCGTACCCGAAGGCATTCATGTACTCGAGCATCGCTCCGGCTCTGATGCGCTCTTGGATCTTGATCGTTCCCACGTTGGACGATTCGGTGAAGATGTCCGCCACCGTCATGTCCACGGTGGCGTGGTCGGCGAAGTCCGAGAAACATCCGTAGATCTCGTCGGTGGCAGACTCGCATGCGCCGGCCGTCGTCTCATATCGGTCGGCAACCGCGCCGATGACCAGGGATGGAGTGATCGCTCCCGTGTCGAAGGCCGCCGCGAACGTGATCAACTTCTGGGTGGAACCCGGCTCATACATTCCTCGAACGGCGAAATTCGAGAAGGGTGCCCCGTCGGGCCCGCTCCGGGTCTCCGGGTCGAACGGGGGGTTGCCTGCCATCGCGAGCACCTCACCGGTCTCGGCGTGGAGCGCGACGATCCAGCATCCCTTCGCTCCCGTGCGTTCGACCGCCTCGGCGCAGGCCTCGTGGGCGGTGAACTGAAGGGACAAGTCGAGTGTCGTGAGAAGATCCATACCGGGGACCGCCGGGACGACCTCGCGGGTCGCCTGCGGGATGACGTTGCCGGCCGGGTCCTCCTCGAAGACCATCTGGCCCGGGGTGCCGGTCAGCGCCTCGTCGTAGGCGATCTCGAGACCCTCGATTCCGTTGCCGTCGATGTCGACCATGCCGACGACGTGAGCGCTCACGTCCCCAGACGGGTAGACCCGCTTCGCCTCGGGAATAATCGCCACGCCCGGCAAGCCCAGGTCCATCACGGCCTGGGCGGTGACGGGTTCGACCTGACGCGCCACGTATACGAAACGTGTGCCGGATTCCAGCCCGCGCTGGATGGCCTGGTAGGCCACCTCCCAATCCCTTCCGGTGATCGACGCGATCGATTGCGCCGTGTAGACCACGTCTTCGAGAAGCTGCGGCACGACCCAGATCGACTCCGCCTCGACGGTCATCGCCACAGGGTCGCCGTTGCGGTCGAAAATCGTGCCCCGGTTCGGTGCCAGGGTGCGGGTTTCGAGGCGCTGGTTGAGGCCGCTGGCCTGGAACTCTTCCGCCTGGACCACCTGCACGTGGAACAGCCGATAGCCGAGACCGAACCAGGACGCGACGAGGATGAACCCGAGCAGCCATATCCGCAGCTCGGCCGCGCTCACACGGCGTGCCGCCGGACGGGCGGCCACGGCTCAGCCCGAACGCCGGCGGGGCGGCGGGTGTGACACACGCACCGCACCGACGCCAGCGTCACGTCGGGAACTCACTCTTCGACCTCAGGTGTGACCTCGGAGGTGGCGGCGGCATAGCGACCGATGCTCGCCCAGCGGGGGTCGGTCGGTGCTGTGGGATCGGCGATCCGTTCGACCACGACAGTCTCCCGTTCGGTCGGAAAGACCATGCCCATCTCCTCGGCGAGCGGCGCGACGCGAGCCGGGCTCTCCAGACGGGCGACCTCGAGTCGAAGTTGGGCGTTCTCGGTGCTGGCGGCGACGATCTTGCGGTCCATTTCGGCGAGATCGAACGCGCCCTGATCGAGGGAGGTGCGCGCGAACACGATGCCGAAGAGTGCAACGAGCAGGATGAGAACGAACACCACGAAGGGAGTGACCACCGGACGGCGGGCGCGTCGACCGTGGACGACGCGCAATCCCGCCTCGCGTCGGGTGGGTACGCGGAGCGCGCGAGTGGTCATGCCGCCACCCGCTCGATGCAGCGGAGCCGGGCCGAGCGAGCGCGCGGGTTGGAGGCGATCTCCTCGTCCGAAGGCTTCATCGCCTTGCGAGTCACAGCCGCGAACGGAGCTGGCGCAGGCGCCTCCCGCACAGGAAGATCAGGGTGCGGCTGCTCGGTCGTGGTCAAGTCCGTGAAGCGTCGCTTGACGATCCGGTCTTCGAGGGAGTGGTAGCTGATGACGACGCAGCGTCCGCCGACCGTCAATCGGGAGAGGGCTGCTTCGAGCCCGCCCCGCAGCGCGTCCAACTCGCCGTTGACTTCGATGCGAAGAGCCTGGAACGCCTGGCGGGCGGGGTGTCCTGCGCGACGGACCGCGGCCGGAACGGCCTCCGCGATCACCTCCGCGAGTTCCAGGGTGCGCGTGAAGGGACGGTGCCGGACGATCTGCCGGGCGATGCTCGAAGCAAACCGCTCTTCCCCGTAGGTCCGCAGGATGCGGACGAGGTCCTGTTCGGATGCGGTGTTCACGACGTCAGCGGCGGACAGTCCCTGCGTCGGGTCCATCCGCATGTCGAGCGGACCGTCCACCCGGTAGGAGAAGCCGCGTGACGGCTCGTCAACCTGATGAGAGGAGATGCCCAAGTCGAAGAGGGCACCGGAGATCGAGCCAATGCCGATCCCGTCGAGAAGGCTGTCGAGATCACCGAAGGTCCCCGCCAATACCGTGACGTCGCCGGCGTTCGCCCGTGCGTCCGGATCGCGGTCTATTCCGATCATCCTCACCCTTTCTCCAAAGCTCGCCGACAGTGCACTTGTGTGGCCGCCGCCGCCAAAGGTGGCGTCGACCACGATTCCGTCTGGGACTGGCTGAAACATCGAGACGACCTCGGACTCCAGCACCGGGCGGTGATATGGCCTGGGTGTCATCGTTCGGTCGCTCGGCTCTGCGCCTGGCCCATTGCCAGCTCCCCGGGCGCTGGCACCAAGAGGAAGCGGGCGGAGTCAGGGGCCTTCCTTTGGTTCCGGGGAGCTGGCGATAGGCCAGCCAAT
>JBBDQP010000038.1:0-40576 GCA_040905965.1 Acidimicrobiia bacterium
CCGGACCTCGGCCGGGAACCCGATGGCGACGAAGATCCTGCCTACCGATTCCACCAGCGACCCGACACCGCCAGGCGGGTGAGATGCAGGGCAGCAGTTGCGGTGTACGCCCGCACTCGCTCCCTGTCTCCGGGAAGGCGCAGCGTCCTCACGCCCTCCCCTTCGGGAGTGACGACCGCCACGATCATCGTCCCGATGTCGCGTTCGAGTGGCTCCGGACCGGCGGACCCTGTGATACCCACCCCGACGTCGGAACCAAACCGCCGGCGCACGCCCTCGGCGAGGGACAGCGCCACCTCCTCGGTGACCACACCGTCGCCGATCTCGACACCCAGGACCGAATCCTTCACATCGGCGGCGTAGGGGACGATCGCCCCCCGGAAGACATTGGACACCCCGGCAACCGAGGTGAACCGACTCGCCACCTGTCCCCCGGTCGCCGACTCGGCGAACGCCACCGTCCACCCGCGCTCGGCGAGGAGTCGGGCGATGACAGGCTCGATCGTGTCGTCGTCGATGCCGAACACCGCCGAGTCGAGGCGGGAGCGAACCTCGGTCTCGACCGGCGCGATCATCAGGTCGGCCGACGCCACATCCGCTGCTTTGGCGGTGATCCTGATCTTGATCTCGCCTCCCGACGCCAGGAAGGCGATCGACGGGTTCGTCGACCCCGTGTAGAGGTCGTCGAGGAGGTGGGCGACGGCGGACTCGGACATGCCCCACGTGCGCACGATGCGGCTGTGGAGCGTGCTGTCGTCCCCGGCAGCAGCCCGCAGCCGGGGAAGGACGTGGTCCGCCAGCAGCAGTTCCATCTCCTCGGGGACTCCCGGCAGCGCGAAGAACCACGTGCCGTCGTGGAACAGAGCCAAACCGGGAGCAGTCCCCTTCGGATTGGGCAGTTGCTCGGCTCCTTCCGGATGATCCGCCTGCCGGCGATTGTTCTCCGGCATCTCCCGTCCCATCGCTTCGAACCGCCGCCGAAGGACGCCGACGTACTCGGCGTTGCGCACCATCTCCCGTCCGGTCAGCGCGCACAGCGCCTCACGGGTGATGTCGTCCTGGGTCGGTCCGATGCCTCCAGTGATGATCACGGCGTCGGAGCGGGCGGCGGCTGTGCCGAGAACTGTCACCATTCGCTCGTGGTTGTCACCGACCACCTGCTGGAAATGAGCGTCGAAGCCGTTGAGAGCGAGACTGGCCCCGATCGTGGCCGCGTTGCCGTTGACGATCTGGCCGAGGAGCAACTCAGTTCCGATTGCGACGACCTCGACGATCACGCCACGACCCGTGCTTCGAGATCCGTTCCTATCGCCGACGTGACTTCGGCGGTGACCCAGGACCCCGGCGTGCCGCGGTCGAGCACGATGACCCCGTCGATCTCGGGAGCCTGCGCCTCGCTTCGCCCCACCGGGAGGTCCTCTTCGACCTGATCGACGAGGACTTGCACAACCGTGCCGACCCGGTCACCGTTGATTTCCGCCGTGATGTCTTCCTGGATGCCGTTCAGATAGCGGAGGCGCTCTTCGATCTCATCCCGGTCGATCCGACCGTCCAGTTCGGCCGCAGGTGTGCCGTCCTCGGCGGAGTAGGGAAAAAACCCGGCCCAGTCGAGCCGGACGTCCTCGAGGAATTCGGCGAGTTCTTCGACGTCGTCCTCGGTCTCTCCCGGAAACCCGACGATGAACGACGAACGGAGCGTGGCACCCGAGTCGGCAGTGCGGATGCGACCGATGAGCTCGCGGTAGCGATCGCCGTCGCCCGGACGCTTCATTCCACGCAGGAGGCGACCCGAGGCGTGCTGCAGCGAGAGGTCGAAGTAGGAGGCGATCGTGGGGTTGGACGCCATCTCCTCGATGAGCGAATCCCGGATCTCCCTCGGATACAGGTAGAGAAGGCGGATCCGGTCGAGCCCGTCGACGTCGGAGACGGCCTGCAGGAGATCGACGATGCCGGGGACTCCCCCGTCGCCGTTCCCGCCGGTCACCCGACCAAGGTCCCGGCCGTAGGCGGCGAGATCCTGGGCCACGAGCACGATCTCCCGGACTCCCACTGCGGTCAGGTTGGCGATTTCCGTGCGGATCTCGTGCGGTCGGCGCGAACGCTGGGCGCCGCGGATGAGCGGGATGGCACAGAACGTGCACGGCTTGTCACAGCCCTCTGCCACCTTCACGTAGGCGTACGGCACAGTCGGGCGGGGACGGTTCACCGAGTCGAGGATGTCCATGACGGGACGCCGCCGCACTGTGACCGGGCTCCATTCACCCGAGCCTTCTGGACCGTATCCGGTGAGACCGTCGAGAGTGGCGATGAGCTGGCCGTAGCGGTCGAGGCCAACGACCGCGTCGACCTCGGGCAGCGCCTTTTCGACTTCGACGCCGAACCGTTGAGCCATGCAGCCGATGACGACCGTCCGCGCCCCCGACTTCTTGCGATCCTGGGCCTCGAGGATCGTCTCCACCGACTCCTGGCGAGCTTCTTCGATGAACGCACAGGTGTTGACCATCACGACGTCAGCCGACTCCGGATCGGACGCGAAAACGTACCCGGCGTCACCGAGCATCATCTCGACCTTTTCGGAGTCGACCTGGTTCTTGGCACAGCCAAGCGTGGTCAACCAAACAGTGGGGGCACCCATCCCCACCAGTCTACGGGCGACTCCGAACCCAGGGTTCAGCACCACCTCGACGGTGATCTAGGCGTATCAGTACGGCAGTTCGACGGGGTACGAACGCCGACGGTCGAACCGCAGATATGTCGTGTACCCGGCCGCACGAGCGGCCGCGACGACCTCGGCGTGACCCTCCCCCGCCTCGTGTGGAAAATGACCGTCGGAGGCGAGGGTGATCGGCACACCCCCGTCGAAGAAGCCCCGAAGGAACATCGGCGACGGATAGACCTCGGCCGCCGGCTTGCGGAGTCCTTGGGAGGACACCTCGACCGCGGTCCCGCTCCCGGCGGCGGCCGCGACCACCTCCTCATACCGTTCGATCGGTTCGGCAGGAAGACGCTTGCCGTATTTCTTCGGCAGGTCGATATGGGCGAGTACGTCGACGGATCCCGACGCGGCCAGCTCGACGGCCAGGTCGAAGTACCGCTCCCAGGTCCATTCCAGCCCTTTCCGATCCCAGCCGAAGAGTGACGTCGATGAGTCGATCGCCCACCCGCCCAACCAGTGCACCGACCCGATGAGGAAGTCCCACGGATACGGTTCGAGCAATTCGAGAACGGCTCCGATCGTGTCAGGGAAGAAGTCGATCTCGAGTCCAAGCTTCACCGGCAACCCACGATCCTTGGCGGCAACGATCGCCTCCACATACGAATCGAGCGACAGGTTCCGGTCCTCGGCGATGAAGTCACGGGAATGCTCGCCAAGTTCCCGGTCGGTCTCGGCGGCCCAGAACTCGCCGAGCGGACCGGCCGACTCCACACACCGGTACAGATGCTCGGTGAAGCCCAACTCCTGGACACCGCGCGCCGCGGCGGCTTCGACGTATGCCTCGATATGCCCGGGCGGATACTCGCCGGGAGGCGGACCGACGTCGGTCGGCTCGTGGGGATGGAGATGCAGGTGGTAGTCGGACACTGATCAGCGGAACTGTTCGACCAGCGCCTGGAGCGGCCCGGGTCCGACCGCGTCAGCGACTTGATTCCAGGTGGCGGCGCTGATCTTGCCGTCGGCCTCGAGTTGGGTGGCGGCGAGGTAGACGGCATCCGCCAGCGACGCGAAGAGCCCGATCTGATCCCGTTCGACTGCTGTCGAGACTGCCATGCGTGCAGCCGAGGCGTCGCCCCGTCCCAGCGCCTCAACCGCCCGCTCGGCAGCGGTCAACGCCTGTCTCTGCTTCTGTCCATCCATGTCTCGGTACCTCGCGGACGATTCTACGAGACCGCTCAGTACGACCAGACGGCGATCCGATAGGCGAGCCACTGATGCCCGCAACCCCCGCCGGCCGTCTACGTTCCTCCCCATGCCAACAATTCGCGTCGTCAACATCGTGATGGGTTTCTTCCACGCCCTGCAGGCGGCGGCCGTCCTCGCACTCGCCAACGACTTCAGCACTCCGGTGACCGCCACCTATCTCACCGGTCCGCCCGGAAGCGCTGCGGGCGAGCCGACAACACTTTGGAATCTGCCCTTCGCGGAAGGGGTGGCACTGTTCCTGGGACTCTCGGCGGTGTTTCACTGGGTGATCGCCAGCCCTCCTTTCTTCGATCGCTACATCGCCGGACTGGAACAGGGCCGGAACCACTTCCGGTGGGTCGAGTACTCGCTGTCGTCGAGCGTGATGATCGTGCTGATCGCGGCACTCACCGGCATCACCGATGCGTCGGCGATGATCGCCATCTTCGGGGTAAACGCCGCCATGATCTTCTTCGGGGCGGTACAGGAGAAGTACGAGCAGCCGGGCGGTTCGCTCGTGCCGTTCTGGCTCGGATGCGTCGTCGGCGTCATCCCTTGGCTCGCAGTTGGCCTGTACCTCGTCTCGCCAGGCTCGAGTGCCGAACCCCCCGGGTTTGTCTACGCCATCTACGTCTCACTCTTCTTGTTCTTCAACGTCTTCGCGCTGAATCAATGGCTCCAGTACCGCCAGGTCGGCCGGTGGCGCCGCTACCTCTTCGGCGAGAACACCTACATCGTCCTCAGCCTGGTGGCGAAGTCCGCCCTGGCGTGGCAGGTGTTCGGAGGGACGCTGGCCGTCTGAGCTGGAGGCCGACCTACCGAACCGTCACACTTCGCTGAAGAAGTAGGGGCGAAGGACGTCGAGACGGGACTCCATGCTCGACTCGTCCAGGTACCACAGCATCCCGGCGACCGTCGACAGCAGCGGATTGCCGTCTTGCGGTGTGAAACAGAACCCGACCACCTCGTTGCCGCCCCGCACGGCGAGCGTGTCCAGCGCGATCACCGTCTGGCTCAGGATCCGCCCGTAGTACCCGTGGTCCCGACCGAAGCTGAACACGGCATTGGCGGATCGCTTGTGCGTCACCGACACCCGCGTGTTCGCATACAGCCGCTCCTTCACCTCATCGAGGGTGATGTCTCGGTCGAGCGTGAGACTGAAGTGAATCTGGTGCATGTACTGAGTGTTGAGCTTCAGCGCCGATGAGAACAGGTTCAGGTCGTGTCCGAGGGTCTCGAACAGGCCGTGCGCATCACGTGCGTGATGAGTTCCGAAGCGCCCGTCCTTGTGCGGTTCGACGGTCGGCGACGGCACGAAACCGTCGTCTTGGGAGATGTCGTTGGACCGCCGGATGCACAGGAAACGACCGTCCTCGAGATGGCTGGTGCCGTCGGGGTCCATTGCCAGCGTCTTGACCAGCACGGCGATGTTGTGCGTATTGCACGACACGATGTGCAAAAACCGGTCGTCGGCGTGGCTGAGCGCGGCGTCGTTGATGCCGCGGGCGTACATCTTGCCGAATCCGTACTCGGAACCCTGCGCCATGAAGCCGACCGGCCCGGCAGCCTGTTCGTAGTACGACGCCTTCATCTCGTTGCCGACGGGGGTGCAGTCGATGACCACAGACGCCCGCTCGATCGCCTGCCGCGACTCGTACTTGGGGGCATGACCGAGTTGTTCGAATTCTGCTTGCCTTTCGGCATCGACCGCCAGCACCGCGCCGCGCCGTTCGAGATCGCCCACCTTGCCCCGTTCGGTCAGCAGCGGGGTTCGTTTGTGGAACGTAACCTCGTCGATTCCGAAGTCGTCCCGGTGATCGGCGAGCATCCCGATGAGTGGCTCGCCGATCGTCCCGGTTCCGACGACGTGGACGATGTTGGACATTGGCGCCTCCGCGACTCAGAACTGTTCGGCCTCCGTCGAGCCGACCAGTGCCAAGGTAGACGCTTCTCCGCCCGCGACCGCGTTCGAGACCGCATCGAAGTACCCGGCGCCCACCTCGCGCTGGTGCTTGGTGGCGGTATACCCGAACTCCTCATCGGCGAACTCGCGCTGCTGCAATTCGACGTAGGCAGACATCCCCCGGCTTGCGTAGCCACGAGCGAGGTCGAACATCGCAGAGTTCAGGGCGTGGAACCCGGCGAGGGTGATGAATTGGAACTTGTATCCCATCGCCCCGAGCTCCTTCTGGAACCGGGCGATCGTGTCGTCGTCGAGATGCGCCTTCCAGTTGAACGACGGCGAGCAGTTGTAGGCCAGGGGCTTGCCGGGGAACCGATCGTGGATCGCCGTCGCGAATTTGGCCGCCTCGGCCAGATCGGGCTTGGCCGTCTCACACCAGATGAGGTCCGAGTACGGGGCGTAGGCGAGAGCGCGGGCGATGGCCTGGTCGAGCCCGGGGCGAACCCGGAAGAACCCTTCGGCCGTCCGCTCCCCCGTGCAGAACGGCTGGTCGACTTCGTCGACGTCGCTCGTCAGGAGATTGGCTGCATTGGCGTCGGTTCGGGCGACGACGAGGGTCGGTGTATCCAGCACATCCGCCGCGAGGCGGGCGGCGGTGAGAGTCCTGATGTGCTGACTGGTCGGCACGAGGACTTTTCCGCCCATGTGCCCGCACTTCTTTTCGGCGGCGAGCTGGTCTTCGAAATGAACACCGGCCGCGCCTGCCTCGATGAATGCCTTGGTCAGTTCGAACACATTGAGAGCACCACCGAAACCGGCCTCTCCGTCTGCGACGATCGGGACGAACCATTCCGTGTCGTCGTTCCCCTCACTCCATGTGATCTGATCCGCCCGCCGCAAGGCGGCGTTGATCCTTCGCACGAGGGCGGGAGCCGAGTTGGCGGGATACAACGACTGATCCGGGTACACCTCGCCGGAAAGGTTGGCGTCGGCCGCCACCTGCCAGCCGGACAGGTAGATGGCGCGCAACCCCGCCTTGACCATCTGGACGGCCTGGCCACCCGAGAGGGCGCCGAGTGAGTTCACATACTCGGCGCTGTTGATCATCTTCCACAGCTTCTCGGCCATTGCCCTGGCGAGAACGTGCTGCTCGGGGAACGAGCCGCGCAGATTGACCACTTCGGCGGCCGAATACCGTCGTTCGACGCCCGCCCAGCGCGGATCGGTGGCCCACCGCGCCTCCAGGGCGGCGATCTGGTCCTGTCGTGATGTCATGTTCGGTCTCCGATCAGTCGATGAGTTCGTATGCGGGAAGGGTGAGGAAGTCAGGGAAGTGGTCGCCGAGCGCCACGTCTTCGAACACCTTGCGGGCGTCGTCGAGATGGGGGATGTCCAGGAGGCCGCATTCTTCGTCGATGAGACGTCGGACCCGCTCTTCGGTGATGACCGAACCGTCGTCGGTCCTGACACCGTGATGGACCCACTGCCAGATCTGGGAGCGGCTGATCTCCGCGGTGGCGGCATCTTCCATGAGGTCGTCGATGGCCGCGGCTCCCTGGCCTCCCAGCCACGCGGCGAGATAACGGACTCCGACCGAGATGTTCGTCCGCACCCCCGCCTCGGTCACCGTGCCGCCTTCGATCCTGACGTCGGTCAGGTCGCCTTCTCGAACCGAGAACGTCACTGGCCTTGCGAGTTGGTCGTGGGCGTCTCCCATGACCTGATCGAATTCGCGCCGTGCCACTTCGACCAGATCGGGATGCGCGACCCAGGTCCCTTCGCAACCCTGCTGCGCCTCGCGCCGCTTGTCCGTCGCCACCTTCTCCAAAGCTTGGGCGGTCACGTCGGGGTTGTTCCGATTGGGAATGAACGCAGCCATCCCACCGATGGCATATGCACGGCGCCGATGACACGTCTGGACCATCAGGTCGGTGTAGGCCCGCATGAACGGAACCGTCATCCCCACCTGCGAGCGATCAGGGAGGACGAAATTCGGATCATGCCGGAATGCCTTGATGACCGAGAAGATGTAGTCCCACCGACCGGCGTTCAGACCGGAAGCATGGTCGCGTAGTTCGAACAAGATCTCGTCCATCTCATGGGCGGCCCAGATGGTCTCGATGAGCACGGTGGCTCTGACGGTTCCGTAGGGGATCCCGAGTTCAGCCTGTGCGAACGTGAAGACGTCGTTCCACAAGCGTGCTTCGAGGTGGGATTCGAGCTTGGGGAGGTAGAAGTACGGCCCCGATCCGGCTTCTATCGCAGCTCGCCCGCCGTGATAGAGGTACAGGCCGGCGTCGAAGAGCGAAGCCGAGATCGGCGTCCCGTCCACGACGAAATGCTTCTCCGTGAGGTGCCAGCCACGGGGACGGACGACCAAGGTGGCCCGGTCTGCGTTGAGGCGGTAGGACTTGGCTTCTGTGTCGAGCTGCAGCGTTCCATGTTGCGCCTCGACCATGTTGGCCTGACCGGTAACGACGTTCTCCCACGTCGGTGAGGTCGCATCTTCGAGGTCTGCCATGAAGACATCCGCGCCGGAGTTGAGTGCGTTGATCATCATCTTGGCGTCGACGGGACCGGTGATTTCGACTCGCCGATCGATCAGGTCGGATGGCGGCTGTGCCACGGTCCAGTCCTGCGTGCGAACTGCCGAGGTCTCGGGGAGGAAGCGCATCTTCGCCCCGTGCACCAGCGCGTCTCGTCGGTCCCGGCGGATCTCGAGGAGTTCCTGGCGGCGGCCTTCGAAGCGATGATGAAGAGCGACGACGAATGCCACGGCCCCGGGTGTGAGAATGTGCTCGGTCCCGGGGGGTGCGGGATGGACCTGGGTGTCCATGGTCGCGGTGTCCTTTCGTCGTTCTCACCGATCTTCGCCTACCCCTGGCACTCGGGGACCGTATCCACCCCTAAGATCGATTGAAGTTTCGCCAATCAGAGGGACAGGAGAGACTTCGACGTGTCATTCGAGCCCGCCGTTTTCGGCCATCTTCTCCGCCACCATCGGAAGGAGCGGGGGCTCACACTCGATGCTCTCGGCGCCCTCATCGGCCGTCCCGCCCCATATCTGTCGCTGCTGGAGAACGGGAAGCGGGAGCCGAAGCTCAGCCAGATCGAAGCCCTCGCCGACGCGCTCGGCATCAGCACCAGCGAACTCCTCACCCACGAACCCCCGAACCGTCGAGCCGAATTGGAACTCGAACTGGATCGGATCAAGGCCGATCCCCGCTTCCAGGCGCTTGGGCTGGTCGAACTGAAGCCGACCGCCAGAGTTCCAGATGAGGCGATCTCCCATGTGATCGCGCTCTTCGAAATGGCCACCAGAGGTGGCGAGCACGAGACCGTCGAAGGGGTCCGTCGCGCCACCGCCGAAGTCTCGTCGTGGCTCACCGAACAGGACGGCTATCTCGCCGCCGTCGAGCAGACAGCAGCGCGGCTCCTCGCGGCGTCTGGCCATGACGGACAGGGTGCGCTCACGAGCCGGCACTTGAACGCCATCGTGACCTACGTGGGATACACCGTGAACGCCGTCGACGACGTTCCCACCCACGTCCGTTCGATCGTGGACGAAGACACCGGCGTCATCTACGTAGGACAGCGAAACTCCCTACGCACCAGACAAGCGCGCAAGGCCATCCTGCAGACAGTCGCCGCCCGGGTGCTCGGCCACGCCCGACCGGGATCCGCATTCGATCGGCAGCGACAGCGACTCGAAGAGGCGTATTTCGCCGCCGCGGTCCTGGTCCCGGAACGTGCTGCCGTCAGCGTGCTCACCGCGGCCAAGAAGGCGCGCGATGTGAGTATCGAAGACATCAAGGAGCAGTTCTACGTCTCCTACGAGATGGCAGCCCAGCGGTTCACCAACCTCGCCACTCGCCACCTCGACATCCCTGCCCATTTCATCCACTCAGATCGCGACGGGGTGATCTGGAAGGCCTATCGGAACGACGGCTTCCCGCTCCCGACCGCGGCCGGCGCCGCAGAAGGACAACGCCTGTGCAGACACTTCGGTGCGCGCACGGCCTACGCCTCGCCGGACCGCTTCGACATTCACTACCAGTTCACAGACACGCCGGTCGGGTCGTTCTGGTCGGCAACCCACCTGACACCCGAGGCGGATCCTCGAGCACTCACCACCGGTGTCCGCTACTCGGATGCCCGCTGGTTCCGGGGGCGCCGGACGTCGCACCAAGAGTCGTCCCAGTGTCCCGACGACCGCTGCTGCCGAGTTCCGGCAGGTTCGATTCCACACATTCGGGTCGGGCACCGACAGCAAGAACATCTGGTCACGGTGCTCTCCGGTGACGCTCCGCTCCCCATCGACACGGCCGAACTCGTCGAATTCCTCGCCAGGCATCCGAGACGAGTCGGGACTTCCGAAGATCTGGAATGACCACGCACGAAGCATCACTCCGGATGGTCGGGAAGATCAGTCGGCGAGGAACAGCGCCGGTTCCGTCAGGTTCTCGACGATCTGCGCCAGGAAACGACGGCCCGCCCCACCATCGATAACACGGTGATCGTAGGACAGGGACAGCGGCATCATCGGAGCGATCGCGACCTTCCCGTCACGGGCCACCGGCCTCTCCACCGCCTTGCCCACCGACAGGATCGCCGTGGTCCCCAGTGGGACAATCGGAGTGCCGTACCCCCCGCCGACCGCACCGATATTCGACACGGTGAAGGTCTGACCGCTCAGTTCTCGCGGTGTCGCTTTCCGCTCCTTGGCGGCGGCTGACAGCCGTTCGAGTTCGGCCGCCAGCTCCCCCAAACTCCGGCCGGCGGCATCCCGAATGACCACAACCATGAGACCGTCGGGAGTGTCGACCGCCACCCCGATGTCGAATGAATCCGGGTCGACGAGTGAGTCCCCCTCCAGCCTGGCATTGAAGTCAGGGTGGGCCGCCAGGGCAGGCAGGACCGCTTTGACGACGAGAGCGTCAACGGACATCGAGCTTCCCGTGCGACGCGTCAGTGCCTTCCTCACCTCGAGCAACCGCGTCGCATCCACCTCGTCGAACGTCGTCACGTGTGGGATCTCGGACCATGATCGGCTCATCCGCTCGGCGATCGCCTTGCGTACGGTCGACATCGGCCGCCGGGCGCCGGACTGGGAGGAGCCATCATCGGCGGCAACCTCTCCAGATCCGGCGGAGGCCGCCGCCGTCACGTCGTCACGGGTGATCCGGCCGTCAGGACCGGTACCTCGCACGAGGTCGAGATCGACGCCGAGGTCCTTCGCCAGTTTGCGCAGGACCGGCAGAGCCTTGGCCTGCCGCCCGGCGGGGATCTCCTGGCGGTCTGCCGCCTCCAGTGTTGTCACCTCCGAGTCGAGGGTTCCGACGATCGGAGCTGCTTGGTCCGAGGACCCGCTCGGCCACGCCTCGCCCGCCTCACCGACCACCAGGAGCACGGAGCCGACATCCAGCGTGTCACCGGCGGCACCACCGAGGTGGAGCACCGTGCCGGCCACCGGGATTGGGATCTCGACCACCGCCTTGTCGGTTTCGACGTCCACGACGACTTGGTCCATGGCGACGGCGTCCCCCACGGCCACCCGCCACCCGACGATCACCGCCTCGGCCAATCCTTCTCCTATGTCGGGAAGCAAGAACTCGTATGCCACGTCAGGCCTCCAGGGTCGCTCTGATCGCGCCGACCACCCGGTCCACGCTGGGCAGGTAGAGGGATTCCCCGCGTTTCAACGGAAACACGGTGTCCCAACCGGTGACCCTCCGGATCGGAGCGTGCAACGCGTAGAGGCAGTGTTCCTGGATCACCGTGACGATCTCCGACGCGAATCCCGCGCTGCGCGGGGCCTCGGTCACGACGACCGCCCGACCGGTCTTGTCGACGCTTCGGACAATCGTCTCGACGTCGAGTGGTACGAGCGTCCGCAGGTCGATCAACTCCACGCCGATTCCTTCCTCGGCCATTGCCGCGGCAGCAAGTCGCGACTCCTTCATCATCGCCCCGTAGGAAATCAGCGTCACGTCGCTCCCCTGCCGCTCCACGGCAGCCGAACCGATCGCGACCCGGATCGGCGCTTCTCCGACCTCCTCCTTGACCGATCGATAGAGGCGGATCGGTTCGAGGAAGATGACGGGATCAGGGTCCTCGACCGCTGCCAGCAACAGACCCTTGGCATCGTGAGGTCGCGAAGGCACAACCACCTTCAGCCCGGGCGTGTGGGCGTAGATCGCCTCAGCAGATTCCGAGTGGTGTTCTGCTGCGCCGATACCGCCTCCGTACGGGATTCTGATGACCAGAGGGGCGGTGAAGCGATGACGCGATCGATGCCGGATTCGGGAGACATGGTTGATGATCTGGTCGACAGCCGGATACGAGAACCCCATGAACTGCATCTCGAGGATCGGCCGCATCCCGGCGACCGCCATCCCGAATCCGACCCCGACGATCCCCGACTCTGCCACCGGGGTGTCGATCACCCGCTCGGGACCGAAGCGATCGCGCAGTCCGTCCGTGATGCGGAAGACGCCACCGGTGCGGCCGATGTCCTCGCCCATGAGGAGCGCCTGCTCCCACTCTTCGAGAGCGCTCGCCAATCCGGCGTTCAGAGCCTGGGCGATGGTCAGTTCCGCCATCAGTCCTCATCTCCGAGAAACGATTCAAGCTCGGCTCGTTGACGTTCGAGCGGGGCAGTGGGCGATTCGAACACCGCGTCGAAAAGGTGGGTGGCATCCGGGGCATAGAGGGACTCGGCATGCGCGATGGCACGCTCCACCTCGGCGACCGTCCGCGACTCGACATCGGCCTGCCACTCTTCGCTCCACCGGTCTCGTTCGGACAGGAAGATCCGCACCCGCTCCAGCGGGTCACGCCGGGCCCAGTCCTCGGCCTCCGCAGACTCGCGGTATCGGCCGGGGTCGTCTGCGGTGGTGTGGGGACCGATCCGATAGGTGACAGCCTCGATCAGCGTGGGACCGCCTCCATCCCGCGCCCGATCGACCGCTTGGCGCGCTGCCTGATAGACGGCGAACACGTCGTTGCCGTCCACCTGCACGCCGGGAATCCCGTAGGCGATCGCTTTTTCGGCGATCGTCTCGGAGGCGGTCTGTTCGGATCGAGGGAGCGAGATGGCCCATCCGTTGTTCTGACAGAAGAAGACCACTCCGACCCCGAACACGCCCGCAAAGTTCATCGCCTCGTGGAAGTCGCCTTCTGAGGTGGCGCCGTCGCCGAACATCGTCATGGCGATCCGGGAGGAGCCGCGCAGTCGTTCCGCCCAGGCCAGACCTACCGCGTGGACCATGTGACCGCCCACCGTGATCGACGGCGGCATCACGTTCACATGGTCGGGAGGCCGCCCACCGGATTCGTGTCCGGTCCGCCCGGCGAACAGCAACTCCAATGGATACCCCTGCATCCACATGGCGGCGGCGTCGCGATAGGTCGCGACGAGCCAGTCATCCGGTTCCAATGTTGCCGCCGCACCGACCTGGGCGGCTTCCTGGCCTTCGAACGGGGCGTATGTCGCGAGCCTCCCCTGCCGCTGGAGCGACATGGACTTCCGGTCGTAGGCGCGAGCGAAGACCATCGCGCGGTACAGCCGAAGGGTCATTTCGATGTCGACGGGGGCTTCACCGATGAGTCCACCCGACGGCGTGAGGATCTGACGCATGCGACGCGGGAGCGTACCCGATCAGTGGGCAGAGCCTGCGAGCATCTCGTCGAGCTCCTCGGCGGTCATCAGCACATCGCGCGCCTTCGACCCCACCGACGGGCCGACCACGCCGCGAGTCTCGAGGATGTCCATCACGCGGCCTGCTCTGGCGAAACCGATGCGAAGCTTCCGTTGGAGCATGGAGGTGGAGCCGAGCTGGTTGCGAACGATCAGCTCCATCGCCTGGCGCACGATGACCTCTTCCTCGTCGTCGGAGGCTACGGCGGATGCAGCGGACGCCGCCTGTGCCACGTCGAGGACCTCCTGATCCTTGTACTGGGCCTCTCGCTGGGCTTTCACCCAGTCGACGACGGCGTGGATCTCGGATTCCCTCACAAAGGCCCCCTGGATGCGGCGAGGGCGTGGCTCCTTGGCGGTGACCACCAGCATGTCACCCATGCCGACCAGCTTCTCGGCTCCTGAGGTGTCGAGAATCACGCGGGAGTCCGTCTGGCTGGCAACGCTGAACGCAAGACGGGACGGCACGTTGGCCTTGATCACACCGGTGATCACGTTCACCGAGGGACGCTGAGTGGCGAGGACGAGATGGATGCCCACCGCTCGCGCCATCTGGGCGATGCGGACGATGGATTCTTCGACCTCTCGGCCCGCCACCATCATCAGGTCGTTCAATTCGTCGACCAGCACCACGATGTAGGGGAACCGGTCGAACTGTTCGATGTCCAGCCCGCCCGCATCGATCTTCTCCCGGTATCCGTCGATGTCACGAACCTTGGCGTCGGCGAGCAGGTCGTAACGACGGTCCATCTCGGCCACTGCCCACTTGAGTGCGTCGTTCGCCTTCTTGGGGTTCGTGATCACCCGGGTGAGCAGATGCGGAACCCCGTTGTACTGGCCCAATTCGACTCGCTTCGGGTCGACCATGATCAGCCGCACGTCGTCCGGCGTGGTGCGGGTCAGGATCGAAGTGACCAGCGAGTTGATGCACGAGGACTTGCCCGCACCGGTGGCGCCGGCGATCAACACATGCGGAAGTTCGGAGAGGTTGAGCATCAACGGCATCCCGCTGATGTCCATCCCTACCGCCACGGTGAGCGGGTGCGTTTCACGGGCGGCTTCCGGCGAGCGGAGAATGTCGCCAAGCGAGACCAACCGGCGCTTGCGATTGGGCACTTCGACACCGATCGCGCTCTTCCCCGGGATCGGAACGAGGAGGCGGACGTCGGGCGTCGCCAGGGCGTAGGCGATGTCGTGGGCCAGGTTCGACACCTTGTTCACCTTCACCCCAGGAGCCAATTCGACCTCGTAACGGGTGACGGTGGGTCCCGGCACGATCTTGGTCAGGGCGGCGTCGACTCCGTGCTGGTGCAACGTCTCTTCGAGAGCGCGCGCCGTTTCTTCCAGGGCTCGACGGTTGGTCTCTTCCCCCCCGCCGAACTCGAGTAGTTCCAGGGGAGGGAGCTGGTACCCGCCGTCGACGTTCGCGACCACTTTGGTGGGAACCTTGGCGGCGGGTTTTGCGGCAGGAGCGGGTTTGGGCGCCGGCTGACGCTTCGTCTTGGCCGGAGCGGCATGGCGGGGTTGGCGACGAGGGCGGGGCTGGACGACTGCCGCTCTCTGTGCTCCGGCCACCCGAACGGAGCGGGCGAACGCGCGCATTCCCGAGAAGATCTGGCCGAACGCCAGGACCAGTTCCCGGACCGACGTGCGGGTGACGACGAGCACGCCCATGGCGATGACCGCAGTGAGGATGACGAACGCTCCCCACGTTCCGAGAAGTCTGCGCAACGGGAAGGCGAGCAGCGCACCGACCGCCCCACCGCGTTCTTCGACCAGATCGACATTCTCGGCGAGCGAGACCGCACCAGTCAGAAGATGGAACATGGCGAGCGAGCCCACGAAGGCTGCGGCGGCTCCGAGTACGAGGCGGCCGGTTCCATCGCGACGACGACCGAGGGCGAGGACGAGGCCGACCCCGACGAGGATGGGGGGAATGGCGTACGCCCAGACCCCGAAGAGCCAGCCGAGTCCGAGGTCGATCCAGCGACCGGCGGGACCGGCCTGACCGAAGAACGACAGTGTGACCAAGGTCGCAATGACGATGAGGACAAGCCCCCAGACGTCATCCGCCTGACCACCGAGGCGGTCTCGCAGGAAGTTTCGGACGGTCGCCAGCGTGACGGTCGTCCGCGCCTTCTTGGGAGCGGAACGCTTCGAACTGTTGGTTGTGCGCTTCGATGACACCCGTTTCCGCCCCGTGGTTCCCCTACGGGCGGGAGTCTTCTTGGCCATGTGCAGAGAACGTTATCAGACGGCCGGTCGGTTCCTGCGACTCTCCGCGCGAATTCGCGCGGAGCGCGCGACTACGGGCAGGGAACTATTTCATCAGCGGCGCGAGGCAGGGCTTCGACTCTCGTGCCGTACACGAGGTACACGTAGATGTCGCCGTCTGCTCCGACCCACAATTGGTAGACGTCGGTCTCGTATCCATGGTGCCCCCGGATACGGCTCGGTCGTCCCGGGCCCGGCGCACGATGTGAGGGAGAAGACGGCCAGGGTGGCCGCGACCACCCGTGGGGTCATACGTCCAGCACGACCGGAAGGATCACCGGCTTGCGAGTGGATTCGGCTCGGATGACGGTGGCGGCAGCCTGACGCACCGCGTTCTGCATGGCTGCGTGGTCGAATGATCCGTCCGTGGCGCGCCGCTCGACTTCCGCTCGCACCGCTTCGGCGGCCTTCTGGAGAATGTCGGAAGGGTCGTCCATGAGACCGTGACTGTCGAGGTCTGGCCCGAACACGATGGATCCGGTCGACCGTTCGATACCGACCGTCACGACGACCACGCCCTCGTCGGCGAGTCTGGACCGGTCCCGCAGCACTCCGCGCTTGACGTCGCCCACCCCGGCGCCGTCGAAATAGACGTACCCGGCCGGGACTGCCCTCCGCTCGACCATCGTCCTGTCACCGTCCAGCACCACCGCGTCGCCATCCTCCAGCACGTCGACCTTGCGGACACCCATCTTGCGGGCAAGTTCGGCGTGGGCGTGGAGGTGGCGGTATTCACCGTGGACGGGAACGAACGCCTCGGGTCGGATCACGTTGAGGAACGTGAGCAGTTCGTCGCGGGCAGCATGACCGGACACGTGGACCGGTGCATTGCGCCCGTGGAAGACGCGAGCGCCGCGTCGAGTGAGGCGAGAGATGACCTTCGATACCGCGGTCTCGTTGCCCGGAATCGGGGTGGCCGAAATGAGCACCGTGTCACCGTCTTCGAGATCGACGAACTTGTGCCTGCCCTGAGCCATCAACGAAAGGGCGGCGAACGGCTCACCCTGGCTGCCGGTCGTGATCAGGAGCTGTTGGTGGGCGGGTAGGTTCACCAGCTCCTTGATGTCCACCACGCTGTTCTTCGGGAGGTCGAGAACTTCCAGATCGAGCCCGACCTCGGTGTTGCGATGCATCGAACGTCCGAAGAAGGCGACCTTGCGTCCGGTGGTGATGCCGGCATCCGCGATCTGCTGAACGCGGTGGATGTGCGAGCTGAAGCAGGCGGCGATCACCCGGCCGGGCGCATCGCGCACGATGTCTCGAATCGGTTCGGCCAGCGACGACTCCGACGGCACGAAACCGGGACGCTCGGCATTGGTGGAATCAGAGAGCAAGAGCCGAACGCCCTTCTTGCCGAATTCGGCGAAGGTGGGCAGGTCGGTCGGTCGCCCGTCGATCGGAGTCGGATCGAGCTTGAAGTCGCCCGAGTGGATGACGATCCCCTCAGGGGTGTCGAACGCAATCCCTGCGGCGTCCGGGACCGAGTGACTGACGGGGATCAGTTGAAACTTGAAATTCCCGTGCTTCTTCCATTCGCCGTATTCGACCGGATGCAGTTGGGCCTCGATGCCCAGTTCTTCGATCCGCCCCCGGCAGAATTCGAGAGCCAGTTTCGTTCCGTACACGGGCACGTTGATATCACGCAGGAAATACCCCAGCGCTCCCATATGGTCCTCGTGACCGTGGGTGAGCAACACGAACTCGACATCGTCCTTGCGCTCTATCAACCACGACCAATCGGGGAACACGAGGTCGACCCCGAGCATGTCTTCTTCGGGGAACATCAGCCCGACGTCGATCAGACAGATCTTCCCGTCGATCTCGAGCGCCGCGCAGTTGCGGCCGATCTCACCGAGACCGCCGAGGAAGGTGACACGTACGCTCATGAATGCTCCTGGAGATGGACGAGGGCGGATTCGATGGCCGCCATGGTGGCGTCGGTGGCGTCGAGGACCGGCAGACGTGGCGGTCCGACTGGCTCCCACCAACGGTTCATTGCAGAGCGTACCGGTCCAGGGTTCGATTCGAGGAAGCAGGCCCACGAGAGCGGCAGTAGCAGGTGGTGAAGTTCGCGCCCGCGCACGAAGTCACCTGCGAGGGCGGCATCGACCATCTCCCGCACCTGGCGACCGGCCAGATGAGTGATCACCGACACCACCCCGACCGCTCCCACCGCCATCATGGGCAAGGTGTAGGAGTCCTGACCCGAGTACACCGCGAGATCGGGAATCGCCCGACACACCTCCGAGGTGTGGTCGACATCCATCACCGCGTCCTTCACCCCGAGGATTCGGTCGTGTTCCGCCAGGCGCGCCAACGTCGGGATTTCGATCAGACGGCCCGTCCGACCGGGGATGTTGTACAACAGGACTGGGAGCGGCGCGGCGTCGGCGATGGCGGTGAAATGGGCGACCAGGCCGCGTTGCTCCGGCTTGGAGTAATAAGGCGTCACGGCCAACACGCCGTCAACCCCGGCCTCGGCCGCCCGCTTCGAGAGCTCCACGGACTCCGCCGTGTCATACGTTCCGGTTCCTGCCACGACCGTGGCCTTCTCGCCCACCGCGTTCTTCACAGTGGCGAAGAGCGCCACCTTCTCGTCGGCGGTGAGCGTCGGAGACTCGCCCGTGGTCCCGCAGACGACCAAGCCGTCTGACCCGTTGTCGACCAAGTAGCGGGCCAGCCGGTGAGCTGCCTCGTGGTCCAGCTCCCCGCTCTGCGTGAACGGGGTGATCATTGCGGTGAGAACTCGGCCGAACGGATGCATCGAACTCCTCGGTGTCAACGACGCCGCCGAGCATACCGCCGGGTGGGTTGGCTCCCGAGCCCGGTACATTTGCCCGAGATGAACGTGATCGAAGTCGACGAATCCAGCTTCCACACCGCGGTCCTCGCCGAGAGCGAGCGCCGACCGGTCATCGTCGACTTCTGGGCGGAGTGGTGCGGACCGTGCAAAGTGCTCGGACCGACCCTCGAGCGCCTCGCCGCCGAAGACGAAGGAACCTGGCTTCTCGCCAAGGTCGACGTCGACCGGAACCAAGGGCTCGCCCGTCAGTTCGGAGTGCAGGGCATCCCGACCGTCGTGGCCTTCCAGGACGGACGGCCGGTCAACCAGTTCACGGGCGCCCTCCCCGAGGCCCAGGTGCGAGCCTTCATCGACTCGATCGTGCCGACAGAGTTGGACATGGAGGCCGCATCGGCGGAAGCCGCACTCGATGCCGGGAACCTCGAACTTGCCGAGGACTGCTTCCGCTCGGTTCTCGCCAAGGACCCTTCCCACGCCGTCGCCGGCATGGGACTTGCAGGAATGCTCCTGGATCGGGACGACGCCCCGGAGGCGCTCGAAGTCCTCGCCCGACTCCCCCGATCCGAAGACGTGAAACATCTGGAGGCGGCCGCTCGGCTCCTGAGCGGTGGCGGCGATCTGGAGGCATTGGCGGTGGCGGCGGAGTCGGGGGCCGGCCCTGACCGGCTCGCCTATGCCAAGGCGCTCTCGGCCGGCGGGGACGCGGCCGAGGCGATGGAAATCCTCGTCGAACTCGTCGCAGAGCGCGAAGACGAGGCGGAGGACGCCCGCACCGCACTCATCGACCTCTTCGAAGTCCTGGGGAACGAGGGGCCACTGGTGGCGACCTATCGGCGGAGACTCGCCTCCGCCTTGTTCTGAAACCGTCGGGCTTTCGGACAGCCGAGGGTGGGGTCAGAGGCTGGAACTACTCTTCGAAGAGGGCATTCTCGCCGGCTCTCGCGGCGGCCATCGCTTTGAGATCCTCCGCGATCTCTGGATACTTCTCCATCAGGCCCTCGAAGGCGCGTGCGCTTATCACGATGAGTTTCGACGCTGACGTCGTGACGACGGTGGCCGACCGTGTACCCCGATTGAGAAGAGCCATCTCACCCAGGACGGCGCCAGGACCCACCTCCCCGACCTTCTTCCCGCCTACGAGGACATCGGCCGAGCCCTCCACCATCACCTCGAGCTCGTGCGGGCGAGAGTCCTGTTCCATCAACACGGTGCCGGCGGGAACCTCTATGTCATCGGTGAATGGGACCAACGCCTTCAACCTGCGGTTCCCAAGCTGCGCGAACGTCGGGCTCGACTTGAGTCTCGCGAGTTTCGGGTCGATCTTCCTCATGGACACGCCCTCCGGGGCCGAACTTCGTTTCGACGCCGATCCTACGACATCGGTGCGCCGCGTGAGGCTCGACACCATGGGCAAATCACTCGGTGACTGCGTATAACTCCCAAGCACCGGGAACGCCTTTCAGTTCGTGGGTCCCCCGGTGCGTGAAGTCGATGCCCGAGCCGGTCACTGCGTCCTTGACCGTCCCGGACACCAAAACTTCGTTCGGCGCCGCGAGCGCCCCGATGCGAGCCCCGATATGGACGGCGATTCCGCCGAGATCATCTCCCAGGGCCTCGCATTCCCCCAGGTGGATTCCCGCCCTCACCTGGAGATCGAGGTCCGACACCTCACGGAGGGTCGCAACTGCACACGCAATAGTTTTGGCGGGGCTGTCAAAAGCGGACAGGAAGCCGTCCCCGGTCTGCTTGACCTCCCTACCGCCAAAGTGCTCGAGTTGGGTGCGGACGATGTCGTTATGGCGTTCCAGCCGCGAGCGCCATTCGGCATCGCCAACCGTGGCCGCCTGTTTCGTCGACCCAACGATGTCAGTGAACATGACAACGGACAGAAAACGGTCGGGGGCAGGCAGCGTCTTGCCCATCGTCTTGAGTGCTCGTCGATAGTCCTCCAAATACGTCGGAGATCTGGCCAGGTAATCGGGCTCGAGCCGTCTACGGAAAATAGAGGCGCTGAAGACGGTGGCCCACTCGGCGACCGTCATCACATAGTCACCAGCCGTTTGAGAGTAGAGAAGCCAACGCTCCAGGTGCTCTTCCGACCGGAAGAGGTTCATACGGCTTCAGTTGAACGCCCCGGAACCAGCCCGTGATCTCGCAAAGGGTGACGGCATGTAACCGACTGCCGATTCCGGATCGATTTCCAAAATCTCGTCGTCACGGGTGCGTACCCGAATGGTGTCGCCGCAGTCGAGGCAACGCGTCTCCACCACCACTTCTTGGCCAGGGAACAGCCACCGTACGGCCAACGCCTCCATCCCGCATTGGCCGTACCACCTTTGTATCCCGTCGACACTGATGAGGTAATGCGTCGGGATGTTGCTGAATGGAGCCCATGACTCGATGTGGTCGGTGTCATGCGACATCCAGCAACCGGCAATGGGCGACGCATCCACTGCGGCGCGCTGCGCCTCGCGGGCCTCCTGTACGCCGATACCAAGAAGATCTGAGAGTTCGGTGTAGTGAGGAGCCCGGCCGGTGGCGACAAAGTGCTCCAGGATCGTGGTGAATGCTCGCTGCGCCATGCTCTCACCGATCATGAAGTCTCTCTTCCTCCGATACAGGCGATCGCGTGCCCGGTTCGGCCCACGTTACTTCAGCCGCGTTCACTGAATCCGTGACGGCTCACTAACTTGCGCTCCCCCGTCCGGAAGGAACCTCAGTGACACAGCAGTGGAACGAAGCGCCGGCGTTCACCGTGGACACCGCCAAGACCTACACGGCAGTCCTCGACACGAACCATGGCGAGATCACCCTCGAACTGGATGCCGGACGCAGTCCGTTGACCGTCAACAACTTCGTCTTCCTCGCCCGCGAAGGGTTCTACGACGGGGTCATCTTCCACCGTTGTATCCCAGGGTTCGTCATCCAGGGCGGCGATCCCACCGGCACGGGCCGCGGAGGGCCCGGCTACAAGTTTCGCGATGAGATCGACGGACCCGGCTCCTACAGCCGGGGAACGGTTGCGATGGCCAACTCCGGTCCGAACACCAACGGCTCACAGTTCTTCATCTGCGTCGCCGACGTCGGTCTCCCCCACAGCTACACGATCTTCGGCCAGGTGACGTCCGGGCTCGATGCGGTGGATTCGATCCTCGCCGTACCCACCGACCGATCTGACCGCCCAGAGCAGGACTGTGTCATCAACTCCGTCACCATCAACGAAGCCTGACGACGAAGGGCTCGGATGCAGGGCGCTGGCGGTCTCCGCCGGCGTCCTCATCGCGTTCGGGGTGGTGGCCACTTCGATCGGGCTCCTCCTGGCCCTCAGCGACGGTGGACGCCTCACCCAGCAGTTCGGGTTCGCCCTCTACGGCGCCGGCGCCCCCGTATCGGGCATCTTCGCCGCCATCGCCGGTGAACTCCCCCTCGCCCCATTCACCGACGTCATCGTCTGGCTGGTGCTGGCCGTCGGCGCAACTCGTGCCAGCGAACGCCTGGGGATACCGATCAGCCGGGTGCTCGGCGTCGTCATCAGCGCCGCACTCACCCTGGGCCTGGTCGTCTCGTTCCTGATCGAGAGGGCCTAGGGCTGCGCTCCCTCAGTGGTGGATCCTCACCGACATCAGATCGGCCTGTTTGACCCACATGGGGCGGGGGCGTCGTTCGTCGGCGACGAGGTACAGGACGCCGGTGGGCACGTGGTCGGGATCGGTCTTGGCCTCCGGGTCGAGCCACCAGCCGAGCGTGATCACGCGTCCGGCGATCGGGCCGAGTCCGTCATCGGGATCCGCCGAGGTCGTGACCTCCATGCGCTGGGTGACGGGTACGGCGAAATCGGCATGATGTTCCACCCGCCGACTGTACTGGCGAGCCGGCGCTTAGATCAGACGGTCGAGTCCGACTGTCACCCCGGGAAGGTCACTGACGGCGCCAACGGCCAACAGCACACCCGGCATGAAGGAACGACGGTCGATCGTGTCGTGTCGAATCGTCAGGGTTTCTCCGTCCGATCCGAAGACGACCTCCTGATGTGCCACCAACCCGGGGAGTCGCACCGAATGGATCGGGATTCCACCGCCCATCACATCCGCGGTCGCCAGTGCCGTACCCGACGGGGCATCGACTTTCGAGGCGTGGTGCATCTCGACGATCTCTGCGGCATCGAAGTGCGCCACGGCTTGTGAGGCGAACCGCATCATGAGTACTGCGCCGATCGAGAAGTTGGGTACGACCAGACAGTTGGGTGGACCGCTCCCCCACAGCTCGCGCAATTGCCCGAGGCGGGCGGAGTCGAAGCCCGATGTGCCGACGACCGCATGCGACCCGTACGACTTCCATCGGGCGAGGTTGTCCATGACGACGTCCGGTCGAGTGACTTCCACCACCACGGTCGCCCCGGCGATCACATCAGGGTCGTCGGAGCAGGCCATGCCGGCAACTGTCTCGCCATCGTGGCCGGGGGCGAACAGCCCAACGAGGTTCAGGTCATTGGCCTCGCTGACGGCTTCCGCCACCAGTCGACCCATCCGACCCGCCGCCCCGGAGACGCCGACATCGATCACCGCAGGTACTGCTCCAGATCGGACGCCGCGAACGGACCGACCGCACCGATCACCTTCGGGCCGGTCAGGAGGGACTCAGCCACGTTCATGATCTCGTCGAGAGTCACGGCTTCGACTTTGGCGAGACGCTCGCCGACGGACAGGTGAGGTGCCCCGATCAGTTCGTCCCTGCCGAGGCGAATCATGCGGCTGTTGGCATCTTCCATGGCCAGCGCCAGACCGCCGCGCATCGCTCCCCTGGCCCTGTCCAACTCATCTTCGGTGATCCCCTCGCGGACCATCCGATCGAGTTCTATGTGGATGAGATCGAGGACCGTTCCGACCTGGTCGGGCGTGGTCCCGGCGTAGACGCCCCACGCCCCCGTGTCGGCATATGACGCACGGAAGGAGTACACCGTGTAGACGAGGCCCCGTTCCTCTCGGATCGTCGTGAAGAGCCGGGACGACATCCCTCCGCCGAGGACATGGTTCATGACCTCCAATGCCCATCGCTGTTCGTCCCCACGCTCGAGACCTTCTCCGCCGATCACGACGTGCGCTTGCTCGGTGTCTCTGGTGACGACGTGGGCCAAGGGCTTCATCTTCGGCACGGCGTACTCGTGGTCGACCCCGTCACCCGACCAGTCGCCGAACGCCGCACCCGCCAGTTCGACCACCTGGGCGTGATCCACCGATCCGGTGAGAGCGACGACGGTCGAACCAACCCCGTACCGGCGTTTCCAGTACCCGGCGATGTCGTCGCGAGTCATCCCTCGGATGGACTCGCGGGTTCCGAGCACCGGGGCTTCGAGAGGATGGCCTGCGAAGACCGCCCGTGTGAATTCCTCGAAGGCGACGTCGGCCGGGTCGTCTTCGCTCATGTTGATCTCTTCGATCACCACCTGGCGCTCGGCGTCGATCTCGTGGTTCCGAAACGCCGGACGCTGGAGCATCTCGGCGAGAATTCCGAGGCCCTCTTCGAGGTCCTCGTCGAGCAGCCTCGCCCAGAAGCAGGTGTGATCCTTCGACGTGAACGCGTTGGATTCCGCTCCCATGGCATCGAAGCGCTCCGAGATCTGACGGGCCGACATCGTCTCGGAACCCTTGAAGAGGAGGTGTTCGAGGAAGTGGGATGCCCCTGCTTCGTTCGGGGTTTCGTCGCGAGTGCCGGTGTCGATCCAGCAGCCGACTGCCACCGACCGGAGGCTCGGCATCGGCTCGGTGATGACGCGTAAGCCGTTCGGCAGCGTCGAGAGGTCGTAATGCATCGGGGACATGGTACGGATCCGAACGAATCGTGTGTCATTCCCCGAGAACCCACTTGCGGACATGTGAGACAATCGGCGCTTCATGCGCGCCCGGACCGACACCGTTCTTCGAGACTTGTTCCGCCCCGAGGAGGGCGCGATCGAGCAGGTCGTCGCGCGCTATCAACGGGTTTCCCCGGCGATCACGCGGTTTGCCAGGAGCCTCTCGGGGAACCCCCAGTTGCGGGTCAGGCTCGGTTCGGAGTCGGCCGCGGGGCCGGACGAGATCATCTGTGACCCGCGGCTCTTCCAAGCCGCCTACAACCGCAGCGCACCGGTCACGCCTGACGAGGTGGCGATCGCGTCAGCCCTCCACGAGGTGGTCCATCTGGTCTCCACCGATCTCGAGGAGAAGCGCGCCTATCCGTCCGACTGGCCGTCCGAGGTGGAGACCGATGACACGCCCGTCGACCTGCTCAAGGCTCTCGGTACCGCCGGCGGCCCAGTGGCCGAGGCGCTGTTCTTCACCTTGGAGGACGCCAGGCAGGAGACGCAAGGACTGGTTGCCTACCCCGGCGCCCGGTCAGTGCTGGCGGACCTCTATCGGACGGGATATGTCGAGGCGATGCGGTCGGCAGGAGCCCTCTCCCAGTTCGCCCTCTCGTGCTTTTTGATCGCCGGCGGCTACTCCGAGCGGGAACCGCTGGAGCGTCGGATCGACGCTCGTGCCGCTGTCGCCTTGAGCGATGCCGACCACGTCCTCACCAGAACTGCGAACGCCGATGACCCGTGGGAGGTCGCGCATCTCGCACTCGAACTTCTGGTGATCGCCAAGAACAACCAACTCCTCACGAAGTTGGAGGAGACAGCATCGAGCGCCCAGCAGAAGGCGGCCGACTCGCGCGACGCCGACTCCGTTGCACAGGGAGTCGAACAGGTTCGCCTCCCCAGCCCGATCGTTCGAGACACGGAGAGCTACCTCGACACGAAGCGGGCGAGCGAGGCGAGAGCCGGACTCTCGGATCGGATGGGGGCAAGCGAACTCGCCGGCGACGCCACGACCGACCAACTCCTACGGGTGTCGGAGTCCCCCACGATCTACCTGCCCACCGGCCAGGCCGGCAAGCTGGTTGTCACGGCGGTCCCCCACGCCTTCCGCACCTTCGCCCAGGACGGTCGGCAGGCGCTCTCAGAGGCAGCCGTCCGCTGGGAGGTCGCCCAACGCCAGGTTTCCGGTGAACTCTTCCCGCTGTTCGCCGCCAACCAGCGCCGCGGACTCCGATCGGGATACGACCAAGGTGACGTCTCGCCCCATGCGGCACTGTTCATCGGCGCCGGTTTGTACACCCGGATGTACGAACGGCGCGCGGCGCGCACCAGGCGCACGTATGCGGTGAGCCTCCTGGTCGACGCGTCCGCCTCGATGCTCCAGCCGCGGGAGGGCGGGACCTATGGCCGCCGGTCGTCCTGGGGAATGGCGGCCGGACTCCTCGGAGCCTGGACGCTGGCTCGTCTGTGCGATGAACTCCAGATCGACTTCGAAGTGGCCCTGTTCAACCGCTCCTTCGCCGCTCGGCCCACCGATACCGAGTGGTCGTACTCCCGAGGTCGCAGTCAGGCGACCGCCGGGCTTCGACAGACCCAGGGAAGTCACGCCGACCGCCTCACGTCGACGGTTAACCACTACGTCGTCAAGCCGTTCGACCGGCGCTGGCGCGAGTCGGAGGATCTCCTGGCCGGGATGTTCTACACGGCCGCCGAGCCGGTCAAGGCGGCCGGAGCTGCCCGCAAGGATCCTCGATCTGCCCCGCCGGTGTCGATGTTCGACAAGGCCTCGAATGTCGATGAGTTCAACGTCGCGCTGGCGGCCGAACGTCTCGCCCGCCTGGGATCCAGCGTACGCGTCCTCGTCGTCCTTGCCGACGGGATGACACGCGGTTCTCTGCGAGCGCTCGAGGCGACGGTCGAGAGCGTCGAACGCAGCGGGACGACCGTGCTGGGAATCGGGATCGGCGACGACACCGTGACGACCACCTACCGACGTCACCAGGTCGTGGAGCGGCCCGAAGACCTGACGCGAGCAATGGTGGACGGGGTCCGTTCGTCGCTCCGCCGCAGTCTCGCCCTCTTCGGGATGGACACCTGGTGGCTGCGGTCCGCCCGACCGACAACGAATCTCTGGAAGGAGCAAACAAGTGCCTGAGACCGTCGTATTCGAAGACCCGCTCGGAGCAGGTCCCCCGATCAAAATCGAGAAGTTCGTGGTTCCGAAGAACCTGCCGGACGCCAAGATGCGGATCGGAAAGATCCCGGAGCCGGACCCCCACTACGTGGACCTCGGCATGCTGTACCGGTTCGCACAGGTCGAAGCGGTGCGACGGGAGAGCCCGGACGGTTTCGTGCCGCTGCACGTCGCGGTGCGCGGCCACATGGGAACCGGAAAGGATCACGACGTCGAGCAGTTCGCGTCGATCCTCGGTCTGCCGTACTACCGCATTCCCCTCACCGGCGAGGTGCGGGACGTGACGCTGATCGGATCGACGAAGCTCCACGGCGACGGCACCGGCGGAACCGAATCCCGCTGGGAGGACGGCGACATCACCCGGGCGCTGCGCGGCCCGGCTCTCCTGAACCTCTCGGAATTGAACGCGGCCGGTGCCGAGACGCTTTTCGCACTGCACGGGCTCCTCGACCGCTACGCCGCCATCGATCTGCCGAACGGGGACAGGGTCGACCTCCGCGATGACGTCCGCGTCTTCGGAACGATGAACCCGACCGACCTGCGGGACTACGCCGGCACCCAGACGCTGAACAAGGCCTTCGCCGACCGCTGGGTGATCTGGGAGAAGAACTTCCCGGGTGGCGACCAGATCGAACAGATGCTGCGACGGCGCTATCCGACGATGGCCGACCCGTACGTGGTGGCGATCGCCCGACTGTCAACCGAGATCAACGCCAGCTTCGAGTCCAGCGACGCCGGAACGCGGGTCGAAACCCCCCTGAGCCTCCGCAGTGTCCTCGATCGACTCCCGACAGGACTCAGAATCCACCGCAACGCCGAGGATTCTCTTCGGCGGGCATGGGAAGAGTTCGTCCTGCCGCACGTCGACGTCTATGACCGGGATCACTACGAGACCGTCTGGAACGCAGTCGTGCGTAAGGGTCCAGACACCTCTCCGTTCAAGTGACGTTCGGCCCGAGCGGTAGATCCCGCGTCGCGGGTACCGTGGCCTGATGGCCTACGACCTGGGAAATCCCGAACTCGATGCAGTGATCCGCGACCTTGTCGACCAGGCATCCGAAAACGCCAACGGCGACCTCATCGCCGAGATGCTGACGACGGCGCTCAAGCTCCACCGCGACGGCGCACCGCGCGGCGACCTGAAGCTCGTGAACACCGCCCTCAAGGAGATGCGCTACTCGATGCTGGTGTTCCGACGCCACGACGAGCCCAAGGTGACCATGTACGGATCGGCACGACTCGGGGAAGGAAGCCCCGACTACCGGCTCGCCGAAGAGTTCGCCCGGGCGATGGTCGACCGGGACTGGGGTGTGATCACCGGCGCAGGTCCGGGGATCATGGAGGCCGGGAACAAGGGTGCGGGCCCGGAGAACAGCTACGGCGTGAATATCCGCCTCCCGTTCGAGGCATCGGCCAACGCCTACGTGCTGCCCGAGCGCACCGTGAACTTCAAGTACTTCTTCACCCGCAAGTTGGGCTTCGTGAAGGAGTCGCATGCATTCGCACTGTTCCCCGGAGGGTTCGGCACCCTCGACGAGACATTCGAACTCCTCACCCTCATCCAGACGGGCAAGAGCGACCTACACCCGATCGTGATGCTCGAGGCCGAGGGCACCGGCTACTGGCAGCCTCTGATCGACTTCGCGTCGGAGGTCCTCGTCGCGAAAGGGCTCATCTCCGCACTCGATCTCGACCTCTTCATGTTCACCTCCGATCCGCAGGAGGCCGCGGAAGAGATCTGCCGGTTCTATGCGAACTATCACTCGCAGCGATACGTCGACGGACGCCTCGTTCTCCGCATCGCCACGCCGCCATCGGACGAACTGCTGGAGGAATTGAACGACGACTTCGCCGACATCGTCGTGTCCGGCCGTATCGAAACGATCGATCCGACGCCCGCCGAGGTGCGCGACGAGGACGCCCTGGACATGGCTCGTATCAGTTTCCACTTCGATCGACGCCAGTTCGGGGCGCTGCGCCGCCTCATCAATCGACTCAACGTCGAAGCCGCCACGCCGAAACATGTACACCCACCTGCCCCATTCACCGACGAACAGGCAGACCGGGAGTGGTGACCGAAATCGACGGAATCGGCGCCGACTGGACGTGAAGGTGAAATCTCGCACTAAAATCGTGGGATCGTGCGTGAAATCCTCTCAGACCTCGTAGCCGAGCAGCAGTTTCTCGACCAATACCTCCAACGGATTTCGCTGAAGGACTGGGATCGGGCCACGCCGGCCAAGGGTTGGACGATCCGCGACACCATCTCCCACCTGGCCGACTACGAAGAGCTGGCCAGTCAGGTCATCGCCGGAACCGCCGACCTCTCACGCTACAAGTCGGCACCGGACCTCGACGCCCTTCGCCAGGAGGCAGTCGAGCGAGGTCGCCACATGCGCCCCCAAGACGTCATCGAATGGTGGCGGGGAGGACGAGCCACGGTCGTCGAGCCCCTGTCGCACATGAGGGAGACAGAACGGGTCGAGTGGATCCAGGGCGACATGAGCGCCAAGACATTGGCGACCCTCAGACTGATGGAGACGTGGGCCCATGGGCTCGACATCTACGACACGATCGGCGAGGAAGTGCTGGACACCCCGCGCATCCGCCACGTGTGCTTCCTCGGCTGGAAGACCCTGCCGTACGCGTTCAAGGCGGCCAGTGAGGACTTCGCTCCCATCCGAGTCGAAGTGATCGGACCCGGATACGTCAAATGGATCTATGGATCTCCAGACGCCGAGAACCTCATCAAGGGGAACGCATCGGACTGGGCCCGCCTCGCGGTACGCCGCACCACCCCGGACAAGACCCGCCTGAAGGCCACTGGAGACGCCGCCGAGAAGGCCCTCCACCTGGTGAAGGCCTATCTCTGAGTCTGCGGCCGGGCGCGTCGACACCCGATTCGAGACCGATGGGCCGGTCGCCCGCCTGACGCTGGCGCGGCCCGAGATCCGCAACGCCCTCACCAACGACCGGATACTCGTCGAGATACGCGACGCGTTCTCCCACGCCGAGTCGGATCCTTCCGTCACCGTGTTCGTGATCGATGCCGATGGCCCCGCCTTCTCCGCAGGCGGGAACGTGAAGGAGATGGCAACCAGGGAGGGCATGTTCGCCGGGGACTCCGAGCAGATCGTCGAGAGGTACCGAACGTCGATCCAGACACTCACCACGACGCTGGCCAACACGGATCTCGTCACGATCGCCGCAGTCGACGGACCTGCGGTGGGGGCGGGGTTCGATCTCGTCCTCGGATGCGACCTTCGCATCGGATCGACCGCCGCCCGCTTCGCCCACACGTTCGTCGATCTGGGAATCATTCCCGGCGACGGCGGAGCATGGCTGCTTCCCCGGATCGTCGGCTGGCAGCGGGCGGCCGAACTGGCGTTCACCGCTCGCTCGATCGACGCCGAGGAAGCACTCGAATTCGGCGTGCTGCTCGAAGTGGTGGAACCCGACGCCCTCGCAAAAAGGGTGGATGACCTCGCCTCAACCATCGGCTCCAAGCCGGCTCATTCCCTCCGGCTGACCAAACGCCTCTTCCGGCACGCCCGCACCATGGATCTTCCCGGCTTTCTCGATCTGACCGCAGCCCTGCAGGCAATCGCCCACTCGACCGACGCCCACCAAGCGGCCGTCGACTCTTACCTCGAACGGCTCACCCGGAAGTGATCATCGGCCGACGGTGAATCCGGACTTCACGAGGAGCCGGAGGAGAGCGGGGGCCGGCTCTTTGAACTGGGCCGAACGAAGAACATCGTCGTACCGCTCCATGAATCCGACCAGCGACTCGATGACGTGTCCGATCGGAACGGTGTGAGGTCCGGCGGCATTGCTGCGTCCGAAGGCGACGAGCCGGGTCCGGATCTCGCCGCCGCCCTTGGCGTCGTCGAATGAGATTCCCCCCTTGACCAGCCGGTCGACGACTCCGTCTACGCCGTCCGCGTAGACCCAGGCCATCCGCCGCAGCACGGAGTGCAGCACCTCGGGGCGCAACAGCGTGGGATTGAACACCGCCTCCCCCTGTTTGACCTCGCCGATGATGACGTCGATCCGTTCGTCGTCGAGGTCGAGTTCGGCGTCGGCGATCAGGAGCAGACGCGAGCTGTGCTGCTCCGATGCTTCGGCCACGTAGGTGTCACCGGGAAATCGGAACCCGACGATGTCGACGTCTGTCAAGGTGTCGAAGGTTCCCTGGGCGTTGCGTGCCTGAACTTCGATCTCGGAGAGGGTGAGGTACCCATTCAGACGCAGGTACGACTCGACGAGGTTGACTGCCACATCCATGATCCGATTGTGGTCGAACGGCGACGTAGAGACACATTCCCCGAAGACCAGGGCCCCTGTCCTATCGTGAAATTCTTGGGTCGGTGGCACCATGGTTATCCACAGGGGTGTAACGCACCATGTTTGGAGGGGACTGACTACCCGAGAGGGTGGAAAGGCACATGGACTCACTGCTCGCGGCAATGGAAGGTGTGGTCGAAGATCTCTACGGCCACGTCCATCGCGTCAGTTCGGTGTCCTCGGCAATCGGCCGTCACATCGGCCTCGACGAGTTGGACGTCGACCGACTGACCACCGTCGGAGTCCTCCACGATGTCGGAAAGATCCACGTTGATCCCGCCATCCTCGCCAAACCTGGGCCACTCGACAGCGAAGAGACCATCCGCATGCGGCGCCATCCCGAGTTCGGATTCGCCATGACCGTCGATCGCTTCGACCGCAGTGTCTCAGAGGCCATCCTGCACCATCACGAGCGTTTCGACGGGAGCGGCTACCCGTACGGTCTCGCCAAAGACGAAATTCCGCTTCTTGCCCGGATCGTGCTGGTTGCCGACGCATTCGACGCGATCACGAGCCGTCGCAGTTATCAGGCTGCCCTTTCGATCGAGTGGGCGCATCAAGAGATCATCCGTTGCACGGGATCGCAATTCGATCCGATGGTCGTCGCCGCGTTCGGCGAACTCCTCGACGAAAACGCCCCCAGCATCACTCACGTCGCCATCCAGCTCTGAACCCGGGCCCCTCCCCCGGCCTTCTGTCCCACCTCCGTATGACGTCGAACGACGTGATCCTCGGGCTATCGTGCGGTGCATCGTATGCGACGATGTTGCATTGCATGCGACGGAGGATGAGAGGCATTGGAACCGAACACTCACCAATCAGTCCGACGGGCTGCCGCCATCCTTCGTGTGTTCACCGAGTCGACGCCGCAGCTGACAGTCTCCGAAGTCGCACGGATGCTCGGCCTCCACAAGAGCACCGTGTCCCGGATCCTGGCGACCCTGGCTGACGAGGGGCTCGTCTGGCACGACGCCCGCACCGGCCGCTACTCGCTCGGACTCGGACTGGTCGAACTGGCCGGAGTCGCCCTCGGTCAGATCGACGTTCGCGCCGCCGCCCTCCCCCACGTCGAGCGACTCGTCGGTTCAGTGCAGGAAACCGTCACGGTGTCGGTCTTGCGCGGCGATGAGGCAGTCACGATCGCCCACATGCCATCGCCGCATTCGGTCCGTCACGTTTCCTGGATCGGCAGACGAGTTCCGCTTCGGTCCACCGCCGCGGGAAAGGTGTTCCTCGCAGCCGCCCTGGCCTCGGGGCAGGAATGGTCCGCTCTCGGTCTTCCCGGTGCAGCCAATATGGGCGACCCCGCTTCGGTTCCCGAGATGGCTGCGGAGTTGCGCATCGTGCACCGTCGAGGCTTCGCCACCTCGGTCGACGAGTACGAGTCCGGCGGAGCGAGCATCGCCGCACCGATCCAGGATGCTGTCCAGTCGGTGGTCGCCGCCGTCGCCCTGAGCGGGCCGGCCGAGCGGTTCGGAGCCGACGAGCGCCTCGCCGCCCTCCCACTCCTCACAAGGGCGGCGAGTGACATCGCCTTCGACCTGGGCGCGAGGGGCGAGGTGTCGGCATGATCCCCACCACCCCGGTCATGCTTGGACCTGACGACCTCGCCGAGGGTCGAATGTTCGCCCATCCCGACCACGTCACATCGGATCGTTCGACCCTGTGCCTCCTCATCAGGGACATCCAACGTCGGCTCCTGCACGCGTCTGGATTCGTCGAAGCCTGGGAGCCCTCCCCCGAGCAGTGGTATCGGCATGTGATCATTCCCCGCCCTGAGGCTTTCGCCGGACTCGGGAAGCTGACCGTCGTCGGATTCTTTGGAAGAAGGCGGGAACTGGTCTCACTCGACGTCGCTCGGGCGATACAGGATCTGAGCACCGAACTCGACCACCGGATTCCCGAGTGCACCGGCGTGCTCTCCTACACCACCCACCTCCTGGTCGACGAGCTGAACTACGCCAACCTCGTCCTTCTGGAGTCACCAGACGTGATCGAGGCGTGGCGGAACACCGCCCCGCACCCGGCGGCGGCAGGTGCAGTCTCGAAGGAGTACTACTCGTTCATCCGCATCTATCACGGATCGATCGACCTTGCAGACATGGCCACCGTCGGTGCAGTCCAGTTGGAGAGGGTCAAGTACTGGGATTACCGATCCGATCCGACATGGACCGCCCAAAGGGAGCTGAATCCGCAGTGACGGCTGTGCTCACGTCGCTCCTCTCTTCGGTCTCCGACCATCACCTCCACGGACTCGCCACCGGCTTCGAATCTGCCGGCACCGAAGTTGCCGCAGTCACCGGTCCATGGGACGAGCGAATGAGAGCCTTCCAAGACGGTCGGGTTCTCGCGGGATGGTTGTGCGGGCTGCTCCACGTCGAGCTCCAGAACCAGGGTGGATGGCCGTATCGGGCGGTCGCCGCGCAGCCCTCGACACGCCCAGACACCCTGGGTCTCCCCGTGTATTACGGCGACATCGTCGTCGCTCGCCAGTCCCGGCGACTCGGATTCGCGGACCTGGAGGGAGCGACCTTCGCCTACAACGAGGAGAGTTCACTCTCCGGCTTTCGCATGATGACCGATCACCTGCGAGCCATCGGTTCGGACCTGTCGTTCTTCGGTGGGGCAACGAAATCAGGATCACACCTGGCCTCACTCGAGCTCGTCGCAAACGGGTCGGCCGATTGCGCCGTCATCGATTCGACGCTGATCGACGACCGGGTGGAAGGGACCGACGCCATCCGGGTCGTGACATCCCTGGGACCCTATCCCGCACCTCCGCTCGTCACCCTGCCGGAGGACGAAGATCACGTGAGATCGATTGCGATCACCGCAGGCTGGGTCGGAGTTGCCGACGACGCCTACGACGATCTGCGATCGCCGCGATGACCGGCCCGGTACCGTTCCGGCCACCATGCCGCCCGAACTGACCATCCGCACAGGGCATCCCGACTTTCTCGATCTCCCGTGGGACAATTCACTCTCGGATTGGGAGCTCGACAACATCGTCGACCTGCCCAAAGGAATCTCACGTCACGAGGTGCGGTTCCTGCAATATCCGCAGGGCGTGTATGCCGTCAAGGAGCTGCCGACCAGAGCCGCCCGCCAGGACTACACCGTGTTGAGGACGCTCGAGTCCTTCGGCGGCCCCGCTGTCCGGCCCGTCGGGCTGGTCGAGCGGCGTGATCCGGACAAGTACTCCGAGCGGTCCGCCGCGCTCATCACCGCCTACGAGCCGTTCTCCTTCTCATACCGGGAGCTTGTGCAGGGTCCCGGCTTCGGCGCCCGCCGTAGCCAGATGCTGGACGCATTCGCAGGTCTCCTCGTTGAACTCCACCTCGCCGGGGTCTTTTGGGGCGACTGTTCCCTCTCCAATGTCCTCTACCGATTCGACGCAGAGGCCATCGAGACGGTGATGGTCGATGCAGAGACCGCGGTGGTCTTCGACGAAGGACACATCTCCGACGGGCGGCGGATGGAAGACATCGAGATCATGATCATCAACGTGGCCGGCGGCATGGCGGACATCGCCGCATCCCAAGGAATCGACCTCGACCACGCCGACCTCAGCCTCGGCGAAGACATCGCCGATCGCTATCACGGGCTGTGGAAAGAGCTGACGGCGGAGCCGACGATTGGACTGGAAGAGCGGTATCAGATCGGCAACCGGATCGATCGGCTCAACGACCTCGGGTTCAACGTGGAAGAAGTGGACCTGATCCCGCAGGGTGAGGGTGGGTCGCGCCTGAAGCTCAAACTGAAAGTCGGCGGACGGACCTTCCACGCCACACGCCTGAAAGAGCTGACCGGCATCGAGGCTCTCGAACACCAGGCGAAGCAGCTCCTGGCAGACCTGTACTACTTCCAGGCCAACCTGACCATCACGAGTCCGACGGGGAAGAACGTCGCCGCCATCCAGTGGCGGGTGTCGCAGTTCGAACCCATGGTCGACCGCCTACGACAGCTCGAAGGCGTGGTCGATCCCGTACAGGCGTATTGCGATCTCCTTCTGCACCGCTACGTCATGTCCGAAGGGTTCGGCCGGGACGTGGGTCTGGAGGCGGCGTGGGACGACTGGCTGTCGCGAGGGCGACCGGGTTATCCGCTCGCCGAGGACTGATCGCCGAACGCAACCAGGCCGTCGATCGACGTGGCGTTCTTCCTCGCCCGATACTCGACCAACTCGGCGGCGCTCCGCGCCTCTTCCCACGCCGTCAGCCGGTCGCGGGGTCCGACAAGGTCCATGAGAGGCACGCCGAAACCGCATGAAGACTGGATCCGGTCGACGGCGACGTCGACCACCGCCCTCGTCGAGTGGGGAACGTCGTCGAAGACCGCGATTCGCTCGTCAAAACCCAGAGATCCGACCAGGTGAGCGGTCCCCGCCCCGAACAGGCGGACGATCTTTGGTGGCCCGTCGAACGCGCAGAACATGACGGTGATCCTTCCGTTCTCTCGCAAATGGGCGATCGTTTCGGCCGCGCTCCCGGTGAGGTCGAGATATCTCACCGTGTGCGAGTCGAGCACCCTGAACGTGTCGAGTCCCTTCGGTGACACATTCACATGTCCGTCGGCGGACAAGGGGGCGCTCGCCACGAAGAACACCCGCTGACTCTCGATCCAGGCCTTCAAGTCCTCGTCGATGGCATCCAGGACGGATCCCATCAGCCGATCCTCGCGTAGACCGTGTTGCGCCGCACCGGATTGCGGCCTGCCCCCCGGATGGCGGCCACGAACTCGTCCGGTGTCATCTCCTGGCCGTGGGCCGCACCCGCCGCGCGAGTGATGATTTCGCCCATCAGCGTGCCTCCCAGATCGTTGCAACCGGCGTCGAGCAGACGCGCCCCGCCGTCGAGCCCGAGCTTGACCCATGACGCCTGGATGTTGTCGATCAATCCATCGAACGCCAGCCGTGCCACCGAGTGGATGAGAACTGTCTCATCCCAGGTAGGTCCGGGGCGAGCCAGTCCGCGCAGGAAGATCGGTGACCCCATGTGGACGAATGGGAGGGGGACGAACTCGGTGAAGCCGCCAGTACGCCGCTGGATCGCCCTGATCACTTCGTAGTGATTTGCCCACGATCGAGGGTTGTCGATGTGCCCGAACATCACGGTCGCCGTCGCCCGCAGACCGAGGTCATGGGCGGTGAGCATCACTTCAGCCCACTGCGCGGTACGGATCTTGTCGGGGCAGAGATGGAGCCTGACGTCATCGTCGAGGATCTCTGCCGCGGTCCCGGGAAGCGAACCGAGCCCTGCGTCGTGCAGCCGGGACAGGAAGTCGCGGACGGAGACGCCGAGCGTCTCCGCGCCTTGCCACACTTCGAGGGGGGTGAAACCGTGGATGTGCATGTCGGGCAACTCGGCCTTGATGGCCTCGACCACCCCAACGTAGAAATCCCCAGTGAACTCAGGATGGATCCCGCCCTGCAACGTGACCTCGGTGGCCCCCCGGTCCCACGCCTCCTGAGACCACTGGACGATCTCCGGGATCCCCATCAGATACGGATCGCCTCGCAGGTTCAGGCTGCGTGGCCCCTTCGAAAAGGCACAGAAGCCGCAACGGAAGTAGCACATGTTCGTGTAGTTGATGTTCCGGTTGACGACGTAGCTGACGTCCTCACCGCTCGTCCGCTTGCGCAGGGCATCGGCACTCCAGGCGATCGCATCGACTTGATCGCCGCGTGCCGCGAACAGGGCTTCGAGCTCAGAGACAGTCGGCGGAGTTCCCGCCAGTGATCGTTCGAGAACGGGACGCAGTGACCCTGCTCCGGCGAGTTGGTCAGGCGACCGCCCTCCCACCCATGCAGTGTCGGTCCATTCGGAGGAGATCCGGCCATCGGGTACGGGTGGAGCCTCGTCTTTGCCAGGCGCCCACGAGTAGCGGGGCCGGGCAGCCCCCGACCCGTCGACCTGACCCAGCCATGCAGTAAAAACGTCAGCCGGAAGTTCACTTCGGGCAGAGTCGATCTCGACTCCAAGCGGAAAGGCGGTCCGCTCGACCAAACCGTGGCCCGCCAGACCCTCCCTGAGTTCCGCGATCCGTTCGCCGCTCCAATCACGAAGGACGAGATCACCTGCACCGGCCGCGACGGCGGCGATCGCTTGGGTGACGCCGTCGACAAAGACCGAAAGGCGAACGTCGAGACCCGGAAGGTCGACCCGAGAAGACCAGTCGGCCACTGCCGAACGCCCGACGCGGAGAAAGGGCGCTCGCAACCGAGCGACTGCGTCGAGGGTCGCCTCCCACGACGCGCTCGCCACCACCGTGACCCGCCATCCGCTCACCCCGGCGCGTTCCAAACCGGCGGTGGCGACCGGATCAACCAGGTATCCGGCGGCAGGATGGGCGACGGAGGACGACACGACGAGCACCCGCTCTGCGGCCCCCGTCGATACTGCTTCTGGGTTGGGAGCGGCGATTTCGAGCACTGTGGTGCCTTCCCGACGACGGGTGGACGCCGAGATCTGATTGACATCTGTCGCCGGGCGCGCCCGCACGAATGTCACTGTGTCCATGCTCATCGGCTCAATCCTTCCAGTCGGGGTGTGCGAGCGAAACCGTCATCGTCGGCCGCGTCCGCCAGCCTCGCGCGGAGGCCGGCGTCGATCCACTCGGGTCCCATGTGGCTCGGGTAGACAGGGAGGCGAGGCAGGAGCCTGAATCCCGCTGCGCTCGTTCGCGCCTCGAGTTCGTCGAGGTGGGGCCAGGGCGCCTCGGGATTGACGAAGTCGATCGTGAGCGGAGACACGCCCCCCCAGTCGTTGATGCCCGCTTCCAGGTAGGACTCGAAGCGCTCTGTCAGGTTGGGCGGAACCTGAATGCTCATCTCCGGTCCGAAGATCCAGCGTGCCACGGCGACGACGCGAGCAAACCAGGCGGGGATGGGTTCGGCGTGTCCGCGCATCCGAGTGTCCGCCTTCGCCCGAAAGTTCTGGATGATCACCTCTTGGATCTGTCCTCCCTCCGCATGGAGGGCGGACAGGGCAAGGAGCGAGTCGACGATCTCCGCATTGTTCTCTCCGATACCGACCAGGATTCCACTCGTAAACGGGACGTGCTCGGCACCGGCAGCCTCGATCGTGTCAACCCGAGCCTGTGGTTCCTTGTCCGGACTGCCGTAGTGAGGCATGCCTGGCTCAGCCAGGCGGGGCGAGATGTTCTCCAGCATCATCCCCATCGAGACGTTCGTCGGTCGCAGCATCTGGATCTCGTCACGACTCATTACACCGGGATTGGCGTGCGGGAAAAGTCCGGTCTCCTCGACGACAAGTCGCGACATCGCTTCGACATACTGAAGTGTCGACTGGTGACCCTTGGCAGCCAGGAACTCTCTCGCCTGAGGCCAGCGTGCCTCCGGCCGGTCTCCGAGAGTGAACAAAGCTTCGGTGCACCCGCGCTCATCGCCGGCGCGGGCCACGGCGATCACCTCATCGGGTTCCAGGTACACGCCGCCGGCACCCGGCGGCTTGGCGAACGTGCAATAGGTGCAGACATCCCGACAGAGCGTTGTCAGCGGGATGAACACCTTGCGGCTGTAGGTGATGACGTCGCCGTGGCCTTGGCGTCCCAACTCGGCCGCCGTTGCGAACAACGGCGCGGAATCGATCCGTCCGTCGAGATATGCGATCGCCCGATCACGGTCCGGGAGTCCAATCATCGAAGAACCGTATCAGCGGACGTGATGTGCGGTCACGACAGAGAGCCGGAGGCGCCTGTCACGCCGCCGTCGACAGGCAGGATCACACCCGTCAGCCAGGTTGCGTGATCAGACGCCAGATAGGTGATGGCGGCGGCGACGTCCTCTGTCGTTCCAAGCCGACCCAACGGATGGGTGCGGGCGGCAGCCTCCTCGTCGGCGGTCCACAGCAGCTCCGAGAGGCGGGTTTTGACGACCGCAGGCGCAACGGCGTTCACACGTACCTTCGGGGCCAGTTCGAAAGCGAGCTGATGTGTCAGGTGGATCAGTGCCGCCTTCGAGACGTTGTAGGCGCCCATGATGGGGCTCGGACGGAGGCCGCCCACCGAGGCGACATTGATGATCACACCGCCGTGATCCTTCATTCCCGCGTGATACGCCATGCGAGACCACACGAGCGGCGCCCGCTGATTGACCTGCCACGTCTTGTCGATGGCGCCCATGTCGACGTCCATGATCGAACCGCCCGAAGGGTTCGTTCCGGCATTGTTGACGAGTATGTCGACGCTTCCGAATCGTTCGACCGTCGCCGAGATCGTGCGTTCCGCCTCACCGTCGTCATCGGCCCGAGCCGCCAGACCAAGCACCCGATCGGCCCCGAACCCCGCCTGTGCGAGCTGCTCGGTCGCTGCTTCGACGTTCTCGGGTCGCCGCGAGGTGATGGTCACACCATCCGCCCCACTTTCGAGAAGCATCTGTGCGGTCGCCAACCCAATCCCCCGCGTGGCGCCGGTGACCACGGCCACCTTCCCGCTGACGCTCAGTTGCATCTGGGTTCCGAGATCAATGTCCACCTCGCTTCACGCCGCCGTACTTCATCCTGGTGTCACTGACCGCAGCCGCCCGTTGATCCTCATCGAGCACCTCGGCGTCGACCACCTCACCCACGAAGAAGGTATGAGTGCCGAAGTCGTGCGTCGAGCGGACCTCGCAATCCATCCAGGCGATCGCCTCTTCGAAAATCGGGGCGCCCGTCACACCCTCGGTAATCGGGCGCTCGTTGAGAGTCATGCCGTCCTTGGTGGCAGGCTTCGAGAATTTCACGAAGGGACGGGTGTCATCCGAGGGCCAGAGGTTGACAGTGAACGATCCTCCGTCACTGATGAGGCGGTGGGTCACCGACGAGTTGTCGACGCCGATACCGATCAGCACCGGTTCCATCGAAACCTGGGTGATCCACGACGTGGTCATCGCATTCCACTCGTCGCCCGCGCGAGAACCGACCAGTGCCAGCGCGTTCGGGATCTTCCAAGTGACCTTGTTGAGAACGACGTCATCCATGACCCGGAGAGTAGAGCAGTGGGCAGCAAGGCGCGATGCGGGCCTAATGTCGCGGGGGTGCACGTCCTGATCGCCACGACCGGTGTGCTGCCCCCCGCACCGAGCGCCGAACTCTGCAGCCGGCTGCTGCCCGACGACGGAGTCGTCACCGTGATGACGGTGATCGAGGTCCCGAAGACGTTCCTCGAGTCGATGGACGAGGAGGAACGTCGATCTTTCCTCGACCAGGGCGACTGGCAGACCGATACCGCCGAGATGAAGACGCTGACCTACCTCGAAGAACGCGGACGGAGAGCCGTCGAACCGGTCGTCGCAGCCCTGCGCGCCCGTGGCATCGAACCCCACATCACCTTCGTCGAAGGCCCGGACCCCGTTGACGCCATCGTCTCAACTGCGCTCGACCTCACAGCCGACATCATCATGATGGGCGCTACCCGTCGCCTCTTCACCGAACAAGCCTGGACGAGCGTCTCCGCCCGGGTCATGGAACGCACCCACTGCCCCCTCGTCCTGGTCCCTGCCGCCACCCGCGCAGAAGAAACCGACCGCGAAGGCGACTAGCAAGAGCGTCGAGGGTTGATGCAGTTTATGGGGGGTCGGCGCCGGTGACGGTGTAGGTGGTGCCGAGGGGGCTGGTCC
>JBBDQP010000039.1:0-7373 GCA_040905965.1 Acidimicrobiia bacterium
CACGAACTGACTGCGTGATCGCTCGCCGCTACCGTTCTGCGGCTGATCCCCCGCCCATTTTTGTATTTCCGGGACAGTTAACCTGTCTGCCACTCGCGTGGCGTTAAGTTAACTGTCCCGGAAATATCCTCGAATATCAGGGCGGTTTATGCAACATTGGCGGTTCGCCAGTGGCAGGCAGGGGGCAATGTCGCAAGACGAACGGGATGAAACCGAATCACCGGAGCGCTGGCAACGCATCAGCCAGCTGTTCCATGACGCCATGGAGCAACCGCAATCGTCGCGCCTTAAGTGGCTGCGGAACGAAACCGGCGGCGACGAGGAGATTTTTCACGCCGTAGCCAACCTGCTCGGTGCCGCGGACGAGCAGAGCCACATCACCGGTATAATCGGCCGCTCCGCCGCCGCACTGGCGAAACGCGATGCGCCGGCGTCAATCGGCCGTTACGAAGTCACAGGGCTGCTCGGCGAAGGCGGCATGGGTGACGTCTATCTTGCACGCCGCGCCGACGGTGAATACACACAGCAGGTCGCTATCAAGGTCCTCGGCTCGCGACGCCCGGGCAAGGAAATGATTCGCCGCTTCCAGGCGGAGCGCCAGATCCTCGCGAACCTCGACCACCCGAACATTGCGCGCCTCATCGACGGCGGCGAAACCGACGACGGCCTGCCCTATCTCGTCATGGAGTTCGTGCCAGGCACACCGATCACGACTTACTGCAACAGGAAACGGCTGACGCTGCCGGAACGGCTCAAGCTCTTCGGAAAAGTTTGCGGTGCAGTAGAAAACGCCCATCGCAATCTTGTCATCCATCGCGACATCAAGCCGTCAAACATCCTGGTCACTGACGCAGGCGAGCCCAAGCTGCTCGACTTCGGCATTGCGAAGCTGCTCGAACCCGGCTCAGTTGATCACACACTTGTTGAGACGCTCGACAGCGCCCGGCTGATGACTCCGCGTCACGCGAGCCCCGAGCAGGTACGCGGCGACAAGATCACGATCGCAACCGACATCTATTCCCTGGGCGTGCTGCTGTACGAACTCCTGAGCGGCCATTTCCCCTATGAGCTGGGATCATCGCGTCCCTCCGACATAGAGCGCGCGATCTGCGAGTCAGACCCGCCATCGCCGAGCTCACGAATCACGTCGCTCGGCAGCCGTGATGACACCCGTGCCGCTGCCGCGGAGCGCGGCGCGACGGCTGGCGAGCTCAAGCGGTTATTAGGCGGTGACCTCGACAACATTGTCCTGACCGCAATGCAAAAAGATCCGGAGCGGCGCTATGCGACCGTGCGCGAACTGGCCGACGACATCCGCAATTTTCTCGCCTGCCGGCCGGTCCGGGCGCGCGCGGACAACCTGGCTTATCGCGCCCGCAAGTTCGTGAGGCGCAACCGGGTTCCTGTCACAGCGGCCGCGATTACGATCGTCGGTATCGGCGCCGCAATCGGCATATCCATCGCGCAAATTGCAGCGGAGCGTGACGCGGCGGAGATCGAAAGCCGCAAGGCGGAGGAAGTCAGCGACTTCATGCAGCGCATATTCGAGGTATCAGCCCCGGAAGAGGCGCGGGGCGAGGCCATCACGGCGCGGGAGCTGCTGGATGCCGGCGCGCGCCGCATTCGTACTGAACTCGCCGAGCAACCCGAAGTGCAGGCAACGATGCTGCGCGTGCTGGGCGAAACCTACTACAGCCTTGGAGAACGCGAGGCGGCCGAGGAGCTGCTGCGCCAGGCCGTCGAGCGAACGACGGAGGTGTTCGGGGCACAGAGTGCCGAGACGGCGACCGCAACGCTGGTACTCGGCTTCCAGCTCCAGGACAACGGGCGCTACGACGACGCCCGCGTATTGCTCGACGAAGCGTTGGCGACGCGACGCGCCCTGTTCGGCACTGCCAGTCTCGAGTACATGGAAGCGCTGAGTGGCCTTGCGTTCCTGTCCGAATTGCAAGGCGACTACGAGGAAGCGGAGCGGCTGCACCGCGAAGTCCTGGAGATCGGCCGCTCGCTTGGCGACGAGGATGACGAGTTCGTCGCGGAAGCAATGACCAAGCTCGGCGGAATCCTGCGCATCCTGGGCCAGAACGACGAAGCCGAGCAGTTGTTCAGGGAAGCGCTGGCGATGCAGGACCGCATTTATGGCGGCGAGCACCCCCAATCGGCGGACACCAAGCGCCAGCTCGCCGGCGTGTTGCGCGACACGAAACGATTCGCGGAGTCCGAGCAACTGTACAAGGAGGTCATCGCGACCCGCGAGCGCATGCTGGGACCGGATCACATGGAGGTCGCGCACAGCTGGAACAGCTACAGCCAGATGCTGTCCGACAAGGGCGATGCAGAGGCCGCTATCCGTGCGCACCAGAACTTCCTTGATATTCTCGAACGGGTTTACAGGGGACCACACCCGAGTTTCGGGGCCGCCTATAACAACCTCGCCGTCATGCTGCAGAGGCAGCAGGACTACGAAGGCGCCCTGGAGAACTACCAGTTGTCGGTCGACATGCAGGACCTGGTCAAACTACCTCGCGATCATCCGAACCGCTCCTTCCCGCTGGGTGGCATCGGCGCCGTCTACCTGCTGCAGGAACGTTATGGCGAAGCCGCCGCGCTGTTGCGGGACGTGCTCGCGATGCGCATAGCCAACTTCCCGGCGGAACACCAGCTGGTGTCGGAGATCAGGAGCGCGCTGGGCGCATCACTGGCGGGTCTCGGCGAATACGATGAGGCCGAACGCCTGCTGCTCGAAGCAGCGGAAAACTACGAGTCTGAACAGGGCCTGTCTCACCCGGATACGCTGAACAACATGGACCGCCTCATCGATCTGTACGAACGGCGTGGTAATGCCGAGGAAGCCGAGCACTGGCTTGAGCTGGTCAGGACCAACGACCCCGACCTGCAAGCCGACGCAGGCTCCTAGCCCGACAGTCGGTTTTGCAGCCAGGCCCTGCCGAGGCGGAGGTCGCGATCGAGGGTGCTGGACGACAGCCCGGTTACCTCCTCCATTTCCCGGATCGACAGACCGCCGAAGTAACGCAGCTGCACAAGGTCGGCAAGCCGGGAATCAAACGCGGCCAGCGCTGTTAGCGCCGCGTCGAGATCCAGTAACTCGCTGGCACTGGACGCCGCTGCCACCCTGCCCTCGTCGAGCGTAACCTTAAGCTCGCCGCCGCCCCGCTTTGCCGCCCGTTGCGCCTCAGCATGATTGATCAGCAGCCGCCGCATCATGCGCGCCGCCAGCGCGAAGAAATGCGCCCGGTCCTGCCACGGCACGGATTCCCCGATCAGCCGGCCATAGGCCTCGTGCACGAGCGCCGTTGGTTGCAGCGTGTGGCCGGCACGCTCCCCGCGAAAGAGCCGCTCGGCACAGCGATGCAGTTCGTCGTAAACGAGCGGCGCGAGTTCGTCGACCGCGTCGGCGTCACCGGCCGTCCAGCGGTTCAGGAGCTCCGTGATCTGTCCCGGTTCGTTCATGTGCGCATGCTAGCCCGCATCCGTGGCCGATTGCACGGGCTTGCACTGGTTCAAAGCACACGAGTCGGGCGGATCCGGGGAGCGCGGTTGCGAGAAGTCCTGAGTCGCTCGATCCGGCTGGTGAGGCGCGGTAACGTCCGCCATGCCCAAGCGGCCGTGCGGCCGCCCGGGCAGGCAAGTGCCGGTTTGTCATCACTCGAACTGAGTCACGTAGGGCATGGACTGGAAGACGATGCCGGCACGGTCGAACCCGATGAAGTCGGCCCGGCCGTCGCCGTCTACGTCGCCCACGCTGCGCGGGAAGTACTCCCGGCAGGGTGAGACGAACTCGCAGGAGGTGTCATCCTCACCGAACCAGCGGAACTCGTCGTTGCCATCTTTCGCGCCTATGGCAAAGTCCGAGGCGACGATTCGCACCGGCGCGAAAGCCGGTGTGCCATCGATGCCGAGACGATTGATCCCGACGGCGGCGCCGGCGCTCGCGAAGCCGACGAGGTCCTTGTAACCGTCGTCGTTCACGTCCGCCAGGTAACGCGGATGGATATTGAGCCATGTCGTCGATCCGGCGACCTTGTCGTCCGCCCATCCTTCGCCTGCGATGAAATCATCACCGAACTCCCGCGGTTCACCGAAGGCGATGTTGCCCGCGGCGGACCGGTTGACCAGCACGAGTACACGGTCCTGGCCGATGGCCACGATGTCCGGCAGCCCGTCGTTGGTCACGTCGTCCACCCAGCGCTTGTGCCGCTCCACGGTCCAGCCGCCGTCGTTGTCCCGGCCGAAGTTGCCCGTGAGTACCACGAATGCAGCGAACGTCCCGTCGCATCGGGACTGCGCCACCCAGGTGTCCGTCTTGCCGAAATAGACAATATCGGCACAACGATCGCCGTCGAGATCGGCAACCTCGAGCGGGTGGACAGCTCGATCGATGACCTCGCCGTCCGGGAGGGACACCGGCGTGCGCTCGGTCAGCTGCAGGCTCGAGCCGTTGCTCGTGTAGGCATGGACCGCATCGGTATCCGCGCGGGCATGCACGAAGTCCGGGAATCCGTTGTTATCCACGTCGGCCACGTATGCCGTGTCCGTTGCTTCCGTCCATGGCAGGTCGGTGATCCATACCACCGGCGCCTCGAAGGCCGAGCCGTTGTTCAGGCCGTAACGGACGGCGGTGGCGCCGGTCGTGACATCCACACCTACGATCTCCAGGCCCTTTATGCCGTCGATGTCCGCGAACAGCCTCGGCTCGGCCTCGACGTTGTCGAAGATGCCGTAATGCCAGTTGCCCAGCGACCATTGCGTGCGCGGTGCCAGTCCGCTCGGCGAGCCCAGTGCGACACTCGTATTGCTGTTCGAGATGCCGACGATGTCCGCGTGGCCGTCCTCGTTCATGTCGACGACTTCGCGCACATGGCGATTCGTGTACCAGCTGTTGGAGTAGCCGTAGACGTCCTCGGGACGGGTCGGATCGGTAAATACCACCGTCGCGGTCTCCGTCAGGGTATTGGCCGGCGAGGCATCGTCCACCGCGTCCAGGGTTACCGTCCACTGTCCGGCGCCGCCGTAGCGGAACCGGCTGCTGATATTGAGGCTCGGATTGCCGCCGCTCTGGGTCTCGAACGACGTCACGTCGGTGCCGTCCGACTTCCAGTCTATGTCGACACGGGCGGGCACATTCGGCGCGCTCGCGGCGACGGAACCGGCCAGTGCGAGCGTGTATTCCGTGTCGCCGGCGACGAAGGGCGCTTGCCCGACTGACAGCACCGAGTTGTTGACCAGCGGCAGATTGCCGTTGTCCGTGTCGCTACCGTCTTCGATGCCGTCGCCGTCAGTATCCCGGTTGTAAGGATCGAGACCGCGGTCGCGCTCGAAGGCGTCCTGGACCAGGTCACCGTCATAGTCCGCGGAGATCGGCGACGAGGAGACCTCGGCGGGGTAGCGGTTGGGGTCGTTCTGGTTAATTGCCGTGACGGTCCAGGTGTCCCGGATCTCATTGAAGTCGCTGAGACCGTCGTTGTCGCTGTCCTCGTTCTCGGGATCGGTGCCGTGCACCCGTTCCTCACGGTAACCGATGTCGTCCCCGTCGGCATCCTCGAGCAGCACCAGCAACAACTCGTCTCGCGCCCGCACGCCGATGTCCGCCAGCGCATAGCTCGAGTCATCGGGATCGAAGATGGCGGTCTCGGTCTCCGTGTCGCGATTGCGGTTCCGGGTGACCACCCAGCGGCCGACCGCCGACTGCTCGCCGCGCACGGTCAAGAGTCCGGAACCGTCACTGGTGGTCGGCACGCGCAGGAATTCTTCCAGCAGCGTCTCCAGAGTCTGACCCGGAGAATTTGGGGTGGTATTCGTCGCTACCTGGTAGAACTCGGTCTCCCGGTACGGGCCATAATCGATCACGACCTTGGCCGTATTGTTCGCGATGTCCTGCTCCTGGAAGGGGAAGGGAAGGCCGTTGCGATCGACGATCTCGTACAGGGGCTCGACCTGGATCGAGCGCGTGTTGTTAAGGAGACTTCGGACCGTGCCGAGGTCGATGTCGTTCTGCTCGAAGGTCAGCAACGGCGTTTCGTTGCCCTGGCTGATGCTCGTGGCGGGGAACGACTGCGTGCCGTCGAGACTCAGCGTGCCCGTCGGGATAAAGGGGTCCCTGCCCTCGCTGGTGCGGGTTGAGGCGAGCGACAGGCTCTCGATGCGGAAGGTGAGATGGCCGCCGTTCTCGATGCGCGCGCCGAAGCGCATGAAGCCGCTCTCGGTGTCCCTCGTCGTCTCGACGTTGTTCGCCTGCATCTCCTCCCAGGCCGTGCGATTCTCCTGCGTATTGGTCTGGTCAAAGCTGACCGTCGCGGAGGCGGATACCGAGACGGACTGGCTGACCTCGGCAGAAGGGCCGGAGAGGCTCGCGCCGACGGTGGCGGTGGTTGTCGCCTCCACGCCGATCGTCGTGCTCGCGCCGTAGGAGGTCGAGGTCGAGTTGGTCTGCGCCTGGGACCGGCTGGTGCTGGTCGTCGTGCCCTGCGCCGTCCCCTCGACGTAGTTCCAGCCGACGATGGGCGTCTCCTGGATACGGATGAGCACGACGGGGACGTCCGCGACCCGGGGATTGAAGACGAAATTGTTCACCGCGGGATCGAAACCGTTGGTGATCAGTTCGTCGAAGTCCGAGTAGCCGTCGCCGTCCGTGTCGGCCAGGACGGGTGAGGTGCCGTACTGCCCCAGCTCCTCATTGTCGGTCAGGCCGTCGCCGTCGGTGTCCGTGGCCGCCGTGTTCGTCTCGCACGAGACAGCGACGTCGGTGACGTCTGCCGTCGCGGTGCCGGAGCCGTTGGTCACCGTGCAGGTCTGGCCCGGAGAGGACGGCTGTGCCGCAACGGTGACGCTGTAGGTGTCACCGCTATCGATCTCGGCGGCGAAGGTGAAACCGCCGTTCGCGGAGATGGCGAGATCGTCGCCGCCGTTGTTGCGCAGGATGAGTCCGCTGCCTGCGAGCCCTGACACGCTGCCGCCGATGCTGTAGGTCGATGCCGGAGGTGGCGGTGGTGGGGGGGCGGTCGTGCTGTCGCCGTCACCACCACCGCCGCCGCAGGCACCCAGCGCCAATAGCAGGGCGAGGCCGGGGATGAGTCCCGGCCCGGCCGGCGACCGCTTGTCAGTTCTGCCTTTCATTGCAACGTCCTCCCTGTGCGAATGGGTAATGCCGTGCCCCGGGCCGTCAGCGTCTAACTGCGGCGGTGCGAGGCCGTGTCGAAGCTTGTGTCCTTCTGTTCATGCTCTCCCCCGACTTGTCCCCGGGCGGTTTGCCCACCACGGCTGGGGATTTGTTCGTCCTTGGAGGGGTAAGCAGGAAAGTGGACCCGGATAGCCCACGAAAGGAGCAATGAAACCCTGGATCGCTTTGCACCAGC
>JBBDQP010000040.1:0-1227 GCA_040905965.1 Acidimicrobiia bacterium
CGACTTCTGGGAGGCGGTGCCGTCGCCGTAGGGGGTTTCGTAGGGGGTGAGGTCGCGGGCGAGCATTTCTTGGGCGGCTTCGAGGATGCCGGGGCCGGGGGGGACGCGGGTGGCGAAAGTGCCGATCACTTCGGGGCGTTCGGTCGAGTTGCGGACCACCACCAGCGGGGTTTTGACGATCGACGCCTCCTCCTGCACGCCGCCCGAATCCGACACGATCAGCGCGGCGGCCGCCTCCAGACCGAGGAACTCCCGGTATCCGATCGGTTCGACCACCCGAATCCGGGCGAGCAGATCGCCCAGCCCGTATTCTTCCGCCCGCTTCACCGAGCGCGGATGCAGCGGCAGCACGACCGGCAGCTCCAAGGCGGCGAGCTGTTCGAGGATCATCCGAAAGTTGGACGGGTCGTCGACGTTTTCCGGCCGGTGGAAGGTGGAAAGCACGAAGCCTCCCGGCTCCACCCCGTGGGCCTCCGCCATCGACTGCTGCTCGTCGACCCCGGCAAGCAACTCCAACACCGCCTCGACGATCGTGTTGCCGGTCTGCACCACCCGCTCGCCGTCGATTCCCTCGTTGGCGAGGTTTGTGACGTTGACGAAGGTCGGGGCACAGCACAGGTCGGCCAGATGGTCGGTGACGACACGGTTGTGTTCTTCCGGCATCGCCCGATCGAAGCTGCGCAGCCCCGCCTCGATGTGACAGACCGCCACCTCGCGGGCGTTGGCGGCCACCGCGCCCGCCAGCACCGAATTCGTGTCGCCTTGGACGATCACGGCCTGCGGCGAATGTTCCCCGAGGATCTCGTCGAGTTTGCGGACGGCGATCCCTATCTGCGCACCACGGGTGAGACCGCCGACACCGAGGAACACGTCCGGTTCGGAAAGGCCCATCTCCGGGAAGAACGACCCGCTCAACTTGGGGTCGTAATGCTGGCCGGTGTGGATGACCAGGGCGGCGTCGTCGAGCAGCCGGATGATGTGGGCCAGCTTGATGATCTCCGGCCGGGTTCCCAGCACGACGGCGATCGACTTCGGCGCGAACCCGTACGTGTTGGTCATCTGTCTCTCCCCGGGCCGACCTGGCCCTAGCCTGCGGGACAGCATGCTACGAGGCCTCCTCCGCGGCACAGAAGTTCTTCTCCTGTCACTGGTCCTCTGGAACCTGGTGACGGCGCTCGCCGGATGGCGCAATCAGCGTCCGGCCCCGGCAGGGGAGCGGCGACGGCG
>JBBDQP010000041.1:0-5326 GCA_040905965.1 Acidimicrobiia bacterium
CCGAAGAGCAGGAAGAACTCCGCCGCTACGCCAGGCAGTGGCTGACCGAGCGCATGCCGCTCGATCGGGTGCGGGCGCTCATGGCCACCTCCGACGGATTCGACCGGTCCGACTGGTCGGCTGTCGCAGAGTTGGGTTGGCAGGCGATGGCCATCCCCGAGGAGTACGGAGGGGCTGGTTTCGGGCTGCTGGAGATCGCCGTGCTGATGGAAGAACAGGGCAGGCAGCTCTTCTGTGGTCCGTTCCTCTCGACAGTGGTCGCCTCCGCCAACGCCATCCTTCTGGCCGGTTCCGAAGCTCAGAAGTCCGATCTCCTTCCTCAGATCGCCGCCGGCGAGTTGACGGCGGCTCTTGCAGTCACCGAACGCGACGGTGGCTGGGACGGCGAACATCTCGCCACCTCGGCCACCCGAAACGGCGACGAGTGGAAGATCGACGGGACCAAGCGCTTCGTCGTCGACGGCCACAGTGCCGACCTCCTCGTCGTCGCCGCCCAGACTGCGGACGGTCTCGGACTTTTCCTGGTCCCCGGTGACGCCCCCGGAGTGGAACGGACGGTTCTCGATTCGATGGACGAGACCCGCAAGCAGGCCGAAATCGTCCTGACCGATGTAGCCGTCGACGAGGGCGCCCGGCTCGCCGGCGGCGACGCCGCCACCCTGGCAAAGGTGAACGACGTGATTGCAGTGTGTCTGGCGCTCGAACAGGTGGGAGGAGCGCACGCCACCCTCGACATGGCCGTGCAGTACGCCAAGGACCGCCAGCAGTTCGGCAAGCCGATCGGATCGTTCCAGGCGGTCAAGCACATGTGCGCCGACATGCTGATCAAGGTCGAGAGCGCCAGGGCGGCCGCCTACTACGCCGCCTGGGCCGTGGCCGAAGGAAGCGACGAGGCGGCCACCGCCGTTCCTCTCGCCAAGGCGTACTGCTCGGACGCCTTCTTCGAATGTGCCGGCACCAACATCCAGGTCCACGGCGGAATCGGCTTCACCTGGGAACACCACGCCCACCTCTACTTCAAGCGCGCCAAGAGCTCCCAGATCATGTTCGGCACCCCGGACGAACGGCGGCGCCAACTGGCGGAGCGGCTCGGGTTCTGAGATGTCGGGCGCAACGCTCGTCGTCTTCGTCGGCGTTCTCGTCGCCCTCCTGCTGGGCATGGTCGCACTCCTCGTGTGGCAGGAGGGCCGTCGGCGCTCCTTCGACACTGCACCGTCCTATGTCGTCGACGAACTGGTTGCGTTCGTCGACGAGCGCCTCGATCCGGACGTGGCCGCTCGCCTCCGGACCGACGGTGTCGAACGCATCGTGAACTGGGAGCTCCGCTACCTCCAGCGGGACGGTGGTGAGGGTGCAGTGGCGGGCGGAACCGAGGACTCGGTCGCCTACATCACCGACCGGATCGCTCAGTTCCACGCCGTGTCCTACCCTCCCGACGACGTGAGGGCAGTTTTGGCCCTGGAAGCCGAATACCTGATGACCGTTGGCGCGATCGGCGCCCCGGTCGTTGCAGAAGGAGATGGAGAAGCGTGATCGTTCGGTGCGGATCCTGTCGGACCGAGTTCGACGTACCCGGCCCCGGCCGGTTCAGTTGTCCCGTGTGCGGGTCGGTGAACATGGTGCGGGCAGCGGCCGGTGCGCCCCCTCCCGGGCCTGGGGGAGGACTCGCCACACCTCCGGCGCCGCCACCGCCTCGCCCCGACCCGCCTTCTCCGAAGCTCACCTGCCCGGAGTGCGGATTCTCGTTCATCGTCGGCCAGATCGAGACGGCGACCTGTCCGAACTGCAACGTCGAAGTTCCCACCGGGTGGACGCCCGCCGAGAACGGGGACTGATGGGCCGGCTGCGTCGCTTCGAGGATCATCGTTTCGTCGGAACACGTGACACGATGCGCGTCTACGACTGCGACGAGGACGGCCAGTTCGCCGCCCTCGAAGCTCGCGCCAGCCAGATCGGCAACCACAACCTGTTCCAGACGTTCGGCCCCGACACCCTGATCGAGGCCGCCAATCGGGGTTTCCGCCCGGCCGTTCCTACAGCCGATCTTCTGAACTAGCCTCGGCCTAGATTTCTCGAAGAAGGGCGGATTGGGTGTACGACATCGTCGTCGTCGGTGGTGGACCAGGCGGATACGCCGCCGCGTTGTACGCGCACAACTTCGGGTTGAAGGTTGCGCTCGTGGAGAAGGACCGGCCCGGGGGCACGTGTCTCCTCCGTGGCTGCATCCCGGCCAAACAGTGGCTGCACACCGCCCACATCTATGCGACCGTCAAGCACGCCTCGGATTTCGGTGTCATGACTTCGGCGCCCGAGATGGACTGGGACGCGGCGCTCGCCTTGAAGGCGAAGACTGTCGAGACCCTCGTCGGTGGTCTCGGTGGCTTGCTCGAAAAGCGCGGTGTCGATGTCGTCAAGGGCTTCGGTCGGCTCGACGGGCCCGGCAAGGTGACAGTCGCATCCGACGACGGCACGCAGACCTTGGAGGGCGGGGCGGTGATCCTCGCCACCGGCTCGCATCCCCGCACCATTCCCGGATACGAGATCGACGGAGAGTGGATCGTCACCTCCGACCATGCCCTCGACTGGCCCCGACGACCCAACCGGGTGGCCATCATCGGCGGGGGTGTGATCGGCTGTGAGTTCGCCTCCCTCCTGACGGACTTCGACGCCGAGGTGCACGTCTTCGAGATGCTCGACCAGATTCTGCCCGGAGGCGATCCTGACGTCGCCAAACAGCTCTCGCGCCAGCTTTCGAGAAGGGGCGTCAAGTTCCACACCGGGGTCGGCGTCGGTCCGGCACAGGTCGGATCAGACGGGGTGACGGTCCCTTACGGGGACGAGTCGGTCGATGTCGACGTCGTTCTCGTCTCCGTCGGTCGCGGTCCCAGCACCGAAGACGTCGGACTCGATTCGACTTCTGCGGTCGTCGACCGGGGATTCGTCGAAGTCGACCTGACGACGATGCAGACCGCAGAGCAGGGCTTGTACGCCGTCGGGGACATCGTCGCCGGCACCCCCCAACTCGCCCACGTCGGTTTCGCCGAAGGCATCGCGGCGGTCACACACATCGCCACCGGCAAGGCCGCACCCGTCGACTACCGGGCGATCCCTCGGGTCACCTACACCCACCCCGAAGTGGCCGAGGTCGGGTTGACCGAGGTCCAGGCCGCCGAGCAGGGCGAGATCGAGGTGACCAAGCACGGTTTCGGTGGCGTCGGACGCGCCATCATCATGGGCGAGAACCAGGGTTTCGTGAAGACGATCGCCATGAAGGACGGTCCCATCGTCGGCGCGGCCGTAATCGGACCGATGGCCGGAGAGATGATCCACGAACTGATGTATTCGGTGGGATGGGAGGCGCTGCCGTCCGAGGCGGCTGCCTTCATTCACGCCCACCCCACGTTGTCCGAAGCCGTTGGCGAGACGCTGATGTCGGCGGCCGGCAAGAGCTTGCACTGAGAGGAGCCCGAAGATGTCGACCACGGTGAGCATGCCCCAGTTGGGCGAGACGGTGACGGAGGGAACCATTCTCCGTTGGGCCAAGCAGGTGGGCGACACCGTGGCCGTCGACGAGGTGCTGGTGGAGATCTCGACGGACAAGGTGGACACCGAGGTGCCGTCCCCGGCCGGCGGCGTCATCCTCGAAATCCTGGTGGAAGAGGGAGCGACGGTCGAGGTGGGTACCGCGATGGCCGTCATCGGCGAGGCCGACGAAGGTTCGGCCGGGTCCGAGACTGCAACACCCGCCGAACAGGCATCCCCGGAGCCGGAGCCGGAACCAGAACCAGAAGCGGAATCCGAACCGGAAGCAGAATCCGAACCTGCGTCTGAGCCGGCACCCGCCGCATCCGGCGAGTCGACCACGGTGAGCATGCCCCAGTTGGGCGAGACGGTGACGGAGGGAACCATTCTCCGTTGGGCCAAGCAGGTGGGCGACACGGTGGCTGTCGACGAAGTGCTGGTGGAGATTTCGACGGACAAGGTGGACACCGAGGTCCCGTCCCCGGCTGGAGGCACTGTCCTCGAGATACTCGTCGAGGAGGGCGCCACGGTGGAGGTGGGTACCGCGATGGCGGTGATCGGCACCGCCGGCGCCGCCCCAGCCTCGGCCCCGGCGCCCCAGCCGACGGCCCCGGCTCCCGAGCCGAGCGAGCCGAGCGAGCCGGAGCCCGCTGCCGCCGAGGAGCCGGCACCCAGCGAGCCGACCCCGGCCGAAAGCCCCGCACCTGCTCCGAGCCAGGCATCGTCGTCCGACAGTGCAGCCGTCTCCGAACGCCTGCTGTCGCCGGTCGTGCGGAAACTCGTGCGTGAGAACGACCTCGACATCGACGAGATCACCGGTTCGGGACAGGGTGGTCGGATCACCCGCAAGGACGTCGAATCCCACATCGAATCCGGCGGGGCGAAGCCGGCCGAGACCCCTGCGGCCGCACCCGAGCCCGCTTCGGAGCCGACCGCTGCCCCCGCCGCCGCCCCGAGCGATGCGCCGCCCGCGGCCAAGCCGGAACTGACACCGGCGCCGGCACCCGCTGCTTCCACCGCGCAATCCGAAGTCGTCGAGTTGGACCGACTGCGGGTGCGCATCGGTCAGAACATGATCAAGTCGAAGCAGACCGCCGCCCACGTGTGGACGTCGATGGAGGTCGACTACGAGCGGGTGGAGCGTGTCAGGACACGGCACAAGGAGGCGTTCAAGGCGGCCGAAGGGTCATCGCTCACCTATCTGCCGTTCATCGCCCGGGCGACGATCGACGCCCTGGGAGAGTTCCCGGTGGTCAACTCGGAGTTCCATCTCGAAGAGCGCCAGGCAATCTTCCACAAGACGGTCAACCTGGGGATCGCCATCGACCTCGATCAGAAGGGGCTGGTGGTGGCGTCCATCCGTAACGCCGACGGTCTCCGCCTGGTCGGACTGGCCCGGCAGATCAAGGCGCTCGCCGACAAGGCACGGGCAGGCAAGCTGGAGCCCGACGACGTGACCGGCTCGACGTTCACGATCACCAATCCGGGACCGTTCGGTTCGTTCATGTCCGCCCCGGTCATCAACATCCCGAACACCGGCATCCTGTCGACCGACACCGTCGCCAAGCGCCCGGCAGTGGTCACATCCGCCGACGGCGAAGACGTCCTGGCCATCCGCCACATCGGCTATCTCGGCCTCACCTGGGATCACCGCGCCTTCGACGGCTCGACCGCCGTCATGTTCTTGCGCCGAATCAAGGACAACCTAGAAAACTGGGATTGGGAACAGGAGCTCGCGTGACCCAGGGTCTATCGCCTTCCCCCTTGGGGAAGGTGGCGGCACAACTGGTTGTGCCGCCGGAAG
>JBBDQP010000041.1:5426-7229 GCA_040905965.1 Acidimicrobiia bacterium
CTATCGCCTTCCCCCTTGGGGAAGGTGGCGGCACAACTGGTTGTGCCGCCGGAAGGGGCAAACCCCCTCCGAACCCGCTGGCTCGGCAGGCTCTCCTACACCGAAGCCTGGGATCTGCAGCGTGCCATCCACGAGGGCAAGTCCACGGGTCGCACCGACGACGACTACCTGCTGCTCCTCGAACACCCCCACACCTACACGGTGGGCCGGAACGGGGACGGGTCGAACCTGCTGGTCGACCCGTCGACGCTGGCCGAATGGGATGCCGAACTCCATCATGTCGACCGCGGCGGTGACATCACCTATCACGGCCCCGGCCAACTCGTCGGCTATCCGCTGCTGACACTCGACGACCCGATGCGGATCGTTCCTTTCGTGCGCGATCTCGAACAGGTGCTCATCGACGCCCTCGCCGACCTCGGAATCCTGGCGTGGCGGGAGACCGGTATGACCGGCGTGTGGACCGCGTCCGGCAAGGTGGCGGCGATCGGGGTGCGGGTGTCCCGCAAGGTCACGATGCACGGCTTCGCCCTCAACCTGTCCGCCGACATGGACTACTTCGGGCGGATGAACCCGTGCGGCATCACCGACCGGGCCGTGGCCAACGTGTCAGACATCCTCGGACGTCACGTGTCCATCGAAGAAGCCGTCGAACTCGTCACACCCCATTTCGCCCAGGTGTTCGGGTACGAAGACAACGAGATCCAGATCGGGGCGTTCACCCGCACGCAGGGTCGGGAACGCTCCTTCGAAGTCGACCGCCTTCTCGAAGCGGGCACTTTTTCGCCCGAAAAGCGTGCCACCGAACCGGTGTTGTTCAACGGTCGGCTCCCCGGCGAGCCTCCCCGCCCGGATTGGATGCGGGTGACGGCACGGATGGACGAGGACTACGTCGAACTGAAGAAGATGATGCGCGGCCTCGACCTGCACACGGTGTGTGAGGAGGCCCGCTGTCCGAACATCTTCGAATGCTGGGGGATGGGCACCGCCACCCTGATGATCCTCGGGGACAAGTGCACCCGAGCCTGCAGTTTCTGCAACGTGATGACGGGAAAGCCGACCGAGTTCGACGTCCTCGAACCGTTCCGGGCGGCCGACGCCATCGCACAGATGGACCTGTCGCATGCGGTGATCACCTCGGTCAACCGTGACGATCTCTCCGATGGTGGAAGCGGCATCTTCGCCGAGACGATCCGCCAGGCACGGACCCGGTCGCCGCACACCGACATCGAAGTTCTCATCCCCGACTTCAAAGGGTCCCGAACCGATCTCGAAACGGTGATGTCCGCCGACCCCGAGGTCCTCAATCACAACACCGAGACTGTGCTGCGGCTCCAGCGCGAGATCCGCACGTCGGCGAATTACGGTCGGTCCTTGGCGCTGCTCGCCCGCGCCAAGTGGATCAACCCGCAGTCAGTGACCAAGTCGGGTCTCATCGTCGGCATGGGCGAAACGCGCAGCGAGGTGCTTGGTGCGTTGGCCGATCTGCGGGCGGTGGGCGTGGACATCGTCACCATCGGCCAGTACCTGCGTCCCACGGCGCGACATCGTCCGATCCATCGCTATGTCCATCCGGACGAGTTCGCCGAATACAAGGCATACGGGGAGTCGATCGGAATCCCGCACGTCGAGTCCGGCCCTCTCGTCCGCTCCAGCTACCACGCCAAAGACGCCTCCGAACGAGTCTTCGACCTCATCGGCCGCCCCCGCCCCGCGCGAGCGGCAGCGAGCGCCCAGCCGGTCGCCATCACCGCCCGGGGCTGAGAGCCCCCCTCGACGGACTTCGTCCGTCGGTCCCCCCAG
>JBBDQP010000042.1:0-7150 GCA_040905965.1 Acidimicrobiia bacterium
GCGTCAGGCGGAGGCGGTGACTTCTACGACGCCGGGGACGCGGTCGACGAGGATGCGTTCGATACCGGCTTTCAGGGTCATCATCGACATGGGACAGCCGCCGCAGGCACCGACCATCTGCAGGTTGACCACTCCGTCTTCGGCGCCGAGCAGCACGATGTCGCCCCCATCCATCTGGATGGCGGGGCGGATGTACTCGAGTGCGGCCTGAAGCTTGTCCAGGTCGATGTCGCCCGCCTCTTTCGGGGCGTTCGAGGTGATGGTGACGGGGGTGGTCTCGGGCATGTGCGACCAATCGTACGGGGGGACGTTCGATTGAGCGAACGCCTGATCGCGACGGGCTATTCCACCCCGGAGGGGATGCGCAACGTGGTCGAGTGGTCTCCGAGCGGCGACCGAACGAACACCTCCACCGTGATCACCGTTCTCGTGCGGGGCGGCTGGAGATCGACGGCGATGACACCTGCGTTCCTGATCTCCCACCCGCTGTCCGAGACCACACGAGATCCTTCGGCGACGACGATCCTCGTTTCGGCTGCGCTCCTGCTCCGCACCGTGACGAGTTCGACGGCTCCCCCGCTGTCGGAGAATGTGCGCCACCCGCCCACCCGCGGGGGAAGTCCGAGACCTTCCGGCGGGTCGATGACGGCCACGCCGTTCTCCCAGGTCACGGTCCACGAGCCGAGTTCACCCGCGCTCACCTCTTCACCGTCGACGAGTACTCGGACGGGACCATCCGGAACGATGCCGACTTCCATCGCCTCGGTACCAAGGCCGACACGTATCCGGTCCGGGAGGAGATCGGCTTGGATCGGCCGTACCCCTCCATAGAAGTGGGCGAGGATCTCCTGGTAGGAGGCGCCGGCTGTTGCCATGGCCTCCGCTCCGAACTGGCTCATCCCTACGAGGTGGCCCCATCCGCCGCCCCGTACCCGAAACTGCTGTTCGAACCCTGGCGGACCGTCGACCAGAGAGTGGTAGTTCAGCTCGGACCGGATCGTGTAGTTGGGCGACATGATCGTCTGTGGATACCGCCTGGTGCTGTCCGGTCGAAGTGCAGGGAAGTGATCGGGATACAGGTCGGCGGCCGCACGGTTGAGCAGGGTGCGAAGCGTCCACGTGTCGATCGTCCGTTTGCCCGCCGTGCCCACCACCGTGATCGTCCACGGACCTTCGCCGTCGGCGGTGCGCCGCGAGACGACGTTGATCAACGTTCCTTCGACGAGTCCGGCGTGTGAAAGCATCGCCTCCGCCTGTGTTCGTGAGAGCACGAAGTCCCAACTGACGAAGGGAGACGTCTCGTCGGGGGACGGCACCGCGCGCAGGTTCTGGTCGGGACTCGACCCCGGAAAGACATCTTCGACGTTGCGCGTCCGTCCGTCACTTGTCGACGAATAGAGCGCCTGAACGGGACTGTCGCCGGTGAGCAGCACTTCGCCCGACGTCCGTTCGACGGCGGCGACCCAGCGCTGTCCTTCCGATCCGGCCAACCCGCCAACACCGGCGTACACCTGACAGGCCGTGGTGGCGCAGATGTCGTAGCTGAACGTCCGACCGTTCGGTGATCGGCCGCGATCGAGGGTCCAGGCGAGATACGTCCGTGCTGCGACCACCTGTGCCGCCAAAGCCTCCTCCGGCCAGGAGAAGGGCACCTCGCGTATTCCGAGCAGGTAGTCGTCGATCGTGGTCTCGACGACTGTCGAAAGACCGCCGCGGTGCGCGGTCACCGTCATGGTTCCGGAATGGATGCGGTCGCCACTTCCGAGCCGAACACCGGGAGCAGGTTCGAAGACGATCGCAGTCGCCGCGATCCGGTCGTCGAGTTCGTCGGTTTGGGCGCTGGCCGGAAGGGCTGCCATCAGCGCGGCGAGAGCGGCCACCAGGATTCGTCGAAAGGGAGCCACCGAGTCAACGGTAGAAGGCAGGTGGTCCAATGCCGGTGCTGGCTACCCTCACCGCTGATGCGTATCGCCCTGGGTGCCGACCATGCCGGCTACGACCTGAAACAACACATCGGTTCGATGCTGGCCGAGATGGGCGTCACCGTGATCGACCTGGGCACGCACTCCACCGACCCCGTCGACTATCCGGACTTCGCCGCAGCTGTCGCCCGGGCGGTCACAGACGGTCGGGCCGACCGGGGCATCATCGTCTGCGGGTCGGGCGCCGGGGCATGCGTCGCGGCCAACAAGGTCAACGGGATCCGTGCTGCGGTCGCCCACGACACCTATACCGCCCACCAGGCAGTCGAACACGACGACGTCAACGTGCTCTGTCTCGGTAGCCGGGTCATCGGCCAGAACGTCGCAGACGAGTCGGTCAAAGCATTCATCAGTGCCGAGTTCACCCATGAGGAACGCCACGTCAGGCGTCTCAACAAGGTCAAAGCCCTCGAAGGCTGAACACCGCCTCGGCTCAGGTGGCGGTGAGGACCGTGGCGTGTATCCCTGTCACGGGCGGCCAGTTGCGATCTGTAGTGACGATCGTGTCTGCGCCGACGGCCAGCGCCTCGCCCACGATCAGTGCATCCGGCATCCGCCACTGTCTGCGACGGCGATCCGCCAACCCGGCGGACCGCAACTGTGCCGCCCGGTCGCACCCCGCCGAGTCGAGTACACCGACGTCCACGGTCAACCGGCGGAGCAACGCCCGAAACCATTCCTCGGTCGCGCCGGCGCGCAACACCATCTCGAGTGCCTCGGCGTATGCCACGGCCGGCAGCCACATCCTGCCGCGGGCGTGGGCGACAGGAAGGGCCTCCAGTACCGAACGATGGAACGGGTCGGACGCGTCCAGAAACCCGATCACCACGCCGGTGTCCAGCGCCGTCAGTCCCACTCGTCCCTCAACTCATCGAGCAATGACCGCTCGATACGCCCCGTGAGCTGACCTGCAGCCATGCGGACGATGTCGGCATACGGCTCGATGACGATCGCCGACCCTTCGACCCGCACGGCCACCTCGTCGCCGGCCCGCAGCCCGACTGTGTCGAGCACCGCCACTGGGAGCGTGATCTGATGCTTGCTGCTGATTCGAGGCATGCCTTTACTATAATTGCTGTCAGTAAAGGATTGATCGACCATGATGGGACATATGCCTGAGATCGCGACCAACCGATCCGTCGACCGTCCGGAGCTGGAGGCATTCGTCCGTCCGCGCCATCACGGGGTGCTGCTGACCACCAGAAGAGATGGCCGGCCGCAGGCATCGCTGGTGACGATGGGTTTGGACGGCGAAGGCCGGATCGTGGTGTCGACCTATCCGGAGCGGGCAAAAACGCACAATCTCCGCCGGAACTCGACCGCATCGATGGTGGTGCTGTCCGACGATTTCGGCGGCGAGTGGGTCCAGGTCGACGGAACGGCCGAGGTCATCGAGCTCCCCGAAGCATTGGAGCCGCTCGTCGAGTACTTCCGGGTGATCTCCGGAGAACATCCGGATTGGGACGAGTATCGGGAGGCGATGACCCGACAGGGCAAGTGCCTCATCCGCCTCACCATCGAACGGTGGGGACCGATCGCCAAAGGTGGCTTCCCCGCCCGACTGATCGACTGACGAAACCGGACTCCCTATCCCGCGTCCCGGGCGGACCGACGCTGCAGATACTCCATCGCCGGGGTCGCCGTCACTCCGTGAAGGACGACAGAGATCAGGACCACGAGAGCGGTGATGGCCCACACGATCTCCACTTGGATGAACTCGACCTGGTTCGTTGCATACGCCAGGTAGTAGAACGAACCGACTCCGCGTATCCCAAAGAATGAGATGACTGCGCGTTCGCGCACCGGGCTTCCGCTTCCGAGGAGCCCGACCCACCCTGCGACCGGCCGGCACACCAGAACGATCAACAGCGCCACCACACTCGCCTGCCACGTGAGATAGCTGAGGAGGCCGCTCACTATCGCTCCACCGAAGAGGATGAGAACGACGGCGCTCAGGAGGCGTTCGATCTGGTCGGCGAAAGCGTGCATCTGAGCGAGATACTCGTGTCTCCGCTCCTGGTTGCGTATCACGACGCCCGCCACGAACACGGCGAGAAAGCCGTATCCGCCCAATATCTCGGTTCCGGCGTAGGTGATGAATGCGGCTCCGAGCGCCATCATCCCATCCCTCGTGTGGGGGATTGGAGAACGCCGACTGAAGATCAACCAGCCGAGGAGTCTCCCCACAACCACACCGGCCGCCAATCCCATGCCGATCTTGTAGATCAATTCCACGAACACGAACTCAGCGAGCCAACCGGCGGGCGCGAGTCCTTGGAGTGCGATGAGGATGGCGAGGTTCGTGAACGGGAACGCCAAACCGTCGTTCAATCCGGCTTCGGACGTGAGGGCGAAGCGAACCTCGTCACTCTCTCCCTCCTCGTCACCGGGCCCCAGAAGCTGGACGTCGGATGCGAGGACTGGGTCGGTAGGAGCGAGTACTCCGCCGAGCAACAGCGCTGCGGCGGGAGTGAGTCCGAGTACCCACCATCCCAAGCCCGCAACGGCGGCAATGGTGATCGGCATCGTGAATCCCAGCAGGCGCCAGGTGAGTGCCCAAGTGCGTGTCCCGGGGGCCCTGTTGATCGCAAGTCCGGCCCCGAGGAGAGCGGTGACCACGCCGACCTCCGTCAGGAACTCGGCGATCCGTCGATATTCGATCGGATCGGGAGTGGGCAGGCCCAGCGGCAACGAAAAGAGCGCTGCCCCACCCGCCACGTAGATGATCGGGAACGACAGCGGCCGGCTCGCCAAGACCCTGGGAAGACCGACCACGCCGAAGGCGGCAAGACCGAAGACCATGAGAGCGATTTCGTGCGTGTCGAACATGTGAGAAGGGATCATCGACGACGGTTGGCAGACCCGGCACCCGCCGACCCCACCATCGGGGCCGCCGCGATTGCGGCGAACAAGGTGGCAGAAGTCTTCGGATTGCAGCCCCGACCAGGTTCGAACTGGCGTTTCCGGCTTGAAAGGCCGGCGTCCTAGACCACTGGACGACGGGGCCATGTCGACCGGCTCACCGCCGGTGCGCGTCACAGGCTAGCGAAGCCTGCAAGGCGGTCAGTCTGAGCCGAGACGCGCCCGAGCGCCGAGGATGCGGGAGACAGATCGCTCCCGGCCCAACGCCGCCAGCGACTCGAACAGCGGCGGACTGATCGACGACCCGGTGATTGCCACACGCACGGGTTGGAAAGCCTTGCCTGCCCCGATCCCGCGGTCCTCCGCCAGCGCTCGCAGCGCAGCCTCGATCGTCTCTGTTTCGAACGGAGCGACCGCCTCCAGTCGTTGGGCGGCGTCGTCCAAAACCCCGCCGACGTCGTCCTTCGTCATGACCTTCTCCCATGACGCCTCGTCGTATTCGAGAACGTCGACGAACAGGAACGTCACCTGGGGGCCGACCTCGGTGAGGAGCTTGGTCCGTTCCTGCACGAGCGGTGCGATCGAGGAGAACACGGCCCACTCGTCGGATGACAGGTCCCGACCGACCGCATCGACAACCCAGGGTCGCGCCCTCTCGATGAAGTCGTCGACAGCGAGCGCACGGATGTACTCGCCGTTCATCCAGAGCAGTTTGTCGGTGTCGAAGACGGCGGGATTCTTCGAGACGCGTTCCAGGGTGAACGCCTCGACGGCTTCCGGTGCCGTGAAGATCTCCCGATCCTCGCCGATCGACCAGCCGAGGATCGCCAGGAAGTTGAACACGGCCTCCGGCAGGTACCCGCCCTGGCGATACGCGGCGAGCGACGTGTCACCGTGGCGCTTCGACAGCTTCTTGCCGTCGGGTCCGAAGAGGAGAGGAAGGTGGGCATAAATCGCAGGATCGGCACCCATCGCCCTGGCCAACAGGATGTGCTTCGGGGTCGAAGACAAAAGATCCTCGCCGCGAATCACGTGCGTGATCCCGTAGTCGACGTCGTCGACGGTGGAAGCCAGGTGGTAGGTGGGCACGCCGTTGGAACGGAGAATGACGAAGTCGTCCACCGAATCGGCCTCGAACCGCATCTCTCCACGCACCGTGTCGGTGAAGGTGACTGCGGTGTCGGGAGGCACCGAAAAACGGATGGAACCGTCGGTCGCCGGCGGGTCGAGACGCCGGATGTAGGTCCCGGGGTGCTTTCCCTCCTTCTGAGCCTTGACCCTGAGCCCTTCCAACACGTCAGGGTCCCGGTCGTCGAAGTAGGCATGGCCCGACTCCACGAGGGACATCGCCACCTGGCGATAGCGGTCGAACCGGTCCGACTGCTTGTACGTTCCATGCGGTCCTCCGACCTCGACGCCTTCGTCCCAGTCGAGTCCCAGCCAGCGCAGTCCGGCGACGATGTCATCCAGGTGGGCGGGATCGGAACGTTCGAGATCGGTGTCGTCGATGCGGACGATGAACGTTCCCCCGTTGTGGCGGGCGAAGAGCCAGTTGAAGAGGGCCGAACGGACGTTTCCGACGTGGATGCTGCCGGTGTCGGACGGAGCGATGCGAACTCGAACAGTCACTGGAGACGGACCGCCGTGTTGGCGACGACGCCGATGCCGTCCACCTCGACCTCGACGAGGTCGCCGTGCTCGATCGGCCCCACGCCGGCGGGCGTGCCGGTCATGATCACGTCACCGGGAAGAAGGGTCATGACGGCCGACACGTACTCGAGGATCTCCGCCACGCCGAAGACCATTTCGGATGTGAACCCCGATTGGCGCAACTCGCCGTTGACCCGGCACGCCACACCCATCTTTTCGAGCGGATCGAACTCGGTCTCGATCGCCGGACCCAGCGCACAGAAGGTGTCGAAGCCCTTGGCTCGCGTCCATTGACCGTCCTTGGCTTGGAGATCTCGGGCGGTGATGTCGTTGCCTGCCGTGTAGCCGAACACATACTGGGACGCATCTTCGGCCTTGACGTTCTTCGCGATCCGGCCGATCACCGCGACGACCTCGGCCTCGTGATGGACCTCGTCTGACTGCGGCGGGAGCACGATCCGAGCATCCGGTCCGATCACCGAGGTGGCCGGCTTCATGAAGATCAGCGGCTCCTCTGGCACCTCACCGTCGAACTCGGCGGCGTGGTCGACATAGTTCTTGCCGACGCAGATCACCTTCGACGGCAGGGTCGGGGCGAGCAATTGGACCCTTTCCCAAGGGATGATCGTCTCGGTCGGTTCCCAGACGAAGAACGG
>JBBDQP010000043.1:0-1204 GCA_040905965.1 Acidimicrobiia bacterium
TTGAGGTGCAGCATCATCGCGAACCACGATTTGAGGTTCCATGCCAGGGCGGCGATGACCATGTACGCCCAGTTCGACACCATGTCATAGAGGGGGACTCGGAGGGCGTTGACCCCGTTTTTGAGTTGTTCGATGATGTTCTCTTGGTCGCAGCGTCCGTTGGCGCAGGCGACGATTTCGGCTGGGGTGAGGTCGGTGCGGGTGGTGATGTAGAAGAAGTAGCGGATGTCATCGAACAGCGCCTGGTCGCCTTGGCTTTTGGTGATGTTCTTTCGGAGGGCGACTACCCGGTAGGGGCGGGCGCATTTGCCGGGCTGGTAGTCGAAGACGGCGACGTCCTCGTAGTTCAGTTCCAAGTTGACGTAGCCGCGTTCGGTCACGATCCGGGCTTTGTGGTCGGGTTGGCGTCGGCGGGTCTGGCCGCTTGCGTTGTGGTACGCCTCGGAGCGTTCGAGGCGGCTCCACGCTGTCTCTTCCAGCGCTTCGGCCCGGCCGACCAGCGTCTTGTTGGCGTCCATCCCGAACACGAAATCGGCCTTCTCGGCCCACCGGTCGAAGTTGGCGGTCAACGAAAAGTCGGTGTCGCCGCGCACGCACACCCGGGGGGTGTGAGGTGACACCAGGTCGATGGCCCGGTCGATCCAGGGGGCGGCGCCGCCGTGGGAGGGCTGGTTCCCGGGCCGGTTGAGCACATACAGCACCTCTTTGGTGTTCGCCAACGACACGATCAACGGGTGATACCCCCAGATCCCCTTGTAGGAGATGTCCATGCCCTCCTTGTGCGCCCCGGTGGTCGGCGCCATCGTCCCGTCGACGTCGACGAACGCGACCGGGCCCATCAGGTCCCGGCCCCGACCCGCCCACAGGCGGGGCCGCACCGAGTTGACCGCCTCCATCAACCCCATCACATCCGCCTCGGTGAAACGGCGACAGAAATCGCCCGCCGTGGTCGGATCCGGTATCAGGTCGGCGCCCAACGCGTTCATGTAGCCAACGTCCCAGCGGAGCCGCTCCAAGTCCTGGAGTCGGGTCCCCCCGCACAACACGTTGTAAGCCAGGTTCAGCACATGATCCGACTCGTGGTACGGCAAATGCACCTTCAACAACTCCAAGCGGTCGTCGATGGCGTCGACCAGACCCAACCTGGTCACCATCCGATGCACCGCACCTATCCCCCCGAACGGGGTCGCGTCGACGTTGGCGC
>JBBDQP010000044.1:0-1161 GCA_040905965.1 Acidimicrobiia bacterium
GTGCGGAAGGTGGCAGCGACGGTGAGCCGGTCCGGGTGGTCGGGGTCGCCGAGGATGACGGTCCAGCGGATCAGGTTGTGAGCGATGACCGCACTGGCGAGCCAGGCCCCGTTGGCCGCGAAGTGCCCGGAAGGGACGTGGGAGAGTCCCGCTCCTTGTTTCAGGTCTCTGATGGCGAGCTCGACGACAGCATGGTGACGGTGTTCCCGGTCGACGAGGACGACCGGCTGGTGACGGTTGGTGACAAAGACGTGATACCGCCAGTCGGGCCAGAGGGCTGCTTGGGATCCGACGAGGCGGGTGCGACGGACGATGAGACGCACCATCCGGGGCGGGTAGCCGTGTTGACCGCGTCCGGTCTGATACGCCACCGAAGCGACCTCGGCGTAGCCGCCGTCCGGATAGGTGATCGGGACCCAGGCGCCGTCTCCGATTTCTTCGACCCTGGCCCGGATCGACCGGTTGATCTTGACGGTGATCGAATACGACACGGCGAGCCGTTCGAGGGTTTCGATCAGCGGCTGTGACCAGAACCCGGCATCAGCACGTAACAGGATCTCACCGGCCGCTCCTGCCCGCCGGACCCGGGCGATGAGCTCTTCGATGAACCGGCCCGTCCCTTTCTGGGATGACCCTTTGCGGAGACGAGCATGGAGGATCTCCCCGGTGTCAGCCCGGGCGGCGATCAGCGGGTGATATCCCTTCTTCCCGGTATATCCGTAGACCGCACCCTGCTTTTGGTATCCGAACACTTCGGTGACCGTCGAGTCGATGTCGATCACCAGCCGCTCTCCGCCAGGACCGGCCCCCAACGCCCACACCCGTCCGAGAGTCTCGGCGATCACCCGATCCAACTGACGGACATGACCGAACGTGAAGGCCCGCAGGAACGTGCCCAACGTCGAAGGGGCAGCCACCCGGAACGGCAGGACCCGGCGGGTCCCACCAGCTCGCAGCATGTCGGCATGATCAATATGCGAACCGCCCGCCACCAGCGTCATCACCAAAGTCAGGATCTTCGAACCGGGATTCGCACCACCGGTCCTGCCGGTCAGACGCACCGTCTGGTTGATCAGCCGTTCCAGGCCCAACCGGACCGCCAGAGTGGCCACCGTCACCAGCCCGGCATTGGCCACCAGATTCGGCTCGTCGAAAACCACC
>JBBDQP010000045.1:0-6581 GCA_040905965.1 Acidimicrobiia bacterium
GCCTCGACCGTGCCCGGATGCCAGACGACTTCGGTCATGACGGTCCGATGATCATCCCGGCACCCACCGTGGAGTTGGTGGCCTCGTCGACGAGGATGAACGAACCCGTCGTCCGGTTGCGGGAGTACTCGTCGAAGAAGAGCGGGACGGTGGTTCGCAGCGTGACACGGCCCATCTCGTTGAGCTCCAACCGGTCTGCGGTCTCGTCGCGGTGCAGCGTGTTCACGTCCAGCCGGTAGTGCATCTCCCTCACCATCGCCCGGCCCCAGCGGGTCGTGTGTTTGATCGCCAGCTTGTGGCCGGCCCGCAGCACGGTGTCCGGTGTCATCCAGCACACCATGGCTTCGAGATCCTGACCGACGTGCGGCCGGTTGTGGGCTCGGCAGATCATGTCGCCACGACTGATGTCGATCTCGTCTTCGAGGCGAAGCGTCACCGACATAGGCGGAACCGCCTCCTCGACCGGGCCGTCGGGAGTGTCGATGGCGGCGATCCGGGTGGTGAACCCGCTCGGGAGTGCGACCACCTCGTCGCCCACCCGCCAGGTGCCGCCTGCGATCTGTCCTGCGTAGCCGCGGTAGTCCTGGTGCTCCATGCGGTGCGGTCGGATCACGTACTGGACCGGGAAGCGGCAGTCGATCAGGTTGCGGTCGGATGCGACGTGGATCTCCTCCAACAGCCCCAACACCGACGGCCCCCGATACCAGGGCATCCGGGTGGAAGCCTCGACCACGTTGTCGCCGTCGAGGGCCGAGATCGGGACGAAACGCAGATCGGTGATCTGCAGCTTGGCGGCGAACTCCCTGAACTCGTCTGCGATGGCGTCGTAGACGGCCTGGTCGAAACCCACCAGGTCCATCTTGTTCACACACAGGACCAGGTGAGGCACGCCCAACAGCGAGGCGATGAAGGCGTGGCGCCTGGTCTGCTCGATGATCCCGTTGCGGGCGTCGACCAGCAGCATGACCACGTCGGCGGTCGAAGCACCGGTGACCATGTTGCGGGTGTACTGGATGTGGCCCGGGGTGTCGGCGAGGATGAACTTGCGCTTCGGGGTGGCGAAGTAGCGATAGGCAACGTCGATGGTGATCCCCTGCTCGCGTTCGGCCCGCAGACCGTCCGTGAGAAGCGCCAGGTCGACGTAGTCCGCACCCCGTCGGCGGGACGCCTCCTCGACCGCTACCAACTGGTCTTCGAAGATCTGCTTGGTGTCCAACAACAGTCGCCCGATGAGGGTCGACTTGCCGTCGTCGACCGAACCGGTGGTGGCAAGCCGCACGAGTTCCATCAGAAGTACCCCTGGCGCTTGCGGTCTTCCATGGCCGCCTCGGAGGTGCGGTCGTCCGCCCGGCTCGCGCCCCGTTCGGAGGTGCGACTGGCGGCCACCTCGGCAATGACCTCGTCGAGGGTCGACGCGACGGATTCGACTGCCGCCGTGCAACTCATGTCGCCGACCGTTCGGAACCGCACGACACGTTCGACGACCTCCTCGTCGGCCATCCGGTTGATGAACGGCCCTTCCGCCATCCACATCCCGTCGCGCAGGAACACCTTGCGGGGGTGAGAGAAGTAGATGGAAGGGAGGTCGATCTCCTCCCGCTTGGCGTAATCCATCACGTCCATCTCGGTCCAGTTCGAGATGGGGAACACCCGAAGGTTCTCGCCCTGCTTCTTGCGGGGGTTGTACAGGCTCCACAGTTCGGGCCGCTGGTTCTTCGGGTCCCACTGGCCGAACTCGTCACGATGAGAGAACACCCGCTCTTTGGCCCTGGCCCGCTCCTCGTCCCGTCTCGCCCCACCGAAGAGAAGATCGAAGCGGTGCTTTTCGATGGCGTGCAGCAGCGTCTCGGTCTGAAGACGATTGCGCGAGGCGCGCGGCCCGGTCTCCTCCACCACCCGCCCCTCGTCGATCGCCTCCTGCACCGAGGCGACGATCAGCTCGGCTCCCACCTCGGCCATGGTGCGGTCCCGGAACTCGATCACTTCGGGAAAGTTGTGGCCGGTGTCGACGTGCATCACGGGGAACGGCAGACGGGCGGGGAGGAAGGCTTTCACCGCCAACCGGAGCACCACCGCCGAGTCCTTCCCACCCGAAAACAGCACCACGGGACGCTCCGATTCGGCGACGGCCTCGCGGATGATGTGGATGGCCTCGGACTCGAGGAGGTCGAGGTGGTCGAGTCGGTACGACATTGGCCCGAGAGGGTAACGAGCCGGTCGGGCGTCTTCGCTGTCTAGAAGCAGGCCACCGCTAGCCTCACCGCCATGTTGGAGGGGTGGTATTTCATCACCGCCGCCCTCCTGGTGTTGAGCGGGGGAAGCAAGCTCCGTGATCCGGAACCGACCCGCGGTGCCATGCGCGCCGCCGGTCTCCCGTCGTCCAGAGGCGCGGTTGTCGGCCTCGCCGCCGGCGAGATCGCCGCGGGCGCAGCCGCGTTCGGAACGACGACGCCGTTCGCTCCGATCGCCGTCGCCGCCTTCTACCTCGGCTTCGCCGGATTCGTCTCCTACGCCCTCCTCCGCAACCTCCCCCTTCAGTCCTGCGGCTGCTTCGGAACGTCTGACACACCTCCCGGCTGGATGCACGTCGGCGTCAACCTCTCGGCAGCCGCGGTCGCACTCGGGGTCGCCAGCACCGGCGGCGCCGACCTGCTCGGAATCCTGACGGGCCAGCCGGCGGAGGGGATCCCGTATGTCGCCTTCGTGGCGCTCGGTGCCACCCTGCTTGCCCTGATGCTGTCTGCACTTCCCTCGATCGTTCGACGACACCCGTGAGCCGCCGACTCGTCGAAATGACCTCGCGAGCGCTGGGCGAGAGAACCAGCCGCCGCGGGTTTCTGCGACGCATGGCAATGGCCGGATCGGCGGTCGTCACCGCACCGATGGCATACGCCCTCCGGCCGATCACGGCGTATCAGGCGATCGTCCTCCCCAACGACTGTCCTCCCGGCTCGCAATGCCGTTCAGGATGGACCGAGTTCTGCTGCACCTCCACCGGCACCAACACCTGTCCCCCCGGCTCGGTGGTCGGTGGATGGTGGCGAGCGGAAGGTTCCGGATACTGCGGCGGCAACTCCCGGTACTACATGGACTGCCACACCGCGTCATGCGGCGGCTGCGCGTGCGGATCTTCCGGGACATGCGGCAACGAGTGCGTCGACTGCAACTGCCATTGCGACCACGATCGGTGCGACCTATGGAAGACCTGCTGCACGAGGTTCCGCTACGGCCAGTGCAACCAGCACATCGAATGCGTCGGGCCGATCACCTGCCGGGTCGTCACCTGCGTTCCTCCCTGGGAGTGGGACTCCACCTGCACGACCACCGATGCTCGGGACGACGCCACCGCAGGACACGACTCGGCCTGTCTCCGTCCCGCTCTCGGTCCCTACCGGGCGCGACCCGGCGTCGTCCGGTCGAACACATGGCTACTGCGCGACACCCTCGACGCCGGCAATCCCACCCAGCAGTTCAACCTGGGCGCCGCAGGCGACACCCCGCTGATGGCCGACTGGCTCGGCTCAGGCGTGGCGACCGCCGCCGTCGTGCGCGGGGCGCGTCACGGCACGGTCGGACGCACGACACTCACCTGGTATCTCCGTCAGATCGAAGGGCCGGGACAGCCTGACCTCGTCTTCGACTACGGCCTGCCGGGCGACATCCCGGTGGCAGGCGACTGGGTCGGCAACGGGATCCACACGGTCGGTGTCGTGCGCGGCAACCTGTGGCTGCTCCGCACCCGGAATTCGGCCGGACCCGAAGACATCGCGTTCAGATTCGGCGAGCCGGGCGACATCCCGGTGGTCGGCGACTGGACCGGGAACGGCCGGGACGGGATCGGCGTCGTCAGAGGCAGCCGGTGGATCCTCCGCGACACCGCCACGGCCGGGCTGCCCGATCACGATTTCAACTTCGGCTCGGCCACCGGCATCCCGGTCGTCGGCGACTGGAACGGCAACGGCATCGACACGCCGGGTCGCTACGAGAACGGGAACTGGACCTTCACCAACTCGCTCGGGATCGGGACGGTGGACGGTCAGTTCACGTTCGGCATCACCGGCGACACGCCCGTCGTGTGGAGGCGGCGCTGATGCTCACGCTCGTCATCATCGAAGGGATCGTCATCCTGCTGCTGACGGTGCTCGTCGCCGGACTGCTCCGCTCCCACGCCGACATCCTCCGAACCCTCGACCGGATGGGAGCAGGTGAAGGCACCTCCCCTGGCGGTGGCGGCATGGCGCTCGGACCGACCCGCCGGTCAACCGACACGGTTCCGACCGACGCCATCACCGGGCTCACCCTCGACGGCCAGTCCCGCAGCATCGCGCTCACCGGCACCCGGGGATACGTCCTGGCGGCCTTCCTGTCGAGCGGATGCTCGACCTGCCGCCCGTTCTGGTCGTCGTTCGACCGTGAACTCGACCTGCCGCATCCGGACATCCGCACCGTCATCGTCACGAAGGACGCCGCCGAAGAGAGCACCTCGGAACTGAAGACTCTCGCCCCTCGCGACCTTCCCGTCGTGATGTCCTCGGAGACCTGGGATGCGTTCCGGGTGCCAGGCACGCCCTACTTCCAACTCATCGACGCAGCCGACGGCAGCGTGCTCGGAGAAGGATCCGCCGCCAACTGGGGACGGCTGCTGGAGATGATCCGTCGGGCGATCGGAGACGAACAGGCGCCCGGAACGATGCGACGGAACACCTCCCAACGCCTGGTCGACTCCGACGAAGAACTCCGCCGGGCGGGCATCGACCCCGGCGACGAGGCGCTCTATCGGAAACCGGACACCCCATGACCCTCCTCGCCTCACTGCTCGCCGTCGCAGCCGCCGTCCGATCCAACTGGTCGCCATGAGGAGAGTCGATGCTGTCCAGCATCCACCCGCTCGGCGAGCGGGCACGCGGCAACCGATGGCTCGTCACGGTCTTTGCCTTCACGCTCGGGTCGTTGGCGGGAGGTGTGGCGGTCGGAGTGTTGCTCGGCTTCGTCGGATCGTTCTCACCGGTCCGGGAGGATCTCGCCTTGCTCATCCTCGGATCGCTCGCCCTGATGGCAGGCGGACTCGACCTGCTCGGCGTGAAGGCGGCCGGTCCCCGTCGCCAGGTCAACGAACGCTGGATCGGCAACTTGCGGGGAACCGTCTACGGCTTCGGCTTCGGCGCGCAACTCGGCGCCGGAGTTGCAACCTTCGTCGTGACATGGGGCGTGTGGGTGGTCCTGGCCGCCGAACTGCTGTCAGGCTCGATTCTGTCAGGGGCGGTGATCGGAGGGGTGTTCGGACTGGGCCGGGCGGTCGCCCCGCTGGCGGCCGGATGGATCGACCGTCCATCCCGCCTGACCCGCTTCAACTCCACACTGGCGCGGCTGGCACAACCGGTCCACGTCACCGCAGGAATCGCTATCGCCGTCATCGGCGCGACCGCCTTCGTGTGGGGGGTGTGACGTCATGAGCGTGTTGCGAGCAGCAGGAGTCACCGTCGAACTCCCACCCGGATGGGACGGCGGAATCGCTGAAGCGGCCGTGCTCGACGACGGAGCCGTCCGCCGGTCCGTGACCCATCTGGCCAGCTTCCCCCTCCCCGAACAGCGCGGCGACTACGGCGGCGGGGCGGTCAACCTCATGGGATGGACCGACATTCTCGTCGTCCTCCTCGAATTCCACCCCCACTCCACGTCCCAGCCCCTGTTCTCGCTGAAAGGAATGCCGCGGACGCTGCGGGCCAGCGACTTCGGCCGGGACAAGCTGCAACGCCAGATCGACGGCCAAGGCGGATGCCAGATCTTCTTCCAAGAGGCCGGGCGGGCGTTCTGCCTCTACGTCGTGCTTGGTTCCTACGTCGACCGCGAAGACCTCATCCCGAACGTCAACGCGGTGCTCGGCGGGATCCGCATCGCATGAAGCGACTCGCCGTCCTCAGTCTGATTCTGTCCCTGCTGCTGGTCGGCACACCGTCCCTCGCCGCCCCCCTCAGCGGCACTTTCAGCGACGACGACGGAAACGTCCACGAACCGAACATCCAGGCCATCGCGGCAGAAGCCATCACGCTCGGATGCGGAGGGGATCGCTACTGCCCGGCGGCGACCGTGCGGCGCGACGAGATGGCGTCGTTCCTCGCCCGCGCACTCGACCTGGCGCCGGTAGGAAGCGGACCCTTCACCGACATCGCAGGCAACAACCACGCCGGCGCCATCAACGCCATCGCTGCCGCCGGCATCACACTCGGATGCACATCAGACCGCTACTGCCCGGCTGACCCGGTGCGACGCGACGAGATGGCGTCCTTCCTCGCCCGCGCATTCGACCTGCCAGCCGCCCCCAGTCCGTTCACCGACACCACCGGCAACGTCCACGAAGAAAACATCGGTGCGATCGCCGCAGACGGCATCACCCTGGGCTGTGCCGTCACCCTCTACTGCCCGGCGGGCCTGGTACGGCGCGACGAGATGGCGTCCTTCCTGGCACGGGCGCTCGACCTCGAACCGGTGTATGTGCTGCTGGGCATGGCGCGGGGCCTGCCCCTCGACTGCACCAAGGACGGACTCGTCTGCACCGGCAGCTTCGTCGTCCCCCACCGGTC
>JBBDQP010000046.1:0-1116 GCA_040905965.1 Acidimicrobiia bacterium
GTGTCGGGTTGCGCGATAGGGGCGACGGTCATGGCTGGTTTCCTGTGTTGGCGATGATGGTGGCGGGTGGGTCGCCTTGGTTCCAGCGGCCGTGGTGTGGGCGGCGGTTGTTGTAGTAGTCCAAGAAGTCTTCGAGGTCTTGTTTTAGGCCGGTGATGGACGGTTCGACATAGGAGATGAGGGCGGGTTTCCAGCATTCTTGGAGGATGGTGTTTTGGACTTGTTCGACTTTGCCGTTGGATTGGGGCCGGCCGGGTTTGATGTATCGGTGTTCGACTCCGAGGTCGGCGAGGGTGTCTGTGAATCGGTGGTCGACGAACTCGTTGCCCCGGTCTGTTGATGCTCTGTTCCATTCGTATCCCCAGCGGGCAAGGTCGTCTGCGACTCGCATGGCCAGGGCAGTGGTGTGGATCGCTGAGGGGTTGTGGGCGGTGGTGTGGAGTTGAGCCCAGGTGAACGATGAGGCGACATCGATGGCGGTGTATTGCCAGACCATTCCGGGGATCTTGCGGTCCCCGAGGCGGGCTTCTTTCAGCCGTCCAATATGGAAACAGTCCAGTTGGATCAGGTCTCCTGGCTTTTCGGCGTCCAACTTGCCGACCCAGGAGCGGGACCGGGACGGTCCTTCGGTCTCGGCGACTGCCAGACCTTGGGTGGCGGCGATCAGCCGGTATCGGCGTTGGCGTGTGTTCAGCCGGTGATTGACCAAGATCCGCCACACCTGGGATGCCGACCCGGCCTCGATACCCCGTAGACGAAGCTGACTGCATAACTGTTGGGGTCCCCACGCCGGGTTGGCTAACGCCAACGCCACCACCTCGGCCTCATATCGGATCCGGGTGGCGGTCTTGACTCGGGTGCGGGCAGACGGAGGGGTCAGCCCCTCGATCCCGTTGCGTTCCAGCCGGGACAGCCAGGCGTAATAGGTCGAGTGGTGCATCCCGACACGTCGACATCCCTCCCGGATGCTCGGGGCTGCTTCCACGACAGCCATCAGACGCATACGCTGGTCTGCGATCAGCTGATCAGCACGCATGGCGGTGCTCCTTTCGGATAGACACCAACAGGATGCACCGCCATGCGTCACCCGTCGGGCCCAAAGCGCGACAGATCACC
>JBBDQP010000047.1:0-1075 GCA_040905965.1 Acidimicrobiia bacterium
GGTGAGACATCATGTATAGACCTGCCGCGCTTCGCAGCGTGGGTTACGCTTGCGGCTGACAGATGAGGGCGCGGCCCTCGTCGCATCACGCAGAGCCATTATCGAACGGACAGGTCTATGCCTCATTCTACCATCAAGCACGTCGGATTGGACGATCACAAGGACAGCATTTGCGTGGCGGTGGCCGATGCCCACGGCGGTGACGTGAGGCGCTACGGACGGATCGACCCTACGCCCGAGCAGGTGAGCAAGCTGCTGACGAAGCTCGCGGCGGACGGGCGCCCGTTGGTGTGCTGGTACGAAGCGGGAGCTTGCGGGTACGGGCTGTACCGGCAGATTCTGGCGGCGGGCCACCGCTGCCACGTGGTGGCGCCGTCGCTGACGCCGCGCCGGGCGGGCGATCGAATCAAGACCGATCAGCGTGACAGCGCGACGCTGGCGCGGCTGGGGCGGGCCGGCGAACTGACGCCGGTGTGGGTGCCTGATGAAGCGCAGGAGGCGATGCGTGATCTGACGCGTCTGCGCGAGGATGCGACCAAGGCGTTGCGGCAGGCGCGGCAGCAGCTCAATGCCTTTCTGCTGCGTCACGGGCGACGCTACACCGACGGCAGCGCAAAGTGGACCCAGGCGTTCGCGCGCTGGCTGGATGGTTTGCGTTTCGATCATTCGGTTCAGCAGGTGGTGTTCGCCGAGTACGTTCAGGCCGAGGCGTCGGCGGCGTCGCGCGTCGCCCTGATCGAGAAGCAGATGCACGAGGCGCTGGAGCAGTGGTCGCTTCGGCCGGTGGTCCAGGCGCTGCGGGCGCTGCGCGGCGTGGACACGGTGGCGGCGATGACGCTGCTCGCGGAACTGGGCGATCTGCGCCGCTTCGACTCGCCACGGCAACTCATGGCGTACCTGGGCCTGGTGCCTTCGGAGCGATCCAGCGGCAACACGATGCGCCGCGGCGGGATCACCAAGACCGGCAACGGCCACGCGCGTCGCATCCTCGTCGAGTCGGCGTGGAGTTACCGCTATCACGCACGAATGACGCATCACCTCAAGCGCAAAGCCGCCCACGCACCGCCGGCGGCGC
>JBBDQP010000048.1:0-1071 GCA_040905965.1 Acidimicrobiia bacterium
CGCTTCGATGCGTTGTCAGGCAACGAGATCGTCGACAACACGGCACGTTTGTGCGTGATGAATTTGCTGCTCCACGGGATCGGCCAACCCAACGGCAAGAGCCCGATCAAGGTGGAGGACTCCCTCGCTGCCGATTCCGGTGACCGCTACTCGATGGTTCTCACCAATCCGCCTTTCGGGAAGAAGTCGTCCATGACAATCGTCGTCGACGGTGAGGCGAGTCGCGAGTCGCTGCAGGTGGTTCGGGAGGACTTCTGGGCGACGACATCGAACAAGCAGCTCAACTTCGTCCAACACGTGAAGACGATCTTGGAGACACACGGCCGGGCAGCGGTAGTCGTGCCCGACAACGTGCTGTTCGAGGGCGGTTCAGGGGAGATAGTCCGTAGGCGGCTTCTCAAGGAGTGCGACGTCCACACCCTTCTCCGACTGCCGACCGGCGTCTTCTACGCCCAGGGTGTCAAAGCCAACGTGCTGTTCTTCGACAAGAAGCCCGGCCGCGAAGAACCGTGGACGCAAGAGCTGTGGATCTACGACCTGCGGACCAACCAACATTTCACGCTGAAGCAGAACCCGTTGACGTACGAGGCACTTGAAGACTTCATCAAGGCTTACAGCCCCGACGACCGCCACGCTCGAGTCGAGTCAGAGCGCTTCCGCCGGTTCAGCTACGGCGAGCTGATGGCCCGTGACAAGGCGAGCATCGACATCTTCTGGCTCCGCGATGAATCGTTGGAAGACACGGACCATCTGCCACCACCGGCTGTCATCGCCGCCGAGATCGCTGAGGACCTCGAGGCTGCTTTGGCACAGTTCGCGGAGATCGCCACTTCACTGTCAGACCAGGAGTCGGGGTAGGCCGTGGAGCGATCCGTGGGTGACTTGCTCTCCAGCTACGCGGCGATCCTCGCGGAGCTCCGTGAGCGCGGGGTCGTGCGATCCGCCAACGCCCCCGCAGGTGATTACGCCGAGTGGCTGTGCTCGCGTGCCCTTGGCGCCACCTTGGTCGACAACTTCTCAGTGAAGTCGCATGATCTCGTGCTATCGGATGGTCGGCGTGTTCAGGTCAAG
>JBBDQP010000049.1:0-8020 GCA_040905965.1 Acidimicrobiia bacterium
CAGGCTGGTCTGATCGTCCTGTTGAACGCCCAGGCCGAGAACCAGTTCGGATACCACCGTGATGAGCTCCTCGGACAACCCGTGACCAATGTCATCCCACATGGGTTCGCTGAGCGTTTGATCGCAGACCATCTCCGCTCTGCCGAGGACGCCTTGGCCCAACAGATCGGGACCGGGATCGAGTTGACGGCTCTCCGCAAGGACGGGACCGAGTTCCCGATCGAGATCATGTTGAGCCCGTTGGCCAGCCCGGAAGGAATCCTGGTCACCGCTGCTATTCGGGACATCACCGTGCGCAAAGCCGACAAGGAGAGACTGATCCGTAGCGTTGGAGAGCTCAAGCGGTCGAACGAAGAGTTGGAGCAGTTCGCCTATATCGCATCCCACGACCTCCAGGAGCCGTTGCGAATGGTGACGAGCTTCACCCAGCTCCTGTCCAAGCGCTACAAGGGACAGTTGGACGACGCCGCCGACGAATTCATCGCCTTCGCCGTTGACGGTGCCGGTCGCATGCAAGGGTTGATCGAAGACCTTCTCGCTTTCTCGCGGGTTGGGTCCAAGGGCCGGCCGATGCTTCCGACATCCAGTCAGGCCGCCCTGGAGAGGGCCTTGAGTAACCTCCAACTGACCATCGAAGATACAGGCGCCCAGGTGACTCACGACTCTCTCCCCATGGTTTCGGCCGATGAGGTCCAGCTCATTCAGCTGCTTCAGAATCTCGTCGGCAACGCGATCAAGTATTGCGGCCCGGAGGCGCCGCGGATCCATGTCTCAGCCTCTCCCAGTGATGGACACACCTGGAAATTCTCTGTCAAAGACAACGGGATCGGCATCGAGCCACAGCATTTCGAAAGGATATTCAGGATGTTCGAAAGGCTCCACCAGCGGGATGAGTTTGCCGGCACCGGAATCGGCCTCGCCATCTGCAAGAAGATCGTCGAGCGTCACGGGGGCAACATCACCGTTGAGTCCCAACCGGGAGAGGGCTCCACATTCCACTTCGAACTCATGGGTGCGTCGTGAAAGAGGAGGGAGGAAGTGACAGGACCGTCGAAGTGCTTCTGGTCGAGGACAGCCCCGGAGACGTTCGGCTGACCCGGGAGGCCTTCCGGGATGCCTACTTTTCCGTCCGGTTGCATGTGGCTACCGACGGCCTGGAGGCCATGGCCTTTCTGCGGAGGGAGGGGGAAAAGAATGTTCACGTCCCCCGTCCCGACATCATCTTGTTGGACTTGAACCTCCCCAAGATGGATGGACGAGAAGCGTTGGCTCAGATCAAGGAGGATCCTCGCCTGAAGGATCCCGATCGTCATCCTGACCACCTCGGATGCAGAGGCTGACATTCTCAAGAGTTACGAGCTCAGGGCGAACGCTTTCTTGACCAAGCCCGTGGAACTGGACGCGTTCAACGGGATGATAAAGAGCCTCGGCGACTTCTGGGTGACCCAGGCCAAGTTGGCGCAGAGGGATGACTGATCCGCACAATGAAGACGCGAGGGCGGACCCAGGAGTTGAGCGTCGGTTCAGCCACCCGCCTGCTATTGGTCGAGGACAATCTCGGCGACGCACGCCTGCTCCAGGAGATGCTCAAGGAGCCCGACTCCCCCGATTTTGAGCTGACCCACGTTGAGTCCATGAGTGAGGCTGTGGCGTGGCTGGGAGAAAACACCGCCGACATCATCCTTCTCGACCTTGGTTTACCTGATGGACAGGGACTGGACGTGGTGCGTCAGGTCCGTCGCGCCGCACCGCATGTTCCCCTGGTGGTGTTGACCGACCGCGACGACGAGGAGTTGGCGGACCAGTCGCTCCAGGCGGGTGCCGAGGACTATCTGCTCAAGGGCGAGATCGAACCCCGGGCGCTGATCCGATCGCTGCGCTACGCCGTCGAGCGGAAGCTGATGCAAGAGGCCCTCTCCGTCGAAAAGGACCGCGTCGAGGTGGTGACGCTGAATAGCCTCGGCGAGGGCGTGATCAGTCTCGACGTGTCCGGGATCATCACATTCGTCAATCTCGAGGCGGAGAGGATGACCGGATGGTCACGAGCAGAAGCCTCGGGCCAGCCCTTTACTGAGGTGTTCCAGGGCGTCGATGCCACCACGCGGGAGGCGATACAGGACCCTTCGGAATGGGACTCCGTGGATGACCAAACGACGAGGTTGCTGACGAACGGCCTGCTGATCAGCCGAGACAGTCCGGAGCTCCCTTTCGAAGCCAGCGTCTCGCCACTGTACGGCAGGGAGGGCCAAGCCACGGGTTCGGTGATCGTGTTCCGCGATGTCAGTGCGGCACGCGCCATGGCACTGGAGATGACCCACTCCTTCGAACACGATTTCCTCACCGGGCTCCCCAATCGGATTCTCCTCAACGACCGGATCGATCAAGCCATCGCTTTGGCGCCACGTCATCACAGCCAAGTCGCGGTGTTGTTCTTGGACCTCGACGGGTTCAAGCACATCAACGACTCTCTCGGCCATTCGGTCGGGGACAAGCTGTTGCAATCGATCGCCGAGCGACTGTTGGGCTGTGTCCGCCAGTCGGACACCGTGAGCCGTCAGGGCGGGGACGAGTTCGTCGTGTTGCTCTCCGATACCGACGATGGGGAGAGCGCCGCCATCGTCGCCAACAGGATGCTGATCGCCGTGGCCGAGGCCCATTCCATCGAGAGCCACGACCTCCACGTCTCCACCAGCATCGGGATCAGCGTCTATCCGGACGATGGTTCCGACGCCGAGACCCTGATCAAGAACGCCGACACGGCGATGTATCAGGCGAAGGCGAGCGGCCGCCAGAGGTATCAGTTCTTCAAGCAGGCCATGAACGTCCGGGCGGTGGAACGTCAGTCGATCGAGGAGAGCTTGCGGCACGCTTTGGAACGGGAGGAGTTCGTTCTCCACTACCAGCCGAAGGTCAACCTCAGGACGGGGCAGATCACCGGGGCCGAGGCCCTCATCCGTTGGGTCCATCCCAGCCGAGGAATGGTGTCTCCCGCCCAGTTCATTCCGATCGCCGAAGAGAGCGGTCTGATTCGCCCGATCGGCGATTGGGTGATCGAGGAGGCCTGTCGACAGGCGCAGGCTTGGGTCGCCTCCGGCCTACCCCCCACCGTCATGGCGGTGAACGTGTCCGCCGCCGAGCTCGGGGACGAGACCTATGTGCAGCGTCTCGGCGCCACCCTGGGCCGAACGGGGATCGACCCGCGTCGCCTCGAGTTGGAACTCACCGAGAGTGTGCTGATGAAGCACGCCCATTCGGCGGCGATCCTCGTGCAAGATTTGAGAAGGCTGGGAGTCAAGGTTGCATTGGACGACTTCGGCACCGGCTATTCCAGCCTCAGCTATCTCCGGGATTTCCCGATCGACACCCTCAAGATCGACCAGTCGTTCGTCAGCGAGGTCACGTCGGCCGGAAGTGATACCCGAATCGTGGCTGCAGTGATCGGATTGGCTCGCAGTCTCGGTCTGAAGGTCGTCGCCGAGGGGGTGGAGACTCGAGAACAGTTGGAGTTTCTCCGTGCCCGTGAGTGTGACGAGGCCCAGGGGTACTACTTCAGCCGTCCCATGCCGGCAGACGAGTTCGCCGAGATGTTGCGGGCCGGTACCGGGTTCGACGTCGACCCCGGCCATTGGCCTCGAACCCTCCCGGAGCTGACGGCCGCCCCGGGTCAGAGCAATCCATTGCCCTTGTGATCGATCGAGGCGACCCCAGGCTGCCGTTTCCCGTCGAGTATGTCGGCGTTTCCATCGCCCGGCTCTGGGAGCTAGGTTCCCATGCCGCCCTCGGGCTTATTCCGGCGATCGACGAGGTGAATTGTGCGTGAGCCAAGAGAGCCGGTGGCCCGTAGGCAGTTCCTGCGGATGCTGACACTCTCCACCGCTGCCCTCGTACTGCCGGTTCCGGTCACGGCCCTCGGTTCGTCGACCCGACCGTCCTTCGAGATCGTCTTCCCGCAAGATCCGCTCGGGACCTGGTTCGACCCGACCTTCGGAGCGGCCCGACCGAACGGTCGGATTCATATGGGTATCGACCTGATGGCTCCGAAACACTCTCCGGTGTTTGCAGTCGCTGACGGCACCATCAGTCGCATCGCTCAATCCCCGATGGCAGGTCGGTACATGATCATCGACCACGCCGAGGGTTGGCAGAGTTGGTACTTGCACCTCAACAACGACGATCCTGGGCTGAACCGCGGCGGGGCGTCTTGGGAGCTGACGGTGACCGAGGGCCTCGACGAGGGCTCCCAAGTTGTCGGCGGTCAGCACGTCGCGTTCGTTGGCAACTCCGGAAACGCCGAAGGCACGATGCCCCACACCCATTTCGAGCTTCACCTCGGCTCGAGGGTCGTCAATCCATATCCATATCTTGTCACGGGACAGGCGGCTGCGATCGAGGCTGTTCACCAAGAACAGCGTGCAGAGACGATCCGGAAACTCTGTGAACCTGATGAAGATCGGCCTGCGATCGACCCGGAGTGGTGTGCTCCGGACGGACACGATGAGCCGATAAGCCGACGGTGGTCGAACCCGACTGAGCGACCTCGTGTCCTGAGCTTCCCGCATCAGGCGCCGAGAGCGGGTCGGTGATCCCGAGGTCAACCGGACGGGGTGGTGAACACGTGGACGGTGACCCACCTCTCTGCGTCGAACAGCCGCATGACGAAAGTCGATGCGAAACGGGTCTCCGATCTGGACTGTTCCTCGCCGGACGCGTCGTAGGTGACCAGCTCGACCGTGCCGGTCCCCTCGAAGGCGAGGGCGGCGCCGCTCTGCCCTTCGGTTTGGACTCGGAGGTACAGCGACTCGAAGTGGTAGAAGGACACGACCCGGGACTCGTCGGCGGTCGCCCCGGCGATGATCGTCTGCAGCTCGGCGAGCCGTCTCTCCCCGCTGACGGCGGGAAGCAGAGTGTCGTCGCCACGTCTGACCGCTTCGGCCTCGATCGCCAGGTTTTCCGCAAGATTCGCCGCCAGCTCTGACGCGAACTGATCGTCGACGTCGAGGTTCAGCGAGTGCACGCTTTGATCGATCTCGACGGGGGGAAGGGTGGCGGGGTCGATGTCCACCTCGATCACCTGGGCTGGCGCCACCGAGTCGAGCGGAGCTCGTGCCGGTCCTCCGGCGGCGATGATGCCCACCACGGCCAGCACGAGGAACGAACTCGCGAGCACACCTTGGGTCAAGCCAGCCAGGGGCCCCCTCCGTCGCTCCGTGGCCAGATCCATCAGAGAAGCCAGACCGGAGCGTCCCGGGACCCGGTCCCAGAGAAGCCTGTCGAAGAGGCCACGAGCCGGGCTCCAGAGCACCAGACTCGCCAGCAACGCCACTTTCGCCCCGAATTCGACCGACTGTGGCGCTATGAGAAGAGTCGTCCCGAGCCCGAGCGTCGCCGCGAACGCGAACCGGGCGAGACGACCTCTCGGGACGGTCTTCGGGTCGGTGATCATGAAGAGCAGAAAGATGAGGATCTCCGGCGACGTGACCAGAACCGTCCAGAATCGGGTGCCGCACACCGGATCGACAGACCAGGCGGCGGTCATGCAATGACCCGAGGCGACGAGGACGCCGAGACCGGCTGCGAGCGTCACCCAATAGGCGACCGCCATCTCGAGAAGGTCGAGACGTCGGGTGATTGCGATCCCGCCTCCGACGATGATTGCGTAGGCGAGGACCATCCAGAAGTCGAGCGGAGCCCACCAGAAATCGAGAGGTTCGACGACCTCGCTGCCCAAGACCAAGAACGCGACGACAAGGCCAATGTTGGACGGGTTGAACAGGTGTTCTCCCCGGAAGCGAATCAGATACTTGGTGAGGACCGAGATGCCCGCGATCCCGGCGAAGAAGTGCCATCCGGTCCAGCTCCAATAGTCCCCGGCTGGCATCGCGGGCAGACGCAGGATCAGCGCGACACCGCTCCCGGTGAGCATCCCACTCGCCGGCCAGACCAGCTTTCCGGTCTTGCGGAGGGTCGCAACGACGTCCACTGCTGCTGCGGTGACGATCGCCGAGAGAATCTGGGGAACCGACACCCGGAATCCCAGGGTGGTGATGCCGATCACATGGATCGAGATGATCACCGCCGCCGTGTGCAGTCGCGGGTCACGCCTGTCGGGCAGGACGAGTGGGACCCGCCTCGCACCCATGCGCACCGTCGGGGAGGTCATGGTGGCCATTCTCGGCGAGAGCCTAGGACTTGCCGGTCGAGCACCCTCCCGCTCGCGTCGGAACCAGGTCTTTGCCGTGATCCGCGCACGCTCGGTCTGGCTCGGGAAGGCGATCTGGGGAGGTTCCGAAAGAGACTGATGTGCTGTGCGCTGCTACACAGAGCGAATGCGCTTTGGTCTCGATGTCGCCCAGCAACGTATGTCCTGGGCAGAAAACGTGTCCCGTGTCCGCTTTGCCGAGGAACTCGGTTTCGATGGCGTCTGGGGTTTCGATCACTTCCAGCCGATGTACGGCGAAGGGCCGGGAGAATGCTTCGAAGGGAGCACCACGCTTGCAGCTTGGAGTGGCGTCACCTCGAACATCCGTCTCGGGTTGCTCGTGGCCGGGATGACCTATCGCCATCCGGCGGTCTACGCCGCCGAGGCGATCACGATCGATCATGCGTCGAACGGACGGCTCGAACTGAGCTACGGCGCAGCCTGGTTCGAAAAGGAGCACCGGGAAATGGGGATCCCGTTCCCGGAACTGGGTGATCGCGTGGATGCATTCGAGGAAGCTGTGCAGATTCTGCGCGGTCTTCTGACGACGGACGGGTTTTCGTTCGATGGCCAGCACTTTTCGATCGACGACGCCACCCTCAATCCCAAACCGGTTCAGCGTCCCCATCCTCCAATTTGGATCGGTGCCAAAGGCGAGCAGCGGATGATGCCGATCGCCGCCCGGTACGCCGACGTCTGGCATTGCTTCGGCACGCCCGAGTCGCTGGCGGCGAAGTCACAGCGGATGAGTGATCACGCCGAGCAGGCAGGACGCGACCCGGCCGAACTGATGAGGTCATCCTCGCTCTCTTTGGAGGGCGACCTCGATGAGGTGGCTCGGACAGTCGAGGAGTTCGAAGACATCGGCTTCGAATATCTGGTGTGTGGCTGGCCATCGGGGGGTCGCGCGACCATCGAACTCTTCGCCAGGCGGTTCCTTTCAACCTGAACCGGTCCGTTCATCTCGCCTCGCGTGCACGTTGATGCTGGGCAAGTGGTTTCGGGGCGAGTGGTAACGACTTGTTTGAGAAATCCCCATTCGGGGTATACAGAACGTCATCGCTATCCCGAGGAGGGTTCCCGTGGAGTATCTGGACAGAGTTCGCGACAACGTTGTGGACGTTTTCCCGCAAATCGTATTGTTCTTGGTGATCCTGATCGTCGGCTGGGTCGTGGCACGAGTACTGGCGCGAATTCTCGATGCCGTGCTCGATAAGGTCGGATTCGACCGCTGGGTCGAAAGAGGGGGGATCAAGCGGGCGCTCGCTCGGAGCGAGTACGACGCCAGCGACCTGCTCGCCAAGGTCTTCTTCTATGGGTTGATGCTGGTGGTGCTGCAGTTGGCGTTCGGGGTCTTCGGCGAGAACTCGATCAGCGCCCTGCTCGACAGTCTCATCGCGTACTTGCCGAACGTGTTCGTTGCTCTGCTGATCATTGTGATTGCGGCGTACGTGGCCGCGGCGGCGAGGGATATCGCGCGAGCCTCGCTCGGTGGCCTCGACTACGGGCGGATGCTCGCCAACATCGCCTATTGGGCCCTCATGCTCGTGGGCATTTTCGCCGCTCTCGACCAACTCGCAATCGCCCCGACGATCGTCAACGGCTTGTTCTACTTCTTGCTCGCGGTTGTCGGTGGTTCGATGATCATCGCGGTGGGCGGTGGAGGCATCGTGCCCATGAGGCAGCGCTGGGAGCGCTGGCTGGTGCGGGCCGAGGAGGAAATGCCACGGATACAGCAGGCGAGTTCGAGCACGCCCGAGGACGACAGACCCAACATCGAGCGGGAGACCGGTCTGTCCGGCGGACCGGCTCAAACTGGCA
>JBBDQP010000049.1:8120-34714 GCA_040905965.1 Acidimicrobiia bacterium
TGGCAGTTGATTGCCCTGGTGGCGGTGATCGTCGCGGTGCGACAGATCTTGCGTCGTCGCCCGGCCTGACGCGGTCTGTGCTCGGTGCCTCCTGGGACGGGTTGGTACGCTTCGACGATGGCACATGACAAAGTGATCGAACAGCTCCGTCGGCCCTACTCAGATTCCGTCTACGAGGAGGTCCGGGAGCTGTGGAAGGCCCACTCCCAGGCCGAGGACGCCAGGGACATCCCCGGGCTGTTGGCCACTCTCACTCCCGACTGTGTGTACGAGTTGGTCCAGACCGGCCACCGCTGGGAAGGCCATGAGGGAGCGACGCGCTTCTACACCGGGCTGCTCGGGGCGTTCCCTGACATCGTGTTCGAACTTTCCGACATCGTCATCGGCCCCCAGGGCGTGTTCGAGATGGCGGATGTCCACGGCACCCACCTCGCTCCGTGGCTGGAAGTCGAACCATCGGGGGAGCGGGTCGAGTTTCGGGTGGGGATCCTCTTTCCGTGGGATCCGGAGCGGAAGCTGTTCACCGGCGAGCGGGTGTGGACCGACGGCCTGGGTCTGGGATAACCGACGATCAGGTGAAGGCGAACAGCGGAGGCAGGATCACCACCACCGTGGCAACCCAGAGGGCAAAGACCGGGAGGTAGGAGGTCTGCCAGCGCTCGAGTCGGTGGAAGGTGCCGTTCCCAGTGAGGAAGCGGATGGACAGCCAGGCGGTCCCGGCCAAGCTCACGAGCAGCAGGATGTTGAGTCCGAGTGCCGCAGTTCGGTTCGGGGTGAACCCCAGTTCGCCGATGCGGGCGATCATCGCCCCGAGGACGACGACATCGAGCACGAGGGCGCTTACGACTGCGACCAGTTGGATGCGATCCATCCACCCGGGAGGTGCTGACGTGTCCCGAGCCGAAATCCCGTACAGCACGAGTCCGAGTACCACGACCATGAGAGCGTCGAAGAGACCGAGCAGTTCCCGGTCGAAGGCGCCCCCGAATCCGGTCGTGGCATAGACGACCGCGGCGCCGGCGAGCATGACGGCGAACAGGGGAGTGAAGATCATGGTCAGCACCGGTGCCATGTTCTCGACGACCCGTTGTTTCGACTCGACCAGCCAGGCGGCAACGATCACGGCGCCAGCCGCTCCGGAGGGCATCACCCAATCCAGGATGACTTCCGGATCGGAGACACCTGTCGGTTCGAGGATGAGCGCAGTCAGCGCCATCAGCACGCCGCCTCCCAGCGCGATCAGTACGTAGTAGATGAACCATTCGCCTGTGAAGCGGACGAAGTCCATGCGTCCCTCGTGGGATCGGAAGTGGCCGCCCATGTAGGGGTAGGCGACCAGGAACCAGGCCAGGACGGGCAGGTGGGCGGCGACGAGTATCTCGGTCGACCCTCCCTCGGTGTAGGGGTAGAGGTTGATCACCAGGCCGACGACGGCAAACGGGGCGATCGTGAGGAGGGTCGTGCGCAGGGACAGTTGCCGCCGACGGGCGAAAAACCCTGCGAGGAACGGTACGACGAGCAAACCAAGGTTGCGGACGAGCCACCATTCGTCAGGGAATCCGGAGATCAGCCGCACGATCTGGATGGTCACCGCAGCAGCAACGGCGAACATCAGCATCTCTGGCCAACGGCTGTCGGGTTCGGACTGGTCGGCTCGGCTGGAGAGGCCGAGTTGTCTCCACAATCGGCCGCTGTGCTCGCGGGCGAACTCTGCTGACAGTTCGTCGATTCCGCCGATCCGTTTGACCGCGATGAGGAAGGCTTCGTCTTCGTCGAGCCCGGCTGTGGTCAGATCGGTGACCTGATCACGGAGATGGTCTTCCAACTCCTCCACATCCCTCCCGGCCGGACCCTGTGTGACGAACGCCCGCCATTCGGCGATTTCGGATTCCAGACGTTCCACTTCATGCCCTCCCGAGCGTGAGGGAGGACGTTTCGAAGCCTCCCCAGATGTCTTTCAGTGCCCGCGTCACGGTGTTCCACTGCCGCTGGTGCTCTTCCAGCGCTGCATGGCCCTCGTCCGTGATCGAGTAGTACTTGCGACGTCGCCCTTCGGGCGGCGTGCGCCATTCCGTGGTCACGTACCCGAGTCGCGCCAGCCGATGGAGCAGCGGGTAGAGCATCCCGTCGGTCCATTCGAACTCCCCGTCCGAGAGTTCCCGAACGCGCTTGATGATGGCGTATCCGTAGCTTTCGGATTCGGAGAGGATCGCCAGCACCAACGGTGTTGCCGAAGCCGCCACGAGGTCCTTGTCTATCTGCACGACTCGCTCCGATACCTAGATGCGGAATGCATAGCAGTGCAATGTATCATATCTCGGAACCAGGTCAAACCCTGTTGGCCGGCGCGGGCAACCTTCGTCAGCCCAGAGGGCACTGCGAACCCTGGGTTCAGGAGTACCGATTCGGTACCTACGAGCCCACGGTTCACCAACCCCGGCGAACTCGTGCGCGAAAACCACCGTATAGGTGGTGCCGAACCCTGGGTTCCGAACACCCCCGCTCAGGCGGGTGGTCAGGCGACTCGCTCGCCCCTCGAACACTGACTCGGGTCGGCGGCTCTGCGAGGCTGTGGGAGAAGCATGGCGACGGACTATCAAGGAGCACACATGAAGGCAGTCGTCCGCGATCGTTACGGCTTGCCTGATGTCTTGCAGGTTGAAGACGTTCCAGTGCCAACACCGGGTGTCAACCAGGTGCTCGTCAAGGTCGCCGCCACGTCGATCAATCTGTCCGACTGGGAAAACCTGCGCGGGTCCCCGATGTATGCGCGGATCGGAGGCCTTCGGTCCCCGGCGCGGCGCATTCTCGGCTCCGACATCGCCGGCACGGTGGAGGCTGTCGGGTCCGATGTCACCGCATTCGTTCCCGGTGACGAGGTCTACGGCGACAACCTCGCGCTGATGGGCGGCTTCGCCGAGTACGCGGTGGCCCCGGCGAGCGTGCTGTCTCACAAGCCGAAGACGCTGACGTTCGCAGAAGCCTCGACCATTCCTCAGGCAGGGCCGATCGCCTTGCAGGGGACTGCCGGCGTGGGCCTGGGACAGCGGATACTGATCAACGGGGCAGGCGGCGGCTCCGGGTCATTCGCCATCCAGCTCGCCAAGAGCACCGGAGCGCACGTGACGGGTGTCGACAACGCCGGCAAGCTCGAGTTCATGCGATCGGTGGGGGCAGACGAAGTCGTCGACTACCGAAGCGAGGACTTCACCCGCGGCGAGCCCTACGACGTCGTGCTCGATCTCGTTGCTCACCGCTCGGTGTTCGCCTACCGGCGGGCCCTGGCTCCCGGTGGCCGGTACCGATGTGTCGGCGGGTCGGTGAGGTCGTTGCTTCGGATCGTCACGCTCGGAGCGCTCGCCAGCCGTCTCACCGGCCGGTCCATGGGACTCCTCATTGTGAAACTGGGGCCGAAGCACTTCGAACCGCTCGCCTCACGGTGCGCGTCGGGCGAGGTCGACATCCACATCGACCGCACGTTCCGCCTCGAAGAAGTGCCGGAGGCATTGGCCCACGTCGGCGAAGGCCGGGCGCTGGGCAAGGTCGTCGTCGAAATCACCTGACCCGGATCGCTTTTTAGCGGCGTAGCGCTTCATTAATGAAGCGCTACGCCGACCAGAAACGGGTCACGACGTCATTGTCAGGCTGAAGAAGCCGGGGTCAGACGGTGGAACTGCCGTGTTCGTCACGGCGATCAGATCGCCACCTGTGACCCGCGCCAGTCCTTTGGCGAAGTTGGTCATCAGATGGTCGTGGTTCCACACGAACGCCGGGCGAGCGATCGGGCTCACCAGGTTCATCCACCACTTGGGCGTCTGGACCAGCCACGTGAACGACAGCGCCGTTCCCTGCTCCTCGGTCCGGTGGAACTGGAAGAGGCCGCTGCCTTCCAGATCGCCGCTGGACTCGACGAGGATATGGCTGGGCGAGGCCTCGATCACTTCGGTGACATAGGTGAAGCCGTACCGGAAGGGAGTCGTGACCCGGTACCGGTGTCTCGCCCCGAGAGATCCGGGATTCGCCCCATCGAGGGATTCGACCTGGCGAGCCCATCGCCACCATGTGGGCCATCGGGTGTAGTCCGAGAGCGCAGATTCGACGGAGTCGGGGGGAGAGGTCAACTCCATTTCCGTCAGGAAGTGATAGCGGCTGGCCATCGGCGGAACGCTACCCCTGCACTCGGCGAGCGCCATTCGAGCACGTCTCCGCCGAATCAGGCGTCGGCGTTGCCCCTGAGCGCAGACCGGATGGCGGTTCTCAGATGGACGAGATTCGACGCCATGATCCGAACGAGGCGCTGGCGGTAGAGGTCGCGTCTCCCGACCGGATGATCCGGTTGCAATGTCACCGTCATGGTCACTCGAGTCTCGTAGTCGTTCACGGCTTCGAATTCGTAGCCGTACCGAACACCGGCCCCCTCCTCGTCTGAGACCAGTTCGAGGAGGCGGTTGGGTTCGAACGTGGTGATTTCGACGATCTCCTGGCTGTGACGAGGCACGGTGCGCGTTTGCAGGTAACGCGAGCCGCGACGGATAGGGCCGACGGAGAGTGCATCGGTCGTGACGATCGCTCGATTCCAGGTCGGCGTGTGCCGGAGATCGGATACGAAGGCGAACACCGAATCGATCGGGGCGGAGATGATGACATCTGTCGAAACCCGGATCGGTCGTGTGAGAGGAGCCTGTGGTTGCGGTTTGAGGTGTGCGGTCATTGTTGGAGATCCTGTTCTGAGGAAGGGTTGAATTGGTCGGGTGTGGGCCAGCAGTCCGGACACTGCATCAGTCCGGCAGCGTCGGCCCGCTTGCGGGTCACGAGGACGCCGGCTTCTCGGGTCGGGCCACATGCGGGCCGCCGCGGATCAGAGGTCAGCCGGCGATGGCGGAACGGGTCGGTGCCCTGATAGACGACCACCATTGTCGAGTCCGAGCGGATGCCGAACGGGGGCAGGACCTTCATACGCGCGCCCTCGGGTGGCTGCGCAGCCGGGAGCAACGGGTCCGGGTCATCGGTCTCCCGTCTTCGCCAGCCGGTCGAGTCCCGCCAAAGCTGTGCGTGCCTGCTCGAGCCGCTCTTGCCACTCCTCGAGATGACGGTGGGCCGTTTCGAGAACACGTTCGAATGCTCGGGCCGCGTCTTCGACGCCGTCACCTGCGGCGACCGCAACCTCCAAAGCGTCCGCCCGTTCGAGGAGCGTGCCCATCGTCTCCAGCGACATACCGACGGGTTTGAGGGCCTTGACGAGGTGGAGTCGTTCGATGTCCGCCTCGGTGTAGAGCCGGAACCCGCCATCGGTGCGGCCGGAAGGTGACACGAGACCGATCTCCTCGTAGTAGCGGATCGTTCGGAGAGAGAGTCCGACGGTCTCGGCAACTGTTCCAATTTGGTAATGCTCTTCGAGCATGCTGGGTCCTCCAGAAAAGGGGCATCAGACGAGGCGATCAGGGCGCGCTGCGCAGCGATAGGGCTGCGTGACGCAGATTTGGCGGCTCTGCTGACAGGAGTACTCTACTCTAACGTAAGGGAAGAGTCGAACGGAGATCCTGGTACATGATGAAAGCCGTCACCCGCGTCGAGATCGCAGATGTGGTGCGATCCGCCTTCGATCGAAACGGTGCGAACCGCACCGACCTGCTGCGAGTCGCCGAGAGCAACCAAGCTCGCCCGCAGGTTCTTTCGGCGCTTGCCGAGTTGCCAGAACGCCGATACGGCGCGATGAACGACCTGTGGGAGCACATCGGTCACGTTCCGATCGACGCTTGAGTCAACCGCAGCCGATGACCGGCACCACACAATCACGATCATCTGCTCGGTATCGGGGATGCCTCGTTGGGTCGGCCGTCGGGGACGCTCTGGGAGCTCCGATGGAGGGGCGCACGCTCGTGACTCAGGCCTATCTCGACCGGCTCGAGTCCGATCCGGGGCCACTCCGATACACCGACGACACGGCAATGACCATCGCGGTGGCCGAATCGCTCACAGTTCGTGGCCTATTCGATGGCGCCGACATGGCGGCGACGCTGGCCGCCCGGTATGCCCTCGAACCTTGGCGCGGTTACGGAGACGGACCACCCGAAGTCTTCGGCAACCTGGAGCGAGGAGTTGCTTGGAACCAAGCGGCCACCTCGCTGTTCGGTGGATCCGGATCGTTCGGCAACGGTGCCGCGATGCGGGTTGCGCCGGTCGCACTCTTCGGACATCCCGACACCGACCAAGTGGCCGAACTCGCCCGCAACAGTGCCGTCATCACGCACACGCACCCAGAAGGGATCGACGGCGCCGTCGCCCAAGCCGTTGCCATCGACCACGTGTTGGGATTGCCTCTGGGAGTAGAGCCGGATCCGGCTGCGATGATCGAGCGAGTGCGGCGTTATGTCACGACCACCAAGTTCCACCACAAGTTGGAGACGGTCGAGGCGATCGTGTCGACCGGCGACCACAGGCGACTTCCCGTTCTTGGCTCCGGTATCACAGCCCATGCATCGGTTCCGACTGCCCTCGCCTGCTTCTTGCTGCACCTTGGATCCTTCCCTGCTGCGGTCAAGACGGCGATCTCCTTGGGCGGAGACACCGACACTATTGCTGCCATGACGGGGGCGCTGGTCGGGGCACACCTCGGGCTTTCAGCCATTCCCGAGCAGTGGCGCGCGGTAGAGGGGGCGGATCAGATCGTCGATCTGGCAGACGCATTGGCGACGCATCGACCTGACTGAGTTCGGTGCCAACCTGGATTCATGTCGGCGTCCGCCGGTCTCGCCCACCAGTGCTGGAGATGGCGGCCGGTTTGCCGATGGCGCGGGGCAGTCACACAGGCGCCGCCCGACTGTGCCGGGCAACCGAAGCCTGGAGGAAGCCGGGACTGCTCGGCTCACGCCGTCGCGACGGTTGCGAGCGCGTGGTCGCGGGCCCTCTTGATGGCGTCGACGGTCAGGTCGACGTCAGCCTCGGTGGTCGACCAGTTGGAGACGGAGATACGGAGGAGGCGCTCGCCCCGCCACACGCTTCCCCCCAGCCCGTCCGTGCCTCGGCGATGACGGTGGCCGCATGTTCGAGAGCGTCGCGCAGGTTCGACATCGACCCACGTTATCGACCGGCGCGGCGACGGGCTGTGTGGGGGCGACACCCGCCAGGAGATCCTCGACGCGGCGCGGGCTGCGTTCGCCGAGAGCGGATACGACCGGACCACGATCCGGCGAGTGGCGGCCGATGCCGCAGTCGATCCCGCCCTCGTCCATCATTACTTCGGGACGAAGGAGGACCTGTTCACAGCCTCGGTGTCGATCCCCTTCCCGATCGCACAGTCGCTCCCGGAGATGATCGGGGAGGATCCGGCGAACGCCGGGGAGCGGCTGGCACGCTTCTTCTTCAGCATTTGGGAGGTGCCGGAGGCGAGAGAGGCCCTGTTGGGTCAACTTCGCCACTCCCTCGTCACCGGCGAACAGCCCGCCATCGCCGGATTCATCTCGGCTGCCGTCCTCGGACGCGTCGCAGAACGGATGACCGGACCCGACAGGAGTTGCGAGCAGAGCTCGTCGCCTCCCACGTGCTCGGCGTAGCCCTGTTGCGCTACGTGGTGAAGATGGAGCCGATCGCCTCGGCTGACCCTGAGCAGATCATCGAAATGGTCGCCCCCAGGATCCAAACGTATCTCACCTGAGGGCTTTCGCCTCTGGTCGCCAGGAACTCACGTTGGTCGAATGGCGGCAGTCCCTCGAGAAAGGCTGGATAGTCGTGAGTTATCACTTCAGCGTGACCGTGCACGAAGACTTCGACCGGGTCGTCGAAAAGACTCGGTCCGCCCTCGCCGAAGAAGGATTCGGGATTGTCTCGGAGATCGACATGGCTGCCACCCTTCGCGAGAAGCTGGGGCACGAGATGAAGCCCTACCTCATTCTCGGCGCGTGCAACCCACCTTTCGCGTTGAAAGCGCTCCTCTCCGATCCTGGGATCGGAACGCTGCTGCCGTGCAACGTGGTGGTCCGTGCGAACGGCGACGGCGTCGTGGTGGACTTCATGGATCCCGAGGCGGTCCTCGACCTCGTCAAAGCGCCCGGGGTGCGTGAAGTGGCTGACGATGTCCGTACCCGAATGGAACAGGTACGAGACACGCTTGCCAACGGCTGGGCTCAGTGAGCATCGATGGCTCTCGACTCCGTCGAGAGCATTCCGAACGTTGCGGTAGACAGTCGAAATCGTCGACTCAGTGCGAGATCAGGTGATGACGCCGCGCCGGTCGCTTCTTGGACTGCCCACGGGAGCCGGGCGTTGGGAGGAACGTCGTCGAGACGCCGCCAAAGGGTGAGCATCGTGTCGAAGCGGTGCCGTCTCGCCGAGGGAGCAGATCGTTCGCCGATCATGGGCGATCCGACGGCGTGTGATGTCACCCGGTTCCCGGGGAGTTGTACCGTGGAACCCGATGGCATCACCAGACGAAGAACGAATCGCACTTTTCCTCGACTACGAGAACCTGGCGATCGGCGCACGGGAAGCCTTGGGCGGTCTCGCCTTCGACTTCAAACCGATCGCCGACGCCCTCGCCGAGCGGGGGAGAGTCGTCTCCCGCAAGGCATACGCCGACTGGTCCTACTTCGACGAAGACCGCCGCATGCTGACCCGCAACCACGTCGAACTGATCGAGATCCCGCAGCGGATGGGGGCGGTGCGCAAGAACGCCGCCGACATCAAGATGGCAGTCGACGCGATCGAAGTCGCCTTCGAACGCAGCTATCTGACCACCTTCGTCATCTGCACCGGGGACTCGGATTTTACGCCGCTCGTCTACAAGCTGCGGGAGCTGAACAAGCGGGTGATCGGCGTCGGAATACGGGCATCGACCTCCAAGCTGCTGCCGCCGGCGTGCGACGAATTCCTCTTCTACGAGAACCTCGAAGGTGTGGAGATGCGGGATTCCCCGCCGGACGCCTCCAAGCCTGATCCGGCGCCACAGGAAGAGGAGCGGTCGGGCGATCAGGATGAGATCCAACGTCTGATCGCCACGACGGTCAGCGGACTGTCGCGGTCTTCGGGCGATGCCGTGCTGGCGTCGTCGCTGAAGCGGGCGCTGATTCGCAAGGACCCCACGTTCACGGAGGCCGACCACGGGTTCCGGGCGTTCGGCGAGTTGCTGCGTCATCTCGAGTCCAAGCAGGTGATCACGCTGTCCGAAGGCCCGGCCGCCGGAGATCCGGTGGTGTCGCTCGCCTCCAACCCGGATGAGGCGCAGGCGTTCGAACTGCTGGTGAAGGTGGTGAAGTCGATCGAGGAGAAGAACGGGTCGCCGCAGCTTTCCGGGCTCAAGAACCAGGTCCGCAAGCAGTCGCCGGGATTCTCCGAGAAGCAGTTCGGCTACGGCGGGTTCCTCCAGTTCTGCAAAGCCGCCCAGGCCCGAGGCTTCGTCGAACTCACTTGGGACGACGACGCCAACGACTACCTGATCCACGCCACCCTCTAGACCCTGGGTTCCAGACCACCTCCGTGGCGGGTATCTCGCACCAGTTCGCAGTCGAGGTAGCCCCGATCTCCAACTCGTGCGCCGAACCCGCCATATAGGTGGTCCTGAACCCAGGGTTTGGGACCAGTACTTCCGGAACGGGTGGTCTGTAAGGTGCGGTCGGGCGAGATCCCAGGAGCGTGTGATGCAGTGGACCGATGAGCACCGGCAGTTCCGCAAACTGGTGCGCGACTACGTCGAAGCCGAGATCAACCCCAAGGCCGACGAGTGGGAAGAGGCGGGGATGATGCCCCTCCACGACGTCTTCGCCCAGATGGGCGAACTCGGCTTCTTCGGCATCGAATACGACCCCAAGTGGGGCGGCATGGGCGCCGATCACTCCTTCAAGGTCATCCTCGCCGAAGAACTCGGCCGAGCCGACCTCGGCGCGATCGGCATGGCCGTCGGTGTGCAAGCCGACATGGCGACGTACTCACTGCACCGTTTCGGCTCAGATGAGCTGCGCGAGAAGTACCTGGCTCCGGCGATTCGCGGAGAGATGGTCACCTCGATCGCCGTCACTGAACCTGATGCCGGTTCCGACGTTGCAGCGATTCGCACCAGGGCCGTTCGCGACGGCGACGAGTACGTCATCAACGGCTCGAAGATGTACATCACCAATTCGCTCCAAGCCGACTGGATGTGCCTGCTCGCCCGGACGTCGGACGAAGGCGGATACAACGGAATGAGTCAGATTGTCGTCGAGACGTCCGCCCCCGGATTCGAAGTCTCGAAGAAGCTCGACAAGCTCGGGATGCGCGCCTCTGACACCGGTCTTCTCTCATTCACCGACATGCGGGTGCCGGTCTCCAACGTGATCGGGGTGGAAGGCCAGGGCTTCCAACAGCAGATGAACCAGTTCGTGATCGAGCGCATGTGGTCGACGTATTCGGTGGGGGCGTCGATGCAGCGCGCACTGGACCGCACCAAGGAGTACCTCAAGGAGCGGATCGTGTTCGGCAGGCCGCTCATGAAGAACCAGTACCTGCAGTACCGACTGTCCGAACTCGCCGCCGAGGTCGACATGTTCCAGCAGTACAACTACGTGATCGCGGCTGCCCACGCCCGGGGCGAGGACGTGACGCGGATGGCAACGATCGCCAAGTGGAAGTCGGGGCGCCTGAGCCGCGAGGTGGCCGACTGGTGTCTCCAGTTCCACGGCGGTATCGGATACATCGAGGAGACGTGGACCGGCCGATACATGCGGGACACCCGGCTGCAGGCGATAGGCGCCGGATCCGACGAGACGATGTTGCAGGTGCTCGCCCGCATGGACGGGTACTCGATCTAGCCCGCCCGGACTTCAACCAAGCAGCTGATCCACTGGTGCGTGGTCGTCGGTGAGGACCTGGGCGCCGTCGACGAACGCATCGAGGTCGGTTCCCGCCAACACGATCACGTCGAGCCCGAATGCGAGGTTCTCGGCGATCACTGCGTACGAATCGATCCGCGCATGACTGGCGGCGACGACGAGGTTCCCACCCCGCACCAAGCGGTCCGGTGTCGTCAGCACCGCGACGTGCGGCCAGGTCTGGCCCAGGGTCGACGCGACGGCTCGGACGAGTTCCATGCGCGGTCCGTCGATCACGTTGGCGATGTACAGCCCGTCGGGGCGCAGGACCCGGTCGATGTCGTCGTTGAATTCCACGGTGGTGAGATGCCAGGGAACTGCACGGCCGCCGAAGGCGTCTCCGACGACGACGTCCGCACTTTCGTCGGCGAGTGTTCGCATCGACGCGCGTCCGTCGCCGAGGATGAGATGGGTGGGGATGCGGGGCGGGGGAGGCATCTCCTGGGCGACGATTCCCGGCAGGTCGGTGTCGACTTCGAGAACCGTCGACGTCGATCCGGGCCGTTCTGCATCGAGCCATGCAGGGAGTGTGAAGGCCCCGCCTCCGATGAATGTGACGTCGATCGGGCCTGGTGTCTGGGCGTTGGCGACCGCCGCCAGCATCCGGGTGTAGGCGAATTCGAGATGCGTCGGATCGTCCAGGTCGACGTACGAGTGTGAGAGGTCGTCGAGGACGAGACGTCGCCCCGACTCCCGTTCCGGGTCTTCGAGGATCCTGACGCAGTAGTAGCGAGTCTCGTGGTCGCACCGGTCGCCGGCCACGACCGCCAGGGAGGCACTGAGGACGAGTGCACCGATGACCGCCAGCAGGGTCGCCAACCGCCTGACCCGCACGGCCGTCCCCGCCAGAACCGCCAACGTACCGGTCCCGACGACGATGGCGGTTGTGCCGATGAGCGGCACGAGTACGAACCCGGTGGCCAGCGATCCGAGGATCGCCCCGGCCGTCCCGATCGCCGAATAGCGCCCGACCGTGGCACCCGTCTCGGCGAGGCTGGCGAGAGACAGTCGCACGACCGCCGGCGACACCGCGCTGAGGAACGCCGACGGAGCGAACAGCGCGACGATCGCGACGAGGATCAGGCCTGCGCCGTCGGAACCGGCGACCAGGGGTCCGACGAGATCGATCAATGGAACGACTGCGATGGCGAGCGCCCCTCCCACCAACAGCTCGGAGCCGATGAGTCTCGGCAGGTCCCCGGAACGGTCCGCCACCCGCCCACCCATCCAGGTTCCGAACGAAATGCCCGCAAGGACGACTGTCACGATCGCGGTGAAGGTTTCGAGAGATTGCCCGACGTAGGGCGCCAGCAGCCGGACGGCGGCGAGTTCGACGACCAGGACTGCGGCCGAGGCACCGAAGACGACGGCAGAAGCCACTCGGTGGGTCATGCCGCCCGCGCCGCCCGTTCGTTGCGCAGCCCCCAGACGCCGATGGCGATTGCCACGGTCACCACACCCACTCCCCACAAGAAGACATCCTTCAAAGCGGTGACCTGGGCGAGCGGCGGTGCTGCACTCGCATCGCCCGCGTAGCGGGGTCCGGCGATGGAGGCCACCCGGCTCGCCCACAGGGATCCGAGGACCGCCACCCCCGTCACCTGGCCGAGGAGTCGGGTGATCGAGAGGATGCCGCCGCCGACGCCGGCGTATTCGGGGGGCATCGACCCCATGATCGCGCTGTTGTTCGGACTCTGAAACGTGCCCATGCCGATGCCGAGCGGGACGATGATCAGCACGAATTGCCACCACTCGGTGGTGTCGGTGAGCGCCTGGAACCCGATGAAGGCGACCAGCACGATGCACAGTCCTGCGAGGGTCAGTTTGCGCACCCCGATTCGATCCGACAGCGCACCGGCGAAGGGTGCGATCACCCCGATCGACAGCGGCGCCGCACCCAGAAGCAGGCCGACGGTGCGGATGTCGTATCCGAGGACGCCTTCGAGGTAGAAGGGGAGGAGGAACACGAGCGGAGCGATCAGGGTGAACACGAGAAATCCGGTGGCGACGCTGACCGAGAGCATCGGGTTGCGGAAGAGATCGAGCCGGATCATCGGGGAGCTTGCCCGCCGTTCGACCCGCACCCAGATGGCAGCGACGATGGCGGCGATGCCGAGGAGGACGAGGTTGAGCGGGTCGGCGAACCCGGTTTCCTGGCCGCGAGTCACTCCCAGTGAAAAGGAGAGCAGGGCGACGCTCAGCAGCACCATCCCCGGCAGGTCGATCCGCTGCCCCGGAACCGGAGGTGTGTTGGGAACGTAGCGAATGGCGAGGATGACCCCGATGATGCCCACCGGGATGTTGACGAAGAAGATCGAGCGCCAGTCGTACAACGAGATGAGGATCCCGCCGACGGCCGGGCCGGTGACGATCCCGATCGAGACGAAGGTGCCGATGAACCCGAGTGCTTTGCCCCGTTCGGACGCCGGGAATCCTTCGGTGAGGATCGCCGCGCCGAGCGACAGGATCATCACCGCCCCGACGGCCTGCAGCACTCGGAAGCCGATCAGGGTCGCCACGCTCGTCGACAGGCCACACAGTGCGGAGGCCACCGTGAACAGGGCGAAACCCGAGGTGTAGATGCGCTTCTTGCCGACGATGTCCCCGAGCCGCCCGGTGCCGAGTGTGAGCGTGGCGATCACCAGCACGTAGGCGAGAGGCACCCACTGGATCGCCCGGAAGGTGGTGTCGAACTCGTCGGTGATCGTCGGGAGCGCCACGTTCACGATCGACGAGTCGATCGTCGCCAGGATCACACCGGCCCCGACCGTGGCGAGCACCATCCACTTCTTGGAATAGTCGACGGCGATGGGCGGGGCAGAGGACACGACTGCCGGAGGCTAATGGTGGCCCGGGAGCACTCCGATTCGGCTTAGAGCTCGCCCACGTGCGGGGCGATGATCGCCTCTTCGAGGGAGTCCACCGGCACCGTACGGGTGGCGTCCAGCCGTCGGGCCACCTTCCAGAATGCGAGTGCGGCGATCGCCAGGATCACCCCGCCGCCGGCCAGCGTCTGCTGGATTCCGAACAGGGCGGCGAGGATCGGCGCAGCCGTCAGCGGACCGAGCTTGCCGAGTTCACCCAGCATCTGTGACACGCTCATCACGCGGCCGACCATGGGTCGCGGCGAGTTCACATGGAGCATGGTGCGGACGATCGGAACGAACACCCCGATCATCACCGCCCACACGAAGCCACCGGCGATCACCACCGGCAGCCTGCTCGTGCCGATATACAGGATGGCTCCCAACCCGTTGAGGGCAACGAGTACGAGCACCGCCCGGGCCGACCTTGCCGCCCGCGGGAGACGGGCGACCAGCCAGGTTCCGCCGACGAGGCCGATGCCAAAGATGGTGTTGACGAATCCGATGGTTTCGGGAGGCTCATCGAGGATGTCGCGGAAGAACAGCGGCTCGAGGGCAGAGAAGAGCCCGAACATCGTCCAGACGGACGCGCCGGCGAGGAGATAGAAACGCAGCCGATGGTTGGCGAACGAAAAGCGAATTCCTTCCCGGAGCTCCCGCATCGAGTTCCGCTCGATCGGCACTTCGTCCGGCTTGTCCCCGACCAGCCGCACACCCCAGATGATCCCCATCGCCACGATCGAGGTGACGGCGTCGAAGACGAAGATGGCGTCGATGCTCACCCACTTGGCGAGAGCGCCGCCGATCGCAGTTCCAGTGATCAGGGCTGCCATCCCGGAGGTTTCGACCAGGGAGTTCATCTTGGAGAGCCGCTCTGGATCTTCGGTGAGAAACGGAGGAAACGATGCGATTGCGGTGTTGATCGGGGCGCTGACGAGGCCGAGGACGGCGGAGAGCACGATCAGCATGGGGAGACTGCTCGCCAACAGCAGCGACAGTGCTGCCGGGACGAAGATGATCTCCGCTCCGAGGAGGACCCTCCTCGGATCGTACCGATCGACCAGAGTTCCGGCCGCGGCCGATCCGACCAGGCCCGATATGCCGAGCGCTCCGATCACGAGGGCGATCTCGCCGGCGGTCCCGTCGAATTCGTAGGCGACCTTGCCCCAGATCCCCACGAAGAAGGCGGCTTCGGCGCCGGTGCGGGAGACGAAGCGGGCGAGCGCAACCCGGAGAGCGTTTCGGTCGGAGAACATGAGCGAAGAAGTGTCCCACGCGGAGACGGCTCATCGGCCGCCATTTCCTACCCTCGGTGCGATGCACAGCGTGGTGAGGGGATTTCGGGAATCACAGGGGGTCTTCGAAGTGGCGACCCCGTCCCAGGCGCGACTGATCGTGGAGGCCGGCGCCTACGAACGCCCGGGCGAGGCGTTGGGTCCCGCCCCGATGGAGTTGATGCTTGCCTCGCTCGTCACGTGCGCCGGGTCCACAGTCGACGCCGTCCTCGCCAAGATGCGATTCGAGGTGGCCGGATTGAACGTGGTCGCCGACGCAGCACGAGCCGATCGGACGCCCCGGGTGTACACGAGCATCGATCTCGAGTTCCACGTCGCGTCCGAAGCTGCAGAGAGTCGCCTGTTGCACGCCATCGAGGTGACTGAGCGGACCTGCTCGGCGTCGGTCATGCTCGCCCAGTCGACCGATCTCTCCGCCCGCCTCGTCCACGTTCGGCGAGTTCCGCCCGCCGCGACCCGACCGCTCCGCAAGTTGGTGCTGCGGCCGCACCAGTCTCTCGACGAACTCGCGGCCGAGGAGGATCCCTCTGCCTCCTGGTTCGGAGCGGTTGTCGCAGGCGAGATTGTCGGCAGTGTCAGCGTCGCCCCCGAGTCCTCGCCGGACGTGAGCGACGCGACGAATCCGTTTCGCCTGCGATCTATGGCGACGACGATGCGGGGGAGGGGACTCGGGCGTGTGCTTCTGGCGGCCGCCCTCGACCACGTCGGCTCTCGCGGTGGCGACCTCGTCTGGTGCAGCGCTCGGGTTCCCGCCGCCGGCTTCTATCTCCGGGCCGGATTCGGAGAGGTCTCCGAACCGTACGAAATCGAACACATCGGGCCACACGTCCGGATGGCGCTGTGGCTGTGACCCCTGACCACGAGCTGCGACGCCTGCAGGCAGTGGCACGGGACGAGGAGGAACTTGCCGTCCTCGTCGGTCGGCGCCAGGCCGGTGAACCGCTCCAGTACCTCGAGGGCACCGCCGCTTTCGGGCCGTTCGATCTGGCTGTCGACGAGCGTGTCCTCGTTCCCCGTCCCGAGACGGAGGGCCTGTGGGAGCTGGCGGTGTCGATGGCCGACGATCCAACGGTCGTGGTGGATCTCTGCACGGGCTCGGGTGCTCTTGCCATCGCGCTGGCGTCGAGCTTTCCGAACGCCCGCGTGATCGGGACGGATCTCTCCGAAGACGCCCTCGCTGTCGCCCGCGTCAACGGCGCCTCGTACGCACCGAAGGTCGAGTGGCGGCAGGGCGACTTGTTCGACGCTCTCGATCCGGGTCTGGCCGGGACGGTCGACTTGATCGTCGCCAACCCGCCGTATGTCGCAACGTCGGAATGGGGGCGGCTGCCGGTCGACGTCCGCCGCGAGCCACGCATGGCGCTCGTCTCCGGGCCGACCGGTCTCGAGATGCTGCGTCGAATCGCCACCGAATCGCCGGCCTGGCTGAGGCCGCAGGGCATCGTTGTCTGCGAGATCGGAGAGACGCAGGGCCCCGACGTGTGGGAGATGTTCTCCGGGTTCGTGTCGGTTCGGATCCTTCCGGACCTGGCCGGACGGGACCGCTATGTCGTCGTCGGGGTGTAGCACACCCAGACGTCGGCGACATTCGTACCTGTCGGGCCTGTGCGGATGAGACTGCCGACGGCGTCGAGTGCGGGATGTGAGTCGCACGTCGCCAGCGCCCGGGCGGGATCGAGGCCGGCGGCCCGGATCCCAGCAGCCGTGGCTCCGTCGACGACGGCACCGGCCGCGTCGGTCGGACCGTCGACACCGTCGGTGCCGATCGTGGCGAACACGGTGGCAGTTCCCTCGATGGCGATCGCGGCGGCGAGCGCACCATGTTGGTTGCGGCCGCCGGAGCCGTCGCCTTCCACGACCACCGTCGTCTCGCCGGTTCCGATGGTGAGGCCCGGCATCGTGACCATGGACCTGGCCATCGTTTCGGCGTCTCCTTCGAGTCGGACCGGACGGGACGGTTCGACTCCGGCGAGGGCGAGTTGGTGGGAGACCGCCGCGTACGCAGTGTGCCGGTCGGCGACGACGATGGCGGTCTCGTTCGGCCGAGAGGGCACCGGCGTCGCCAGGGCAGCGTGGATCTTCTGTGGCACGGGCCGGCCCAGCCTCCGTTCGAGGATGGCCAGTGCTCTCAGTCCGTCCGAGTTGTCTCGCAGTGTTGGTCCTGATGCGACCATCGAGGCCGGACCGTCGACGACATCGCTGATCACCAGCGTCGTCACCGGCACCTTCGAGCGTCCGCTGAGCCCTCCGTTCTTGAAGTCGGAGAGGTGGCGGCGGACGACGTTCAGCTCGTCGATCGGGGTACCGGCTTTGAGGAGTCGGTCGGTGAGTTCGGTGAGTGCGGAGATGTCGAGCGGACGTTTCGGGACTTCCGCCATGGCCGAGCCGCCGCCCGAGATCAGTACGACGAGGTTGTCGTGGCCACCTTCGGCCGCGATCTGCAGCGCGGCGTGTCCGGCCCGCTCGGAGGCTTCGTCGGGTAGCGGGTGCGAACCGACATGGACACCGAACGGGTCGATCGGCGCATCGTCTGGCGCGACGACGACTCCGCCCGTGATGCGGTCACCGAAGACCTCGATGGATGCAGCTGCCATCGCCCGCGAGGCCTTGCCGATTGCGACAACCGCGACGGATCCGTCCAGGTCGAGTCGGGAGAGTGCGTGCCGGGTCCGGTCGAACGGATCGAGGGCGGCGGGCAGGCCGCGGAGGACGGTTTCGATCGTGGCGCGAATGATGGCGGTGTCCGGCACACCGCCATCATCGCAGGGGTATCAGGCCGAACAGCAGGCTGCGGCAGGCTCGGTCGACGTGCAACAGGCATCGTCTGCGTCGGACATCTTCTGGCTGTCGGTGAGGACGGTGTAGAACTCCCAGCCGGCGCCGTCGGGATCGGTGATCCAGACCTTGTCCTGCTTGGCGTAGCAACACTCGACGCCTTGCTCTTCGAAGGTGGTGAACCCGTCTTCGACGAAACGCTTGGTGGCGTCGTTGACTTCACGGGTGGATTCGACCTCGACCCCGAGGTGGTTGAGCGTCCCGCCACCCTCGCTGTTCTCGATGAGGACGAGCTTGAGCGGTGGCTCGGCGATGGCGAAGTTGGCGTACCCGGGCTTGCGCTTGTTGACCGGGGTGCCGAAGACCTTCTCGTAGAACGCCACCGCGGCGTCGACGTCGGTGACATTGAGTGCCAGTTGGACTCGTGACATGGCTGTTCCTTTTCTCGGGAGGGTCATATTGATGACCGTCAATTCATGGACATTGCCATATATATCGACATCTGTCAATATGTACTCCATGGAAATCTGTTGCACACCCATCGCCGGCGGCCTGAGCAGTGCCGAAGCCGAGGATCTCGCCGCGATGCTCAAGGTCCTGGCAGACCCTGCGCGTATCAGGATCGTGTCGATGCTGGCCATTGCCGCCGACGGAGAAGTGTGCGTGTGTGACCTGACCGACCCTCTCGATCTCAGCCAACCGACCGTCAGTCATCACATCAAGCAGTTGCGCGAGGCAGGGTTCATCGAGTCAGAACGCCGCGGCAAGTGGATCTACCACCGCCTCGTCCCCGACCGCCTCGCCCAGGTCCGCCGCGCCCTCTCCCTCCCCGAACCGGCTTTTTAGCGTCGTAGCGCTTCATGAATGAAGCGCTACGCGTACCAAAAGCGGGTCAGGGGCGGAGGAGTTTGAAGGATTCGGCGACGGGGAGGCCGACGGGTTCGCCCATCGTCCGGCACCAGGCTGCGATCCGTTCCCTGAATGCCGCCCGGCCCTCCTCGGCGGTGGCGGCGTCCTGCATCGTCGACTGGCTCTGGCTCGAATGCTCCAACAGTGCCGCGATCTTGCGGTCGAAGGTCTGCGAGATGTCCTCGAAATGGTCGGGCGCGTCGGCGGCATAGAGCAACAAGGCGTCAGGACGATGCTTGCCCAGACCGTCGACCAACTGATGGGGGAAGAACAGGTGGTCGCGGGCGGCGACCACGGCATCGCAGGCTCCCCATCCGATCTCCCGATGGTCAGGGTGGAGCATGTAGCGCTTCCAGGGATCCCACGACAGCACCACGTCAGGGCGCAACCGGCGGATCCACAGGCACAACTCCTCCTGCAGCGCCGGCGAGTGGTGGAGTTCGCCGTCGACATAGTCGAGGAAGATCACGTCTGGCGATGCGCCCAGCACTGCCGCCGCCGCCCGTGCTTCCGACTGCCGGGAGGCCGCCAACTCACGCGGATCCTGGTTCGCGTCCCAGGTTCCCTTGGAACCGTCGGTGGCGATGAGCAGCGTCACCTCGCATCCGGCGTCCGCCCACTTGGCCAACGTGCCACCCGCCCCGAACTCGGCGTCGTCTGCGTGCGCCGCGATCGACAACGCTCGTTCGGGAACTTCGAGCTCGACCGGCTCGGCTGCTGCCTCGGAGAACAGGTTGGATGCACGGCGTGACATGGCGGCGAGCCTATCGGCCGAGCCAGGCGCCTTCGACCGTCGCCCGGGCAGCGGCCAGATCGGCCGGCGTGTCCAGGTCGAGGGCGAGTCCGAGAGTGAAGATCACACGTGGATCCTCGCGGGCGAGGGCCGCCAGGTGGCGGTGGAAGGATCCCGGTCCGTACGAGAATGCGAAGCGGTCGAGCGAGGATCCCACCAGCGAGGTGCCACCGTCCGAGGACGGAGCAACCACCGCACCGCCGTCGCCGAGGATGCTGACGGCCACCTGCAGGTCGTCTGCCCTGAGCAGCGGAAGGTCGGCATGCAGAATCCCCCAGGCGGCCTCCCGACGGCGGGCTTCACCGACCGCGGCCTTCGCTGCCTCGTCGAGCGACGAGCCCTCATCCAACAGCACGTCGACCCCAATCGACCGGGCCCATTCGGTCACCGGGTCGTCTGCGGAGATCACCAGAGGCTGTGCTCCTGCGTCGAGGACGGCGTGAACCGTTCGTTCGGCCAGTCTCCTACCGAGTACCGCACGGCCCGTGTCGTCGAGCACCGACGCCAGCCGGCGCTTGGCTGCGGGAAACGGTTTGACCGGGATTCCGATGACGACTTCAGGCACGGCGTGCGAGGCTACCCCGCACGGCGGATACGGCATCACGACGGCGGATCGGTATCGTCGAAGCATGCGTTTTGGAGCTTTTGTACCGCAAGGCTGGCGTCTCGATCTGGTCGGCATCGACGTCAAGGACCAATGGTCGCGGATGACCGACATCGCCCGCACCATCGAGTCGTCGGGATTCGATTCTCTCTGGGTCTACGACCACTTTCACACGGTCCCCGTCGCCGCCCAGGAGGAGACGTACGAGGCGTGGACTCTCATGGCCGCCCTGGCCGCCGTCACCGAGACGGTCCGGCTCGGCCAGATGTGCACGTGCAACGGGTACCGCCATCCTTCCTACCTGGCCAAAGTGGCCGCGTCGATCGATGCCATCTCGGGAGGCCGGGTCGAGATGGGGATCGGCGCAGGCTGGTACGAGGCCGAATACAAGGGTTACGGGTATCCGTTCCCGAAGCCGTCGGTTCGGATCGGTGAACTGCGCGAGGCAGTCGAGATCATGCAGCGCCTTTGGACCGAAGATGTCGTCACCTACGAGGGCACGCACTACACCCTCGATCAGGGGATCTGCCGGCCTCGGCCCGTCCAGGATCCCCACATCCCCTTCTGGATCGCAGGCGGGGGCGAGCAACTCACCCTGAATGTCGCAGCTCGCTACGCCCAGTACACGAATTTCGGCGGGAATATCGAGACGTTCACGCACAAGTCAGAGGTGCTGGCCGGTCACTGCAAGGACGTCGGACGGGACTTCGACGAGATCGTGCGCTCCACCAACTTCAACGTGATCTGCGAGGAGACCGAGTCGGACGTGGAGGACAAGCGGGCCTGGTTCGTCGATCACTACACCCCGTTCGTCGGTGCGGAGCGTGCTGAGAAGACCGTGAACGGTTACTTCGACGGGGGCATGGTCGGCACTCCGGACCAACTCGTCGAGAAGCTCCGCACATGGGAGAGTCGTGGGATGACCTATGCGATCTCGTACTTTGCCGGAGCCGCGTACGACACGTCCGGCATGGAGCGTTTCGCCAGAGAGGTGATCCCGGCGTTCACCGACTGATCGTCAGGGGACGATCAGGACCGGACACGAGGCCTCGTGGGCGAGACGGTCGGCGACCGAGCCGAGCATCAACCTTTCGACCAGCGACGAGCCACGCCTTCCGACTACCAGGACGTCTGCGCCGAGGTTGTCGGCGATCCGCATCACGACACTGGCGGGATCGCCGATCTCCTCGACCAGTTCGACGGTGCATTCTGCGTCGGCGAACTCTTTGGCGAGAGGGTCGAGGACTTCGGTGCGCGCTCGGGCGATCGCAACGGACATGGCTTCGGGACTGGGGGGTGCGCCACCCACGCCCCACCAGCCTTCCGGAGGCCGAACGACGGTGATGAGGGTGACTTTTCCGCCTCGATGCTCGGCGAGCGACACACCGACTCGCGCGGCATGGTTCGATGCTTCGGAACCGTCCACTGCCACTACGACGTGATCTGGCATCCAGGTCATGACTTCCTCTATCTCGCTGCCCACCAGCCTATTGAGATCCGCGGCGATCGGGGTCGTCTTGGATCACAGAGGTCCCCGGCAGCACAATGACGGTTTCGGATCAGGAGTATTCAGATGTCAGCCAAGGTCGTCGTCGCAGAAACCATCGCCGACGCCGGGATCGCCTCGCTTCGCGAACAGTTCGAGGTGGACGTCGCGATCGGCTTGGACCCGCATGACCTGGCCGATCGTCTGGCCGACGCCGATGCGCTCATCGTCCGCTCCGCGACGAACGTCGACCGGACGCTCATCGAGTCTGCACCGCGTCTGAAGGTGATCGGTCGGGCCGGAATCGGAGTCGACAACATCGACTTGGCGGCGGCGACCGAACGGGGAGTGCTGGTGGTCAATGCCCCCCACGCCAACACGATCTCGGCGGCGGAGCATGCGATGGCGCTGCTGCTGTCACAGGCGAGGAACATCCCGCGGGCGCACGGCACGCTGACCTCCGGCGTCTGGGATCGGAAGAGCTTCGAGGGGATCGAACTTCACGGCAAGGCGATGGGGATCATCGGCCTCGGCAAGATCGGGACCCTGGTCGCCCAGCGCTGCCTGGCGTTCGGGATGCGGGTGCTGGCATATGACCCGTTCGTCGGGCCGGATCGTGCGCGTCAGTTGGGGGTCGAACTGATGGAACTCGACGACCTCCTCCCGCAGGCGGACTTCATCTCGATCCACCTTCCCAAGACAAAAGACACCGAGAATCTCATCGGAGGCGACAACCTGTTGAAGGTCAAGCCGGGTGTGCGGATCATCAACACCAGTCGAGGCGGCATCGTGAACGAGGCCGATCTGGCGGCGGCGATCGAAGACGGCAGGGTGGGCGGTGCCGGGCTGGACGTGTTCGAGACGGAGCCCATCACCGAGTCGCCATTGTTTTCTCTTCCCCAGGTCGTCGTCACCCCGCACCTGGGCGCGTCGACCACCGAAGCTCAGGACAAGGCAGGGATCGATGTGGCGACGGCGGTTGCGTCCGCCTTGCGGGGCGAGCTCGTACTGTCTGCGGTCAACGTCGATCTCGGTCGGGACGTCGCAGACGAGGTGAAGCGGTATCTGCCCGTGGCAGAGCAGTTGGGGAGGGCGTTCGTCGGTCTCGCTCGCGGCCTCGGCGACCAGATCGTCGTTCGCGCAGAGGGCCGCATCGCCCAGTTCGGCCTTCGTCCCCTGAAGTTGGCGGTGCTCAAGGGTCTGATGGAGGCGGTCTCGTCCGAACCGGTGTCCTATGTGAACGCTCCCAGCCTCGCCGAGGAACGGGGGATCGCTGTCGATCTCGAGTCGACCGAGCAGGCTGTCGAATACGTGTCCGAGGTGAAGATCTCCGGCGAGGTCGGTGGCCGCTTGGTGTCGCTGTCAGGCAGCCTCGGCCGCAAGGGTCCGATGATGGTCGAGATCATGGGAAATGACGTCGAACTCGTCTTCTCGGAAAAGATGCTGATCGTCCGCAACGAGGACATTCCCGGCGTGATCGGGCGGATGGCGTCGTATCTGGGTGATGAAGGCGTCAACATCGCCAACATGGTCGTCGGGCGGTCTCGGGTCACTGGAGAGGCTTCGCTGATGGGCTTGAACATCGATCACCCTCTCAGCGAGTCCCAGGTCGACTCGATTCGCCACCTTCCCGGAATCGAAGAGGCGACCTACCTCGAACTCGGCTGACGCACGGCGATTGGCGGGCCGGCTTCTCAGAGGTGGCGGGCGTGCCAGTCGAGGATGGCTTCGAACCGTTGCCTGCGGTGCTTCGGACCACCGGAGCGTGTCAGTTCGTGGCTCTCATCGGGGAAGCGCAGCATCTCGGTCGGAACGCCGTTGCGCAGGAGGGCCATGAACCACTGCTCGCCCTGTTCGATCGGGCATCGGTAGTCGTTCTCGGAGTGGATCACCAGCGTCGGCGTCTTCACCTGATCCACGTATGCGAGCGGACTCTTCTCCCACCACGTTTCCCAGGCGTCCGGATAGTCCGCCTTGGTGTAGAACCGGGGGAAGGTCGCTCCGATGTCGGATGTGCCGGCGAAGCTGACGAAGTTCAACAGGGCCCTCTCGACCACGGCCGACTTCCATCGGTCCTCGTGGGCGGTGAGCCAGCCGGTCATGAAGCCGCCGTACGAGCCGCCCATCACTCCCAGCCGATCAGGATCGATGTGGGGATATCGCTGAAGCGCGGCTTCGACCACGTTGCCGATGTCTTCGGTGTCGACCACGCCCCATCCGTCTCCGACGACAGCGGAGACATAGTCGAGCCCGCGCCCGGATGACCCGCGCGGATTGCACGCGATCACCGCGTACCCGGCGGCGGCGTAGATCTGGAACTCGTCGAAGAAGCCGAAGCCGTACTGGCTCGCCGGCCCCCCGTGGATGTTGACCAGCCCCGGGTAGGTCTCGCCTTCCGTGGGCAGGTAGACCCAGGCGTCGATTTCGACCCCACCAGATGGAACCTGGAAGTGGTGACCTTCGATGAAATCGAGGTCGTCGTTGAAGTTCGTGAGATCCTCTTCCGACCCGCTCGTCCACCGGACGAGCTTGCCCGGCTCGGTCATCTCGGACGCGGCGAATACAAGAGTTTCACCGTCCACGCTGTGGAACGAGGTGACGACGCGTTGGCCGGTCACCAGATGGTGCACCGTCCCGTCCGGCACGACGCGGATGACGCCGGAACTGCCCCCGTCCTCGAGTGCCGTGAGCACGTCGTCGCCGACGAACAGCAGCCGGGACGGTCCGGCCGCAAGGGAGGTGCTGGACCGATCCAGGTGCTCGGTGAGGGATCGGAGCGTTCCGTCGGACTCGCGGCGCCACACGGTGGAGACGCCCGGCCAGTCCGTCGAGTCATCTCCGAGGAGATGGAGGGTGCCATCGGGGGCGTAGGCGGCGCAGAACCAGTTTCCTCGGGAGACGGCCGGTGTGATGTCGCCCGTTTCGACGTCGATCTCGACCACATCGGTTCCCGGTTCGAGTCCCCGCCCTTCGCTGCGATCGGTGAGGGCGACGATCTTCGACCCGTCCGGCGACCATGCCGGCGTGCGCTCGTCGAAATCTCCAGGAGTCAGACAGCGCGATTCGGATCCGTCGACCGGCACCAGCCAGATGTGACGTCGTCGGTCGTGGGTCCAGCCGATGGTGTCGAACCGATACGGGACGGAGGTGACTCGACGGGGCTGCTTCTGCCGATCCTCCTCGCTCAGCTCAGACCACTCGTCGGTCCTCGTGATGGCGACTGCGGCGATGGTGGACCCGTCGGGGGACCATTCGAAACCTTCGACCCCGAGTTCGAATTCTGTGACGACCCGAGCCTCGCCGCCGGCGGCCGGAATGACCGCGATCTGAGCTGCTTTGTCGACCTTCCTCAAGAACGCGATGTTGTCCCCATTTGGAGACCAACGCGGATGCGAGTCGCTGCCGCCCGTCGTGAATCTGCGCGCCTCTCCGTCTCGGTGCATCCACAGATCCCGGTCGTATCGATCGCCGTCGAGATTCATCTGTGTCAGCGTGAAGACGACACGGCCGTCTGCGTGCACCTGCGGGTCTGACGGCACGCGTGCGCGTCCGAGATCGTCCGGTGTCATCGAATCCTCCTGAGGTGTGCCCCCGGCCAATGTAACCCGGCCGGTACTGTCGCCTGATGCACCGCATCGTCGCTTCTTGGTTCGGGTCAGGACTCATTCTGGGTCGCCTGCGAGGTTCGCATGCCGGATCGGGGACCGTCGGTGGCGCTCTGGCATTGGTGATGAGCCTTGCAGTCGGCCGCATCGGGTTTCTCGCTCAGATCGGGGCGACGATCGTCGTGATCGGGCTCTCGGTGTGGTCGTCGGATCGGTTCACCCACGACGAGGACGATCACGATCCGGGTTGGGTCGTCGTCGACGAGGCGGCAGGCACTTTCCTCGCAACGATCGGACTCGCCGGGGGCGGCGCTCTCGTCGCCTGGTTGGTGTTCCGGGCAGCCGACATTTTCAAGTCTGCCTTCCCGGGGGTCGCGGCCGCCGAGGGTCTGGCGGGGGGTGTCGGCGTCACCGCCGACGATCTGGTTGCCGGTCTCTACGGTCTCGCCGCCGGGTGGGCTTTCGTGGCTGTCTTCTGACTTGGTCCGTGGACCCGCAGCGGGCATCATCGGGTCATGGCCCAGCAGCCCAACATCGAGCTCGATCCGTCCGACCGGCCCCGTGTGGTTCCGCGTCCGGATCATGCCCGTCGTTGGCGCCCGTCGGATCGCCCGGGAGTGATCACCTCTCCGGACCAGGTTCCGCATGGCGAAGGCTTCGGCACCCCGGGGCCCGACACCGGCTTTGCTCTCACTCTCATCGACCGGGCTGACCTTCCCGAGCGATCCAAGGGTCTCGACAAGGTGCTCGCCGCGCTGATGGGCGCTCGGGCGGCGTCCTTCGGCCGGGCTCCGACGCCCGAAGACCTCGAAGTCGCCAAGCTCTTGTGCGGGATCGGCGAAACCCTTCCTGATTACCTGGTCGAGCGCCGGCGGAGGTGGGTCGACGCCACCGCGCACGAGAAGCCACCAGGTCGAACTGCGCTGGCGGAAGTCGGCCCTGATCTGCTTCGCGACCAGCCAGCCGCGGTTCGATCGCGGGTTTCGAAGCCAGAGTGAGTTTTCGAGCCATCACGGGGACGGTCGTTCCGTTCCCCAACCCCGAACTGATCGCTCACATCCCCAGGGTCCATCTTCCCAACTGTTTCGGATGCGGTGCGGACAACGAGATCTGTCTCGGCATCGTCCCGGACTTCACGGACGACAAGGTCGTCGCCGACCTCGAGTTCCATCGCCGATTCGAAGGCGGACCGGGTCTCGTCCATGGCGGCGCCATCGCCGCCTTCTTCGACGATCTGATCGGCTTTGTGCCGATGACGCACATGCGCCCCGCCGTCACGGCCAACCTCAGCGTCAACTACCGCAAGCCGATTCCGCTGGGCGTCACCATCCGCGGCGAGGCCTGGCTGACCAATTCGGAGGGCCGCAAACTGTGGTGCGAAGCCGTCGGCTACGCCCCGGACGGCACGATCCTCGTCGAGGTCAC
>JBBDQP010000050.1:0-34538 GCA_040905965.1 Acidimicrobiia bacterium
GCGTCCCGCAGGGTCGGGCTGGGGAGACTTGAACTCCCGACCTCTTGACCCCCAGTCAAGCGCGCTACCAAGCTGCGCCACAGCCCGTTCGGACCCGATACGTTAGCCGGTGGCCACCTGCCACAACCAGGCGATGCCCTGGGCGAACCGGTACAACAGATAGGCCGCTCCGGCGATCAGGGTGATGCGGAAACCCCAAGGCGTGGGTTCGGCGCCAGTCGCATCCTCGTCAGGCAGGAATGGCGATTCGGCCATCGCTCAATCCATCCGTGCCTTGGACCGGGGGAAGATCCTGACCGGCACCCCGGTGAAATCCGCCTCGTCGCGCAGACGGTTCTCGAGGAACCGCAGGTAATCGTCGCCGAGCTCGCCGCCCGAGATGAAGATGATGAACGTGGGAGGAGCGGTGGCGGCTTGCACGACGTAGAGCACCTTGGGCCGTCTCCCTTTGCGGACCGGCGGGGGGTGGGCGGCCGTCCAGCCTCGGACTGCGCGGTTCAGCTCGCCGGTTCCGATGCGACGCGTGCGGTTCTCGATGACCAGTTCGATGGCGGGGCCGATCCGTTTGATGCGCGCCCCGGTCTCCGCTGACATCCGCAGCACGGGAGCCCACGACACGAACCCGAGGCGGTCCGGTATCGACCTCTCGGTCAGTTCGCGCTGTTCTTCGTCGATCGCGTCCCACTTGTTGAGCAGGATCACGAGCGACGCCCCCGCTTCCACAACCTCCGCCGCGATCCGCTGGTCTTGGTGGGTCACCCCGTCCAGGGCGTCGATCAGGAGCAGGGCGACATCGGCTTCGGCGAGGGCTTCGCGGGCACGCAGCACCGCATAGAAGTCAGAATCCTCGGTGATCTGTGGCTTACGCCGGATTCCGGCGGTGTCCGTGATCCGGTATTCGCGACCGTCGATGTTCACCGGTGCGTCGATCGGGTCTCGAGTCGTGCCAGGCCGGTCTGAGACGATCACCCGCTGTTCGCCGAGAAGGCGATTGAGGAGGGTGGACTTGCCGACGTTGGGTCGTCCGATGATGGCGATCTTCGGACGGTCGTCGTCCTCGGCGGGCCCGGTGTCCGATGGGAGCACCCTGACCACCTCGTCGAGAAGATCGCCCACTCCCCTTCCGTGGATGGCAGACACTCCGTACGGCTGACCCAGACCGATCGTCCACAGGTCGTCGACGAGGGGATTACGTCCGCCGGCGTCGATCTTGTTGGCGGCGAGGACGATGGGTACTTCGGCGCTGCGCAACAGACGCACCACGCCTGCATCGTCGTCCGAGACGCCGGTCGTGCCGTCGACGACGAAGATCACGGCGTCCGCCGAATGGATGGCGGCTTCGGCCTGGGCGCGAATGGCCGACGACAGGGGCTCGCCCGGAGTCAACTCCCACCCGCCGGTGTCGACGAGCACGAACTGCCGACCCGCCCAGTCGGCGATGAAGTCGCGGCGGTCTCGCGTGACGCCAGGCATCGCCTCGGTCACGGCCGGACGCCCACCGACGATGCGGTTGACGAGGCTGGACTTGCCCACGTTGGGGCGACCAACGACGGCGACGAGGGGAAGGCGGTTCATGAGGTGCGCCAGGGTAGGGGTCATTCCCGGTGCCATCGCCCTCGCCCTAACCTCGCGACCGATGGTTGAACGACTGCTTCTTGCCCAGCCACGCGGCTTCTGTGCCGGCGTGGAGATGGCGATCAAGGCCCTCACTTGGATGGTCCGAATCTTCGACGGCCCCGTGTACTGCTACCACGAGATCGTCCACAACGAGTGGGTCGTGAAAGCGTTCGAGCGGGTGGGCGTCGTCTTCGTCTCCGACATCTCAGAAGTGCCGGAGGGAGCCCCGGTGATGTTGTCCGCACACGGTTCCTCCCCCGAAGTGGTCGATGGTGCCGCTGCCAGGGCCGCGGTCGTCATCGACGCCGTGTGCCCGTTGGTGACGAAGGTGCATCACGAGGTCAAGCGCATGGCCAGCGACGGTTTCGACATTCTCTATGTCGGCCACGAGGGCCACGACGAGGCCGTGGGCACTGTGGCCGAGGCGCCCGACGCGATCACACTCGTCGAACCCGAGATGGGTCTGGCGTCGTTCGAGCCGGCCGATCCGTCCAAGGTCGCGCTACTGGCCCAGACCACCCTCGGGATGTACGAGTGGCAGGCAGTGATGGATGAGGCGTCCGAGCGATTTCCGGAGTTGTGGACGGCTCGCAAGAGCGACCTGTGTTACGCCACGACCAACCGTCAGTCCGCAGTTCAGGCGCTGTCCGCCGAGTGCGACCTGATACTCGTGGTCGGTTCGGACAACTCGTCGAACACCCAGGCGTTGGTCAGAGTCGCTAGGGAGCACGGGATCGCCGCCCATCGCATCGACTCGGCATCCGAGATCCGCCAGGAGTGGCTCGACGAGGCGACGGTCGTCGGTGTGACGGCGGGTGCCTCTGCGCCAGACCATCTCGTGCAGGAGGTCATCGACCGGGTCGACCCTCGTCTCGGGTTCGAATTGTTCTCGGTCACGGACGAAGAGGAGTACTTCCCGCTCCCCCGCCAACTTCGAGCATTCGTCAGCACCCTTCAAAGCCTCGTCGAGGCGAGCGTGACCGCGCGTCCGGCCGGTCCGGGACCGCTCGAACGCGATCGCGACTGGACCGCGACCGAAGCGCTCGACCTCGTGACCGAAACCGTCGATCCGCTGGCGATTCAGGCCTGAGCAGCCTCGGCGAGACGGACGATCGTCTCGACGACGTCTCCGATCTCCAGATCCGTGGTGTCGACGACGATCGCGTCGTCGGCTGCCGTCAACGGAGCAACCTGGCGGTTGCCGTCGATGGTGTCACGGCGACGGATCGCTTCGAGGTGAGCCGACGGATCTTCGCCTCGTTCCCGTGCCCGCCGACGGGCACGTTCGTCCTCGTCCGCCGTGAGGTAGATCTTCACCGGAGCATCCGGAAACACCACCGTGCCGATGTCGCGGCCTTCGACGATGGCACTCCCACCGCGATCGGCAACCCATCGGCGCTGTTTGTCGACGAGGATCTCCCGCACCCTGGGGTGGACGCTCACTTGGCTCACGTACGACGTCACCTCCCGCTCGCGTATCGCCGATTCCACGATCTCGTCGCCGATCACCGTCAGCCCGTCGTGCGAGGAGATCTCGACGCCATCGAGCACCTTCACCACGGCGTCGGAGTCATGCGGATCGACCGCGGCGCGCAGGGCGAGCAAAGTTGCCGCTCGATAGAAGCCGCCCGTGTCCAGATGCGGAAGCCGTAACCGCGCCGCCACCAACCGAGCAACGGAGGACTTGCCCGAACCGGCGGGGCCGTCGATTGCGACGATCAGCCCCGACACATCGCCTCCAGCGCTCGGAAGTATCCTGGCCAGGTCTTGGTGACACAGTTCGGATCGCGGATCGTCACACCGTCGATCTTCAGACCGGCCAGGGAGAACGCCATCGCCATCCGGTGATCGCTGTACGTGTCGATCCCCGCACCCCGGAGCTCGCCCGGACTGATGACCAGGCTGTCCCCGTCGATCGACACGTCCGCCCCCAGCTTGCGGAGCTCGTTCTGCAGCGCAGCGAGCCGGTCGGTCTCCTTGACCCTGAGAGTCCCGAGTCCGCCCAGGCGGGACGATCCTGACGCAAAGAGACATGCGACGGCGACCGCCAGCGCCCCATCGGGTGATCCGCTGAGGTCGACGTCGACTGGCTGGAGAGGTGTGCCGTCCGCCTCGATGCGAATGTCGTGCTCGGCTCGGGTCACCCGACATCCCATCGCAACGAGGACGTCGAGCACCCCGAGATCCGGTTGTCGCGACTGGGCGCCAATTCCCGGTACCACGACCGAGCCGCCGACGATCGCCACCGCCACGGCCGGGTAGACCGCGGCGGAGGCATCCGGTTCGATCTCGAAATGCGCCTTTTCGTAGCCGGTCGGCGCCACCAGGTACGAAGTGCCGTTGTGCCGAACGTCGGCGCCGAAGGCTCGCATGACGTCGATCGTGCCTGAGACATACGGTTCGGAGACGAGCGGTCCCGTCACCACGATTTCGACGGCGTCGTCCAGCATCGGCCCGATAAGGAGGAGCGCAGAGAGAAACTGGCTCGAGACGTTCCCGGCAACCTCGGTTCTGCCCGCCCGCAGTGGACCGGTGACGGTGACAGGTGGCGCCCCTGTCTTGGTCGTGACCGCGGCTCCCAGTCGGGCGAGGGCGTCTGTGAGGTCCGAGATCGGTCGTTCCCGCATCCGGGATGTGCCGTCGATGGTGACTGGCCCGTCGGCGAGCGCTCCAACGGCGGTGAGGAATCGGGCGGTGGTCCCGGACGCTCCGGCGTCGATGTGAACGTTGCCACTGAGGCGACCCCCGGTGCCGAGAACGAGCCAAGGGTCGTCCACGTCGTCGATCATGACCCCCAACTGGCGCAGACCGTCCCGCATGACCACGGTGTCGTCGGCTTCGAGCGGTCCGATCAGACGGCTCACGGCGCCGCCTCGCACGAGTGTGGCGATGACGAGGGCACGGTTCGTGATGCTCTTCGAGCCAGGTGGTCGCACGACAGCGGACAGGGGCCCGGTGACGGGGAGGACGGCGTAGGTCGATGTCATCGTCATGACCGACCGTAGCGATAGAGCGCCGCCACTTCGCCGGGGTCGAGGATCCGCCATGAACCTGGTCCGAGCGAACGGTCGACGATCGGTCCGATCGCGGTGCGGACAAGCCGCAGGGCCGGATGGCCGATGACGTCGCACATCCGCCGCACCTCCCTGTTTCGACCTTCGTTCATGACGATCTCGATGAGGGAACGGTCCCCCGAAAGGTCCAGTCTCCGGGCGGAGACGGCTCGGGCGGGCCCATCGTCGAGTTCGACACCTTCCTCCAGTGCTCGGAGCGCCTTGCGACCCGGGTTGCCGGACACTTCGACGACGTAGGTCTTCGTCACACCATTGGAGGGGTGGGTGACGTGGTTGGTCAGGTCCCCGTCGTTGGAGACGAGGATCAGCCCTTCGGAGTCCGTGTCGAGGCGTCCCACCGGCCACACCCGCGGCTCAGGCGGAACGAGTTCGATGACGGTCCGTCGACCCTGCGGATCCTTGGTCGTACACACCACACCGGGGGGTTTGGCAACGAGGTAGGTGACGATCCCGGGAGCGATCGGGATACGGGCACCATCGACCGTCACGACCGAGACTTCCGGGTCGCATCGGTCGCCGAGGACCGCCTTCCGACCGTCGACGGTGACACGACCCTCGCGGATGAGGTCCTCGGCCGCTCGCCGCGACATGAGGCCGGCGGCGCTGATTGCCTTCTGCAGGCGGACGGGAGTCACCCGTCGATGGTATCCCGAAAGGTCTCCTCGAGAACCTCCACGACGGATGCCGGCGGAACATGGTCGGCGAGCGGCGGAAGCTCGTCCAACGAGTTGAGGCCGAGCCGTTCCAGGAACGTCTCCGAAGTCCGGTAGACGGCCGGATTGCCCGGAGTGGCCAGTCTGGCCGCTTCTTCGATGAGCCCGAGGCGTTCCAACGATCGGATGGAAGAGTCGGAGTCCACGCCGCGAATTTCGGCGATCTGGCCACGCGACACCGGCTGGCGGTAGGCCACCACGGAGAGCACTTCGAGTGCCGCCGGCGAAAGACGCCGAGCGGTCGGTCCGGCGGCGAACCGTTCGAGATACGGGTACGTCTCGGGACGGGTGTACAGCCGCCATCCTCCGCCCACTTGCCGAACGGTCAGGCCGCTCCCCCGCTCGGTGAGAGCTTGGGACAGTCCGTCGAGTTCCTGTTCCACCGACTCGACCGGCATCTCGAGCAACTCTGCCAGCTCGGTCGTGGGAATCGGCGACTCGGTGACGAACAGGATCGCTTCGAGTGCGGCCGAGGTCTCCATCACTCCGACCACTCAGACACGAGGTCATGGGATTCGCCGTTGGTCCGTCGCACTTCGATGGCCGACAACCAATCGTCCTGGGCAAGCTCGACCAGTCCCCACCGCGCCATTTCAAGGAGGGCGAGGAAGTAGGCGCCGATCTCGACCCGGCGGGTGCAATGGGCCACAAGGTCCTCGAACGTCGTCTCGGCGAGTTCGGTCACCCTGACCCGTAGCTCATCGATGGCCGACTGAACGGACGGGAGGTCGAGCTCCAGATGGTCGAGGTCGGGCTCGGCGATACGGGTCGTGAACACCCGGGTGGCAATCTGGAGAAGGCCGTTGGCGTCGACTCCGAGGTCCACTTCGGGCACCGCCACCGTGATCTTTGCGTCGAGCCCCGCCGTTCTCGCCACGAACCGATTGGAGATCTCGAGTCGGGCGGACAGGACTGCGGCCACATCTTTGAACGTCACACACATCAGAAGACGGCTGAGCAGACGGTCGCGTTCCTCCATCAACTCGAGCTCTTCGTCGAGATCCAAGTCACTGTCGGTCGGGAGGAGCTGTCGAATCTTCAACTGGATGAGGGTGGCGGCAATCAACAAGAACTCGGATGTCACGTCGAGGTCGAGAGTCCGCATCTCGTCGAGATGAGCGAGGTATTCGGTCACGAGATCGGCCAGGCTGACCGACGTCACATCCACCTGATGGCGCGTGATCAGTTGGAGCAGCAGGTCGAGTGGCCCCTCGAACACCGAGGTCCTGACGTGATAGGACATTGCGACCTGAGGCTAGTTGTCGGAGGTGGCAGGTCCGGTGACCGTCGAGTCGGAGGCGATCAGGATCTCCCAATCGTTCTCGGCGATGCTGGACGGCCGCCTGCCATGGTGGTGGCGGGTGAAGTCGACGATCAGAGGATTCGCTCCGAAACCGGCCAATTCGTCTGCACCCAGGCGAGGATGATCGAGGTACATGCCAAGGCGGCCGGGTGTCGGAAGCCCGAGACGGCCACAGATAGCCGCCGCCGACCGACCGATCACTCCCAGGCGAGCGTGCCGTTTCCCGATGTCATGTACGAGCGCCGCCATGACTACTTCGGATGAGACACCTTGCTTTTCGGCAAGTCGGGCGGCGTCGAGACCGTGACGTTGATCGGCGGTCGACTGTTCAAAGAACACCACCCGGATCGCCCCTTCCAGGAGCGAAGCGACATACGCGCGTTCTGGTTGCGTCAGCGGACGCACCCGCAGCGACCAGAAGAACCGGCGGGTGAGATGGCTCCACGACTCCGGCAAGGGGTCAGCGGCTCTTCTTGCAATCGACGCAGTGGATCGAAGATGGACGGAACTCCAGCCGATCCTTGGGAATGTCCTTCCCGCAGACGATGCAGACCCCGTATTCGCCCTTTTCGATCTGAACGAACGCGGCGTCGATGTCCGAGAGTTGGGACTTGAGGGATTCGACGACCACCAGAACTTCGGTTCGTTCCGCAGTTGCTGCCCCCGCGTCTGCGAACCCGTCGCCGTAGTCGACGTCGCCCGTCAGCTCACCGGTATCGGTCACCCCGAGTTCGATCATCTGGTGGATGATCCTTTCTCGTTCTTCCGTCAGGGCGACCTTCGCCGAGGTCGTGTCGAAGGTGGTCATAATCCGTCCTCACTGGCTTCTCGGGTGCGCTTCGAGGTAGATCTCCCTGAGGTGACTGGGAGTGACTCGCGTATACACCTGAGTGGTGCTCACGTTAGCGTGACCCAGCAATTCCTGAACCGTCCGGATGTCGGCGCCGGCTTCGATCATGTGCGTCGCCGCACTATGACGGAGGACGTGCGGCGAGATTTCGCCCGGATCCAGGCCCGCCGAGACCGCGGCCCGCTTCACGACATCGAACACGGTTTGGCGGGTGAGACGTCTCCCCCGCAGGTTCACGAACACGGCGTCGTCCTTCGGACCCAACTCGAGCCGTGCCTGCAACCATTCACTCAGCGCACCCACCGCAGGGCCCCCGAGGGGAACCATCCGCTGCTTGTTGCCCTTCCCGGTCAACACGGCGGTTGCTTGCTCGACGTCGAGGGAGGCGAGATCGAGGGTCACGATCTCGCTCGCCCGCGCACCTGTGCCGTACAACACCTCGAGCATCGCTCGATCGCGCGAACCCGCCGGGGTGGACGCATCGGGAGCGGTGACCAACCGAATGCACGCCTCCACGTCGAGAGCCTTCGGTATCGAGTCTCCCAACCGAGGGGCGTCCACCAGTCCCGACGGGTCGTCGTCGCGAATGCCTTCGGAGACGAGAAACCGATGGAACCCGCGAATGGCGGCGATCTTCCGGGCAACGGTGGTCGGGGCCATGTCGCTCAGAGACGTGACGAAGTCGTCGATGGACCCGACCGTCGAAGCGTTGTCTCCGACGTGGTTCCGATACTGCGTCAGGTCCCGCCGGTAGGCATCGACGGTGGCCGGAGAGAACCCTCGCTCGACGGCAAGCGCCGCCAGGAACTCGTCGATTTGTCGCTCGAGGGCGGCCATCGCCCGGTCAGCCGGCGAGCGCCACCAACGGATCCACGAACGGGCGCCCGAGGCTTTCGGTCACCGCGGGGTTCGTGAGGTGACCGGAGACGGTGCTGACCCCTCCGAGAAGCTCGGGATGACGCTCGATGGCGTCTCGGAGACCCAGATCCGCGATGGCGAGAACATATTGCAGGGTGGCGTTGGTGAGTCCGTAGGTGGACGTGTTGGGGACGGCGCCAGGGATATTGCCCACGGCGTAGTGAACGACGTCATGGAGCATGTAGACCGGATCGGTATGGGTGGTCTCGCGGCTGGTTTCGAAGCACCCACCTTGATCGATGGCGATGTCGACGAGTACCGCGCCACGCGGCATCCCTCGCACCATGTCTTCGGTGACCAGCTTCGGTGCACTGGCCCCAGGGATGAGGACGCTCCCGATGACGAGGTCAGCGTCGAGGACGAGTTCTTCAAGCGTCAGGCGATTGGAGGCCATCGTGACCAGGCGACCCTGATAGTGGGCGTCGAGGGTCCGCAGCCGAGCCAGGTCACGATCGACGATCGTCACATGAGCCTGCATGCCCACAGCGACCGAGGCGGCATTCGAACCCGAAGTTCCTCCACCGATGATCACCACCTTGGCCGGACGAACCCCGGGTATCCCCCCGAGCAGCACACCGCGTCCCCCTTGGGACTTCTCCAGGAACCGGGCGCCCACCTGGGTCGCCATGCGGCCGGCGATCTCGGACATCGGAGCCAGCAGCGGCAACGAGCGGTCGGAGAGCTGAACGGTTTCGTACGCAATCGCGGTGACATCTTTGGCCATGAGGGCGTCGGCGACGTCCGGGTAGGCGGCGAGATGCAGGTACGTGAACAGCAGCTGACCTGGCCGGAACAGGTCGAACTCGCTCGATTGCGGTTCCTTGACCTTGAGGATCATGTCCGCTTCCGAATAGATGTCGGTCGCGTGGCTGACGATCCGCGCGCCCTGCGCCTCATACTCCTCGTCGTGGATCGTCGAGCCTTCACCGGCGTTCGTCTCGATGAGAACTTCGTGGCCGTGAGCCACAAGCTCGCGCACGCCCACCGGCGTGATGGCAACCCGAAACTCGGAGGTCTTCACCTCGCGCGGCACTCCAACGATCATTGGTTCCTCCTCGACCAGCGCAGCAGGGCGATCTGGGTCTTGGCGTCGGTGATCTCGCCGGAGTCGACCGCCGCCAGGGCCTCGTCCAACGACATCTCCACGACTTCTGCTTCGACCTCTTCGGCCCCTTGGGGATGTCTCGTATCGGCGACGATACCGCTGGCAGCGAACAGGTGGATGACCTCGTCTGTGTATCCGGGCGATGGTTCCATCGTTCCGAGGGATGACCAATCGGATGCGGTCATCCCAAGCTCCTCGCGCAGCTCACGCCGGGCGCCTTCGATCGGAGGTTCGTCTGCGATGTCGCGTTTGCCTGCAGGGATCTCGAGAAGTGGTCGACGAACGGCGACTCGGTACTGCCGCAGGAGCCAGACTCGGCCGGACTCGGTGGGCAGGATGGCGACACCACCAGGATGTCGGAGGACGTCTCTGGGATGAGTCGTTCCGTCAGGCGCCCGGAGGACGACTCGTTCGAGACGGATGAACAGTCCGGTGCCGAGAGTGGTGACACCCTCCTCGACGAAGTTCACTTCACCGGTGACGGAGCGGGCGCGTCGGCTGCCGCGGCGACAGCGCGCCGTCGGGCGGCGTGGCGACCGGCCGCCTCGGCCAACCCTACGAAGAGCGGGTGAGGCGCGTCGGGTCTGGACTTGAACTCGGGATGGGCTTGGGTGCCCACGAAGAATGGATGGTCAGGGAGTTCGATGAATTCGACCAGGGATTCGTCTGGCGAGACTCCCGAGAGACTCATGCCTGCATCTTCGAGGTCACGGCGATAACGATTGTTGACTTCCCAGCGGTGCCGATGGCGCTCATAGATGAGTTCGCTGCCGTACAGACGCCGCACGAGCGTTCCTTCGGCGAGCTTGGCCGCGTACAGACCGAGACGCATCGTGCCTCCCATGTCCTCGACACCCTCCTGGCTCGCCATCAGGTCGATGACGGGATGGGTGGTGGTTGGGTCGAACTCCGTCGAATTCGCCTCCTCCAGGTCGAGGACATTCCTGGCGAACTCGATGACTGCGCATTGCAGTCCGAGGCACAGACCGAGGAACGGAATGCCGCGCTCGCGGGCGAACCGGATGGCGGCAATCTTCCCTTCGACACCGCGCGATCCAAAACCACCAGGGACGACCATGCCGTCAAGGTCGTCGAGGTAGCTCGACGACAGCATTCCCGTGAGTTCGTCGGAAGGAATCCACCGCAAGTCGAGTGAAAGATCGTTGGCGGCGGCGCCGTGACGGAGCGCCTCTGCGACCGAGAGGTAGGCGTCAGGCAGGTCGACGTACTTGCCGACGATGCCGATCGTCACCGGGTTGTCTGCAATGCGAATACGTTCGACCATCTTCTGCCATACAGAGAGGTCCGGCGGATTGCAGTCGAGCCCCAAGCGCTCACACACCACCGTGTCGAGGCCGTTCTTGTGCATCGTCAAAGGAACCTCGTAGATGTCGGTGGCGTCGGGTGCGCTCACCACCGCCCGGGTGCTGACGTCGCAGAACAACGAGATCTTTTTGCGGACCGCGTCGTCGATCGGTCGATCGGAGCGCACGACGATGATGTCAGGCGTGATGCCCTTGGACCGGAGTTCGGCGACGGAGTGCTGGGTCGGCTTCGACTTCAACTCTTCCGACGAGGCGATATACGGAACCAGCGTGACGTGGATGAACATGGCGTTCTCGCGTCCGACGTCGTTCGCGAACTGCCGGATCGCTTCGAGGAACGGCAAACCTTCGATGTCACCGACGGTTCCGCCGACTTCGATGATGACCACATCGGTCTCGTCTTCCGACCCGACCTGGCGGATGCGATGCTTGATCTCGTTGGTGATGTGCGGGATGACCTGGACCGTGTCGCCCAGGTAGTCCCCTCTGCGCTCCTTCTTGATGACCGAGAGATAGATCGAGCCTGCGGTCACGTTCGACGTCCGGCGAAGGCTGGTCCCGACGAACCGCTCGTAATGACCGAGATCCAGGTCGGTCTCTCCCCCGTCGTCGGTGACGAACACCTCCCCATGCTGGAACGGATTCATCGTCCCGGGATCGACGTTGATGTACGGATCCAATTTCTGGATGACGACGTTGAGTCCCCGGGTCTTGAGGATCCGACCCAGGGAAGCGGCGGTGATGCCCTTGCCGAGGCTGGAAACGACGCCGCCGGTCACGAAAACGTACTTGGTGGGACGGCCCTTCATCGGAGATCTCCGAAGGCTCCGCACAGACGGTTTCGATACCTGTTCAGCACGGGAGTTCACCGTAGCACCACCGCCGCTCGGAGCAGAGGCAGCCTCGCTAGTGGATGCGTTTGTCGTGCTCGGCCCACAGGGAGTCGCGGAGGACGAACTTCTGGATCTTTCCGGTGCTCGTCTTGGGGAGGGCTTCGACGATCTCCACCTCGTCAGGGGCCTTGTAATGGGCGAGTCGCTCACGGACGTGGGCGATGATCTCCGCGCCACTCGCCGTCTGTCCCGGTTTCAGCGTGACGTATGCCTTGGGTCGTTCACCCCAATGGTCGTGCGGCATCGAGACGACTGCCGCCTCGAGGACGGCGGGATGGGACACGACCGCCTGTTCGACTTCGATCGTCGAGATGTTTTCGCCGCCGGAAATGATGATGTCCTTGGCCCTGTCGCGGAGTTCGATGTACCCGTCGGGATGCCACACCGCCAGGTCTCCCGAGTGGAACCACCCTCCGGTGAATGCCTTGGCTGTCGCTTCGGGATCGTCGTGGTAGCCGGCCATGACGTTGTTGCCACGCATCACCACTTCGCCCATCGTTTCGCCATCGCGGGCAACGTCGACCATGTGCTCGTCGACGACGCGTATCGGATCGGCCCCGATGTAGGCGACCCCCTGGCGAGCCATCAGCTTGATGCGACGGTCGGCGTCGACTCCCGACCAGTCGTCCTGGATCTCGCAAATCGTGATTGGACCGTAGGTCTCGGTGAGGCCGTAGACGTGCACGAGGTCGGCTCCGAGTTCGGTCATCTGGCGGATGATCGTCGGGCTGGGTGGCGCTCCTGCGGTCGTGATGACGAATGGTCGCCCGAATGGCCGGGCGTTCGGATGATTCGCCATGGAGATGAGCACGGTGGGTGCGCCGTTGAGATGGGTAATCCCTTCCGATTCGACGAGTTCCCAAATTTCGGCGGGGTCGACCTGACGGAGACATACATGGCGTCCGCCGATCGCTGTCACGCCCCACGTCGTGCACCAGCCGTTGCAATGGAACATCGGCAGCGTCCACAGGTACACCGATTGGGTGGAGTGCCGACTGTGGACGACTTCGGCGAGTGCGTTGAGGTGGGCACCCCGGTGGGTGTACATGACCCCTTTCGGGCGGCCGGTCGTGCCCGAGGTGTAATTGATCGAGATCACCCGTTCTTCGTCGTCGACCCTCATTGCGATCTCGGTGTCGTCGCCGCGCGCGACAAAGTCCTCGTACGAAGTGTGACCGTCGACGTCGGGAACTCCGGCGTGGGGATCGTGGAGCGTGATCACCTCACGTAGTCCGCTGCGATCCTCGAGATGGCCGGAGATGGTGGGATAGAGCGCGGTGTCCACGACGAGGATCGACGCACCGCTGTGATCGAGGATGTAGGCGATCTCGGTCCCGCTCAACCTGGTGTTGATGGCCACGAGGACGCCTTGGATGAGCGGTACGGCGAAGTGAGCGATGAGCATCTCGGGCAGGTTGGGAACCAGATAGGCGACCCTGTCACCTGGTCCGATCCCGGACTCCTGGAGGGCGCGACCGACGCGGTTGGTCTCGGCCCGCATCTCGGCGTAGGTCAGCGACCGCTCGCGGTATGTCACCGCGGTGCGGTCCCCGAACACGTCCGCTGACCTTTCAAGGAACAGCAGCGGGGTCAGTTCGGTGATCGAGACTCGGTCGCGCATCGACTCTCCTACGCCGGCCACTGCGGCTGACGCTTCTCCAGGAACGCGCCCATGCCTTCCTGGGCATCGGCCATGGCTGCATTGGCGCTCATGACCGTCTTCGTCAGGTCGTACGCCCCGTCTTCGCCCATGTCGAACTGGGACCAGAACGCCTCCTTGCCGATCCCGATCACTCGACCTGAGTATCGGGTGACCTGGGCGGCGAGTCGGTCGACCTCGGCATCCAATTCGCCTGCAGGCACCACCCGGTTCACGAGACCCCACTCGGCCGCCGTGTGCGCATCGATGGCTTGGCCGGTGAGCAGCATCTCCATCGCCCGCTTGCGGCCGACCGCCCGCGAGATCGGCACCATCGGGGTCGAACAGAACAGTCCGATCTGAACACCAGGTGTCGCGAAGGTGGCGTTCTCGGAAGCGACCACGAGATCGCAAGTGGCGACGAGTTGGCATCCGGCCGCGGTGGCCGTGCCATGCACCCGGGCGATGACCGGTTGCGGGATTTCGTGGATCTTCTTCATGACGGCCACACAGGCATCGAACAACGCCTCGTAGAAGGCGGCGGGCCGATCGATCATCTCGCCCAGATCGTGTCCGGCCGAGAACGCCGGCCCCGCACCGGCGAGGACCACGATTCTCGAGGTCTCCGGCACCGAGGAGAGCGCCTCGTGGAGACAGTCGAGCGTCTCGAGGCTGAGTGCGTTACGACGCTCGGGGCGATTGAGGGTGAGCGTGGTACGCACGCCTTCGTGTTCGATGAGGACCGAGCTCATGGCTTCACTGTATCCCGCCTTGTCCGGCGCGGACCAACAGCTCCTGGGCGGCTTCGCGTCCGCTTTCGCTCTCGGGTAGTCCGGCGAGCATCCGAGTCAGCTCTGTAATACGAGCGTCGCCTTCCACACGTCGCACTGTCGCCTCTTCACCGCTGCGGTCGACCACCCAGTGCGCGTCGGCGTGCGCCGCCACTTGTGGAAGGTGGGTCACACACAACACCTGTCGGGTCTCTGCGAGCGCTGCCAGCTTGGCTCCGACCGCGATCGCGGTCTGCCCACCCACGCCGGCATCGATCTCGTCAAAGACCACCGACCCAGCCTCTCCTGCGCCGCCGGCCAGCCGCAGGGCCAGGACAAGCCTGCTGAGTTCGCCGCCGGAGGCGACCTTCGACACCGGTCCTGCCTCGAGCCGGTCGTCAGAGGCGAATGCGACGGTGGCCGTGTCTGCACCTCCTGCCGTCGGCGGTGCAGACTCGAGCCGGATGTCGAGCAACGGGCGGACAAATCCCAGTTCTTGGAGATGGGTGAGCGCGGTCTCGGCCAGCCGGGATCCGGTCCGTCGTCTCGCATCGGCGAGTGCGGAGCCGGCGACTTTCATCCGACGCTGGGCCTCAACGATGTCCCCGTCGATCCGGTCGGCACGGTCGAGCAGCGATGCCAGCTCAGAGGCTCTCCCCGCCTGTCTCTCGCCAAACGCCACCACGTCGTCCAGCGTCGGGCCGTATCGCCGGCTCAGATCGGCGAGTACCGCCTGACGGGCCTCTGCACGCTCCAGCTCGTCGGGTTCGAGGTCGAGGTCTTCCAACAACTTCACGAGACCGGCGGCGGCCTCCCCGAGTTGACTTTCCATCCCGTCCATCGTGTCGAGGAGGGGTTGGGAACCGGAGTCGAAGGCAGTGATCCGGCGAAGGATCCCGACGGCGGTTCCGATGTCGTCGCGGGCCCGTTCGAGGGTTTCGACCCCGTCCGCCGCGAGCGCTCGGATCTGTTCAGAGTTGCGCAGGCGACCAAGCAACTCACCCAACCTCTCATCCTCACCGAGGGTGAGATCAGCTGCCCGGATCGTGGCTGCGTCGTGCTCGGCCACCACCCGTTCTCGTTCGAGTGCCGGCCGGTCCCCGCCCACGGCCTGTCGGTCGGCCGAGAGACTCCCCCACGCCTCCCATGCCGCCCGATAGACGTTGCGAGCCGAAACACCCTCAGGGTCCAGGTTCTTGTCGATCATCCGGCGGATCTCAGAGGAACGGGTGATAGTGAGCTGGTCGTGTTGCCCGATGATCTCGACCGACCCGGTCGTCGCTTCGTCGAGGGCGTCGGCGGAGGCGATCGACCCGTTGAGGTAGGCCCGGCTCCGTCCTTCCCGCTTGAGGCGGCGCCCGACACCAATTTCGGTCTCCCCCGCGACCAATCGGCCTTCCACAGCCGCTTCTTCGCCGAAGGGCCCGACCAGGTCCGCCCTGGCATCGGCTCCGAGAAGCATCCGCAGCGCACCGAGCAGAAGCGTCTTCCCTGCACCCGTCTCACCCGTCACCACTGTGAGACCAGGACCGATTTCGAGCCGGGCGTCGCGGATGACGCCGAGATTGCGGACGACCAGCTCGTCGATCATCGGTCTTCCAGCCGGAACTTGCGAGTGATTCGTCCGGGGAATCCCTCTCGGCGCATACGGACGAAACGGGCTGGCGTCGGACCCGGTCCGATGACTGCACGGTCGCCCTCCTGCATCGAACCCAATTCACGGCCGTCCGCGCTCACACGTACCGGGCGGTCCTCCGCAACGGTGATCGTCACGATCGAGTCGCTGGGGATGACCAGGGAGCGATCGAAGAGGGAATGGGGAGCGACCGGGGTGACAAGAATTCCGTCAACTCGAGGATCCATCAGCGGACCTCCCGCCGAAAAGGAGTAGGCAGTGGACCCGGTCGACGTTGCCACGACCAGCCCATCTGCCCGGTGACGAAGGAACTTCTCCCCGTCGACTTCCACATCGAGCACCACGAGTCTCTGCGAGTCGATCTTCTCGACCACGACATCGTTGACCCCCAGCCCGCGGGTGCCGTCGGGCAAGCTGACCTCGATGGTGTTGCGACTCTCGATCCGAAAGCTGCCCTCGACGAGAGCCGCAATCGTCTCGTCGAGTTCGTCGGGCTCGGCTTCGGCAAGAAATCCGATCGTCCCCAGGTTGACTCCCATGATCGGCACGTCCCGCGCCACCGCGGCGTGCGCCGCTTCGAGGACGGTCCCGTCCCCTCCGATGGCCAGGACGATGTCGACGGGGCCACCCTGGTCAATCGGGCGCGCGGTCAATCCGACCTCTTCTGCTGCGGCAATGAACTCTTCGGCGTAGCTCTGTGCCTCAGGTGAAGTCGAGACGACCAGGCCGATTTCTTTCACGATGTGTCCTTGATGGGAGATGGCCTGACGTGTACGAAGAACTCCACATTCCCCTTCGCCCCGGTGAGAGGCGACACGCAGGTTGCCACCGTACCCAGGCTCGCTGACGCGAGACACGACATCACGTCATCGAGTGCAGCCAGACGGGCGGTCTCGTCCCTCACGATCCCTCCGCGGCCGACGTTGCCGCGCCCCACCTCGAACTGCGGTTTGACCAGCAGCACCCCGTGACCAGTATCCGCCATGAGACGGCGCAGCATGTGGGCGACGGTGCAGAGCGAGATGAAGGACAAGTCTCCGACCACGAGATCGAACGGAGCGCCGAGCGCGTCAGGATCGGCGTGTCGGACGTTCGTCCGATCGACAACCGTGACGTCGGATCGCACCGCCAGCCGATCATCCAGCTGTCCATAACCCACATCGACAGCCACAACCGACGCTGCTCCGTGCTGGAGCAGGCAATCGGTGAAACCGCCGGTCGACGCTCCGAGATCGATGCACCGCCAGCCTTCAACATCGACCCCGAATTCGTCGAGCGCACCCTCCAACTTGAGGCCGCCTCGGCTCACGTACTTGGGAGGGGGGCCGATGACTTCGACCGGGGTCGCCGGGTCGACAAGCGTCGTGACCTTCGGTGCGGGGACCCCGCCGACGCGAATCGCCCCTGCTTCGACGAGGGACGTCGCCTCTGCCCTGCTCTTGGCGATCCCCCTACGCACCAGTTCTCGATCGAGCCGCTGACGGGTCAGGTGTCGTCTCCCTGGTCGAGCATCTTTTCGAGGATCTCGGCGATTTCGGTCATGGGTTCGACGGTATCGGCCGGATCCGCCTGGGCGACGGCTGCCAGCAGCTCGGTCACACGGACAATCGCAGTGTGGGATAACGGAGTGTGGGATGTGGTATCCATGCGACGCATTATCGCGGACCCGAACGACAGGACTGGGCCTTGCTCCCGATCCGAGACGACAATCCCACCCACCGATCCGCCATTGTCACCGGCCTGATCGTCCTCGCCTGCGTCTACGCCTTCTTCGCCGAGCAGCCGTTCGACGAGTCCGAGGCCGTTTCGTTCCTCTACGAACGCGCCGCGATCGCCTGTGAAGTCGTCACCGGGGATCCGCTGACCCCGTCCGAAGTGCAGTCAGGAGTCTGCGAATCCTCTCCCGCTCCAGAGATCTTCGGGGACAAGAGCATCCTCTTGAGTGTCGTCGTGTCGCTCTTCCTCCACGCCAACCTCGCCCACTTGTTCGGGAACCTGTGGATCTTCTGGATCTTCGGCAACAACATCGAAGACCACCTGGGACACGCCCGCTTTCTCCTGTTCTATCTGATCTCCGGAGTGGTCGCGACGGCCGCGTTCGTGGCGGTCAATCCGACTTCGACCGTGCCGCTCATCGGCGCGTCCGGGGCGATCGCGGGGGCGATGGGCGCCTACCTCATCTTGTTTCCTACGACCAGGATCACCTCCATCATCCCGCCGTTCTTCTTCCTGCCCTTCCGGGTGCCAGCGTGGGTATTCCTCGGGTTCTGGCTGCTCGGCCAGTTCGCCATCTCATCGGATGCCGGCCAGGTGGCGTGGGAGGCCCACGTCGGAGGCTTCCTGGCCGGGGTGGCGTATGCCCAGGTCAGGCGAAAGGCGATCCTCCGGCGCGGTCGCCGCTATTCGAGGAGCTGATCCGCCAACGCGGCAAGATTGGGCACCGACACCGTCATAGGGTCGGTCGGTGCGGGGCTGACTCCTGTTGCGACGTGGGCGGTGAACCAACCTTCCGCCCGCCCCATGGCGAGGTCGGTGTCATCCCGATCTCCGACGATCCACACTTCTCCTTCGGTGCGTGATACCAGCAACTTCCGCATCGGGGCATGCGGTTTGCCTGCAAAGACTGGTTGGACTCCCGTCGCATGGCTGACCGCCGCCACGATGGCACCCGCTCCCGGACGCAGTCCCTCAGGCGTCGGGTAGGTCGCGTCGTGATTGCTGGCGAGGAAACGCGCCCCGTTGCCGACGGCGAGCACCGCGCCCGAAAGGCGCTCGTAGGTCAGGCCCGGATCCAGCCCGACGACGACAGTGTCCACGTCCTGCCACCTCCCCGACACGCGACTGCCTCGCTCGAGTACCGCCTCTTCCAGTCCGCGGCCGCCGAGAACGAACACCGATGATCCGGGGTCGACCAGCATGGCGACTGCCTGTGCGGACGTCACGACCGACTCGGCGGTGGCAGGGAACGAGGTCACCCGGTGGATCTTGTCCGCAGACTCTCCCGGAGTGCGGGTTGCGTTGTTGGTGCAGAAAATGATCTTCCACCCGCACGAAGCGAAACGGGCGAGCGCCTCACCGGAACCGGGGATCTCTTCGCCCCCGAGGTACACGACCCCGTCGAGGTCGCAGATCAGCGTCGACGTCAAACGAGGCGCCACCGGCTGAGGATGGTTGCCAGCAACGCAGTGGTGGACTCCACCGAGGCGACTGACACGCGTTCGTCGTGACCATGGAACATGGACAGGAAGTCAGGGAACGACATCGCCTCATCGAAGAGGCCAACCCCGTACGCGGTCACACCCTTCTGTCGGAAGAAGCGAGCGTCGGTGGCTGCCGGCATCATCGTGGGCACCACGCGTCGGCTTCCGGTGTGAGACTCGATCGAGTCGACGATGCACTCCCACAAGGTCGTGCCGACCGGAGAGTCGCTGGCGACCTGATCTCCCACCGGGATGATCTCCAGACGATCAGCGGCGTTTCCGGCGGCCTTGCGGATGTGGGCGTCGACGTCGCTCCGGTCCTGGCCGGGAAGCGCCCGGAAGTCCACTTCTCCCTGCGCCGTGTCCGGAATGACGTTGGACTTGACCCCGGACCTGATCACGTTCGGGGAGACCGTCAGATGGGTGCACGCGTGCAAGTAAGCAGCCAGGCGGGGATCCTCAACCGCCACTTCGTCGATCGCATCGTCGATCTGCTCGGCGTCGACGAGTCGGGCGGCGAGGGTCTCATCGAAACCGACGCTGCGGACGAAGGTGCTCCATACCTCCGAGATGACGACAGGGGATGGCGTCGAGAACAGCGACGCCATCGTCTCGACGAGCGGCGCCATTGCGTTATCCCCGCCATACGGCACGGAGCCGTGGCCGGGACGGCCCTGCGAACGCAGAACGGTCCAAAATGGTCCCTTCTCGCCGACCGACACCGGGTAGACGGCCTCGCCGTCGAGTCGCAGTGGCGGATAGGCGATCTCGGTGAGCAGAAAGTCGGTGGCCACCAGATCCCAGCGCTGCTCGACCATCGGCCGGGCACCGAGCCGCCCGCCCGCTTCCTCGTCGGCGACAGCCAGGAATACGAGGTCACCGGGAAGGTTCGGGACGTCTCCGTCGAGATACCGCTTGAACACCACGGCCATCGACGCCGTCAGGTTGAGCATGTCGACTGCTCCCCTGCCCCAGACAAAACCGTCGGACACCGTGCCGCCGAAAGGATCGGTCGTCCAACCGTCTTCGCTTACGGGGACCACATCGAGATGGCCCATCAACGTCAGCGCGGGCGCGCTCGGATCGGATCCCGGAATTCGGTAGACCGTCGAGACGCGCCCCGGCACCGTCTCGAACGTGGTTCCCGCCTGCCCGAAAAAGTCGTGGAGCGTCTCCACCGAGCGGATCTCCTGACCGCTCTCCGGTGTGCCGTCATTCACACAGGCGTTGCGGATGAGCGTGCGGAGGAGTTCGACAGTCTCAGTCATGGTCCATGACGGTACCGCTCATGGCCGGAGGTACGGTCCAAGAGCCTCCAACAGTGACGGCATCGTCGAAATGAGATCGAAATGAGAAGCGTCGTCGGGCGTGACCCAGCGGACTTCGGCAGCGTCATCGCCTGCCTCGAGCGTGCCGCCGACCGGAAAGCCCACGTAGTCGACGAGGGTGAAATGCCATTCGGGGGGAGATCCCGGTCCGATCACCTCACCTGTCCAGATCACCGGACCGAGCCTCACGTCCAACCCGGTCTCCTCCTTCACTTCCCGAACGGCAGCGTCGGCCGTGCGCTCGCCGAATTCGATCTTTCCTCCCGGGACCGCCCACAGGTCTTTCCACGGACCGCGATCCTTTCTCACGATCAGCACCCTGCCCGAGTCGACGACCGCGACACCGACACCAGGAATCGGGCGCTCAGACACTTTCGAAACGCGACATGACGATGGAGCGAGCCTTGAAACCGCCCGCCTCGAAGAAGTTCTTCACCAGGCGGTGTCCCGGCAGGACATGTGCGTCGAACGTCGTGACTCCCCGGCCGCGAAGGGTGTCGAGCGCGAGATCGAGCATCGCCTCGCCCACCCCGACCTCGCGGGCCGGATGATCGACGAACAGCAGTCTGATCGATCCGATCCGGCGCCCCTCCGCCTGAGGAAGCATCGCTTCGATGCGGGCGACGAGAAACCCGAACGGAACGTCATCGATGGTCCCGATCACGGCCACGACTTCATCGTCTGCGAGGAGGACCTGCAGCGCTTGGTCGACCGGTTCGGCCAGTCCATCGGCCAGCGGCCACATGTGCGACAACGGTGTCATCTCCTCGGCGAGCGAGCCGTACAACGACCCCATCACGCCGATGTCGGCGACGGTCGCGGGACGTGCGGAAACATGTGGCATCCGGGCCGAACCTACCGCCGTGCCGCACCGCGTCGCAGTCGACGGGTGAGTCCCCATCGAGTCACCAGCCACATCGCTTCCCGGACGATGGCCCCGTTCATCTTCGAGGTACCCATCGTGCGATCCCTGAAGATGACAGGGAGTTCCACGATGGTCATACCGGCATCGTGTGCACGCATCGCCATCTCCACCTGAAATCCGTATCCGGAGGCTCGAGCCGTGCGGTATGGCAGTGAGCGCAGGGCATCGGCTCGGAACGCTCGGAACCCTGCGGTGGCGTCACGCACCGAGATGTCGAGCATCAATCGGGCATAGGTGTTCCCGCCGCGCGAGAGAATCCGACGGTGAAGGGGCCAGTCCGGGGTGCCGCCGCCTGGAACGTAGCGAGAGCCGATGGCGAGGTCGGCACCGGACGTCACCGCCTCGACCAGCCGCGGCAGATCCGCCGGGTCGTGCGAGAAGTCGGCATCCATCTCTACGACCACCTCGGATGGCCCTTCCAGGACCCAATCGAATCCGGCGGCGTACGCGGGCCCCAGACCCTCCCTGGTGTCTCGATGCAAGACCTCCATGAGGGGATCCGGAGCGGCGATGGTCTCTGCCACCGTCCCCGTTCCATCCGGAGAGTTGTCGTCGACGACCAACAGCCGGTAGCCGTGGAGGCGCACGGCTGCCGCCAGATGTGGCAGGCTCTCGCGCTCGTTGTATGTGGGAACGACGACCGTGACGAGGTCGCTACGCACAGTCGAGGCAGAGCATCTTCCGTCGATTGGCCAGCTGACTCGAACGCTTCACGAGGAAGCAGGCTTGGCAGACGAACTCGTCTGCGTTCTTCGCCTGCGCCTCCACGTTCATCGTGAGTTCCTCGCGACGGATGGCGCGTAGCTCTTCGGCTTCGTTGACCAGCAGCGATTCAGATGCTTCCTCGTCGAGAAGTTCCAGTTCTTCGGCCTCGAGTTCGTCGAGCGCCTCATCGGCTTCTTCGTCGTCTTCTTCTTCGTCGTCCTCGTCCACGACGACAGCCTCGTCATCCACGACGACGTCGTCCTCGACGACGTCGCCGAGGTCCGCGTCGAGATCGAGGTCCGCGTCGAGATCGAGGTCCTCATCGATGTCCTCGTCGACCTCTTCTAGGTCGTCGGGTTCTTCGATCGGATCGTCTTCATCGGCCATGTGATGGGGTCCTGTGTCGTGAAATCTGCCGGTTCGGCGTCCCAGCGAGTCGGCTGACGGAGCGCCGGGGACTGCAACGCGGGGCGACAGTAGCCCATTCCCGCCACTCGTCCACTCGAAGGGGATGCGAATCCGGTCAGATCTTGAGTTCGACTGCTCCAGGAATGACCCGGGCGTCGAACGGCGTGGTCCCCAGGAAGTCACCGTCGACTTCCACCGGCCACGGCACCGACGTCCGGATCGACAGAGACGGCAGGCTCATTCGGTGCACTTCAGGCATGCTCAGGTGGGTCCCTTTGATGATCCGGGGAACGATCACCGCTGCCTGCCGCTTGCGGGCGTTGATCACCTGCACGTCCAACTCCCCGTCGACCAGCATCGCCTTGGGAGCCACGTTCCACCCGCCTGCGAAGAACTGGGCGTTGGCGAGAATCACTGCCAATGCGCGGCCGTGGTAGCCACGACCGCCTTCGAGGTCGACGTCGGCCACCGGAAATCGGCCGAGACGGGCGGCGAACGCGGCTGGGTACCGAACGGGGCCGAACCGACGCGGGATGTGCACCGCGGTCTGGGCGGCCGCCGCCCCCGCCCCGGTCTGAGCCACGTTGACGAAATGCCGTCTCCCCCATGCACCGTCGAGTCTTCCCACGTCGGTGCGGTAGGTCGATTGTCCGGCGAGGTGCCGGGCGGCCGTCTCCATGTCCCCCGGAATTCCGAACGTCTTCAGGAGGTCACAGCCCGTTCCGCTCGGCAATATGCCTATCACGGGCATCCGCGCCGGCGCGGCGTGCATCAGGGCGTCGACGACCAGGGACACCGATCCGTCGCCACCGACGACCGCCAGGTCATACTCGGATGCGGAGGCGATCGCGGTCCGACGCATCTCGTCAGGCCCCTCGGGTTGTTCGATGACTCCTTCGACGCCAGCAGCGGACAGTGCTGCGCGGACCCTGTCCACGTCTGCAGGCCGTCTCCCCGCGCTCGGGTTGACCAACACCATCCACTTCATCAGCCGGCGCCCTGGGCGGCGACAACGCCCCGATCGACGACTCGCAGGGTGGCTCTCGCGTCTTCGGCGAGTTCGGGATACGCATCACGGATCTGTTGGAGAAGGTCCACCAGTTGGCGACTGACGCGCACGAAGTCTCCGGCTGCCAGCGCCCCGTATTCGAGGTCTTCGAGTTCCACCATCGATGCCCAGCGGAAAGCCGCACGGGCGAAACCGCCGTCCGGCCGCCGGGACGGGCTGAGCCGATGACGGCGCTCACCTTGGGTCTGTGTCTCCCAGACGGCGTGGATTCTGTCGAAGCGCTCGGACACGGCCACGTTGGGCCACTCTGGTGCGGTCTCCTGGTCGCCTCTCGGTTCGTAGACGAACATCGACGCCACGGCTGCCATCTCGGGAGCTGTGAGCGACCAGAACACGCCCTGTTCGAGCGACTCGGTGAGGAGCAGATCCATCTCGTTGTAGATGAAGCGGAGTCGGGTGCCCCGGGGGGTCAGGGACCAGCCGTCAACGTATCCGAACTCGGAGAGGAGATCGGTGATGGCGTGGAACTCTTCGACGAGTCCGATACCGGCGCTTCGCAGTTCCGAGCGCAGCCGTTCGATCCGTCCTGCGGTGCGTTCCGCCTTGCGGAGCCAGTGAAGATGCGAGGCGGCGTCCGGGCAACCGGCCACCGGATGATCCACTTCGACCCGGCGGGCCGATCGCTGCTCGGCAGGGGGAACACCCCGCAGTCGGCGGATGGTCAACTGTTGGAATTTGCGGTCGTTCCCACCCCGGTAGTCCAGGGGGAGTTCGATCCGCCCGGCCTTCTCCACACCGGCGCCGAGGTCACGAGTTCCGAAGGTGGTCATGCGGCCGGAAGTCCCCATCACCAGCGCTCGCATGCCCTTCGTCCCCCGATTCAGCCGGCGTACCACGACGTAGCGTCCCTGATGGTGGCCCCCTGGCACGTCGATCACGTCACCGGGGTGCAATTCGCCGAGAGATGTCCCCTGGTTCGGCCGGCGCGACATGAGGGTGGCGTACTCCTCGACCGACCCGCGCTCGCATTCGGCCCGAAGACGTTCGTCCACGAGACGCTCGCCCATCTCCGCCAGATTGCGCTGACTGGCGACCTGTTCGCCTTCCCGCTGATACTGGGCGAAGCTGGCCGTTAGAAGCTGTTCGGCCCGGTCCTGGTCGTAGTTGCCGATGAGATTGGCTGCCATGTTGTAGGTCGGCCGAAAACTCGACCGGAGCGCGTGGGCACCGAGCTCTGCGATCTTGGTCACCTGGTCGAGCCTCACGTACGGCGAGTGCAGGACCACTCCGTGCCCGATGGGGTCGATGCCTCGCCGACCGGCCCGCCCGGTGAGTTGTGTGTAGTCGCCCGGCTTGAGAAGGGAGTGGCCTTCCCCGTCGAACTTGGAGAGGCTGTCGAGAACGACGGTGCGCGCAGGCATGTTGATACCCAGCGAAAGGGTCTCGGTGGCGAACACCACCTTCAGATGCCCATTGGCGAAGAGCTCTTCGACCGCCTCCTTGAAGGCAGGGACCATGCCGGCGTGATGGGCGGCGACGCCGATTTCGAGACCCGCCAGCCAACGGCCGTACTCGAGGGCAGACAGATCGCGATCCGAGAGCAGTTCCGTGCGCCGCTCTGCCACCTCGCGGATGATCGGGACGCTGTCGGGGTCTGCCAACCGCACCCCCGACTCGAGGATGGAGAGGGCCGCCGCCTCGCAGCCTGCCCGGGAGAACACGAAGAAGATGGCGGGCAACATTCCCCGCCCTGCGAGGTCCGCGACCACTTCGGTCCGGCGGGGCGTCCGGAAACGCCGGCGACGGCCCTTTTCGAGTGACAGGAGGTGTTCGAGCTTGGCGTTCGGTCGCCTCCGTCCGTCCCTCACCGTGAACATCGGGTGCAGGCGAATCGACTGATCGCCCCCACGATCGGCCACCATGTACATGCTTTCAAGCGGGACAGGGCGCTCGGTGGTCACGACCAACTCGGTTTTGCCGCGTCGTTCCTCGACCCAGCCGGCGAACTCGTCGGCGTTGGCGATGGTGGCGCTGAGACACACCATCTGGAGATGACGGGGAGCGTGGATGATCACCTCCTCCCACACCGCGCCGCGGAACCGGTCCTGGAGATAATGGACCTCGTCGAGGATCACGAAGCCGACATCATCGACGGCTGAGGAGTCCGCATAGATCATGTTGCGGAGCACCTCGGTGGTCATGACGACGATCTGTGCGTCGCCGTTGATCACGTTGTCCCCTGTGAGGAGGCCCACCCGCTCGGCGCCGTGTGCGCGCCCCAGGTCCCCGAACTTCTGGTTCGACAGCGCCTTGATCGGCGTGGTGTAGAACACCCTGGTGCCGCGCTGGCGAGCGAGATGGATGGCGGCGTCGGCAATCAGCGTCTTGCCCGCTCCGGTGGGAGCCGAGACGACGACGTTCGCCCCGCGGGCGACCGCCTCGCTCGCTTCGACCTGGAAGGCGTCGGCGGTGAACGGAAGCGACTCGAAGAAGTCGTCGAGCGGGCTGGTCACTTGCGCAGCAACAGCCGGACGAGCCAGTACGTGATCTCGTAAAAGACGTACAGCGGACCGCTCAGCAGGGCGAGTGTGAGGGCGTCGCCGGTCGGCGTGATGAGGGCTGCCGCGACCACGATGATCAGAACGGCCCACCGCCGGCCTTTGGCGAGCTGCTCGGACGACACGAGACCTGCTGCCGCCGCCGCGAAGAGGAACACGGGGTAGAGGAAGCTGGCCCCGAACACCAGCATGAACCGCATCGCGAAGCTGAAGTATTCGAGCATGCGCAGGTCGGTGCGGACGTCGGGAAAGATGTTGAGCAGGAACGCGAGGCCCTTCGGAAGGGCCCAGTATCCGAACACCACACCGAGTGCGAACAGGGCGACGCAGGCCGCGATGATCGGGATCGCCCACCGGCGTTCTTTGGTGTTGAGGGCCGGGGAGATGAACCCCCAGACTTGCCACAGGATCACCGGGCTGCCGAGGATCACGCCGCCGAAGAGTCCAATTCTCATCAGCACCGAGAACTGTTCGGTGGCGCCGAGTACCTGAAGTTGGCAGTCGCCGCATGCCCCGACAATCGGGGCCTCGATGATGTCTTTGATCCAGTCGCTGAACACCAGGGCGACGATCGCGCCGACAAGGATTCCTGCGGCAACCCGCACGATCCGCCAGCGAAGTTCCTCGAGGTGCTTGAGGATCGGCTGGGGTTGGTCGCGTCCGGGTGCGGCGGCGGTCATCCGGCGAGGTCGTCGGGTTCGTCGGGTTCGTCGGTCACAGCCTGACCGGTCCGTTCGATCTCCTCGAGATCGGCCGCGGCGTCAGAAGCGGTGGGACCGGCGGTCGGATCAGGTCCGATCCACTTGACGGGCTTGGTCACCTCGTCCATCTCATGGGAGGCGTCCCTCATCACCTGTGTGACTTCTTTCATCGGAGCTTTGAATTCTTCGGAGATGCCGCGCAGGTCGCCGACTTCGGCTTCCAGTCCGGACCGAAGGTCGCGTGCGGCTTTCCGCAACTCTGCGGTCCATCCCCCGACCTTGCGGGCGAGTTCAGGCAGACGTTGGGGTCCGAGCACCACCAACGCCACCAACAAAATCACGAAGATCTCCTGACCCTGGAGCATCGCGAGGAGTCTACGACATGGGCGCGGTAGGCCAGAGGCCCGGACGCGAGTCGACCCCGGCGAGAACCTCATTCAGGTTCCCGGCAGGGCCGGTTCGGGCGGGTGACGCTGGTGTCGTACTCAGTTGGCGAGCAACCGGAAGGGGTTGGTCTCCTGATTGAGGTTCACGACGAAACTGTCGATCTCGTCTTCGGTAAGTGGCTTGTGGCTCTTCACTTCGTAGGCGACTCCGGTTGCACGCAGCACGCTCACCACGCGGGAGTTGGCGGGGCGTCGCTGCGTGTCGCCGCATTCGGGGCAGGAGAACCGGTAGGTGCCTTCCGATTCGCCTGGTTCGAGCTCGAGCACGAGGTCGCCGGGGGCCAGTTCGACGTCTCCGCAGTCGTGGCACGTGGTTTTGATGGTGGTCATCTCTGTCACTCCGCTATGACGCTTCTGAGACTTTTCATCGGCCCCCCTCCCCAAAACCTGAGCGGCTTTTTCGCGGTCGCTTTTGGTACGCGTAGCGCTACGTTTTTGACGCGCTGGTTCGCTAAAAAGCCGCGTAGCGGGTGAGGAGGGACGTGCGGAGGGTGGCGAGGGCGGCGGCGACCTGGGGTCCGTCCAGCAGTGTTGCGTTGGGGCCGAGACGCAGGAGAAGCTGGGCGGCGACGAGGGGCTCATACGTCGAGAACCGGACCACCGCACTGTCCTCGGAGCGTTCGACGACCTCCAGGCGGTAGTACTCGAGGACCCAGAGGGCCCCTCGACGTAGCTCGATCGTCGCCACGACGTCGTCTTCGGTGGCCACGTACCCGATCGGGGGTTCAGGACGCGGAGACGGCGGTACGAACGTCTCGTCACGCACCGTCGCCCGACGGACTCGGTCGAGCCTGAACACCCTCTCCCCGCCAGCCCGCCGACAGTGCGCCGACACGTACCAGTTCCCCATCGAGGCGTAGACAGTCCACGGCTCGACATCGCGGACGGTGTGCTCTCCTCGCGCGAGCCCCGTGTACTCGATTTCGACGACCCGGCCTTCGACCGCCGCCTTTCGAAGCGTTTCGGCGAGTTCCGGCTCGGCATCCATGTCCACGAACAGCATCTCGTCTGCGTCGGGCAACAGCGCCCGCCCGAGCTTGTCGACGGCGGATCCCAGTTCGTCGCTTCCCTGTCCTGAGGCCAGGACGGTCATTCCGGCCGCCAGGAGCGCCAGCGACTCCGCCGCAGTGAGATTGGGAGCGGACGCGAAGTAGTCCGCCATGTCCACGATGACCTGATCATCCTCCACATACGCGACCATCAGATCGCCCGGACCGTATCCGGGCAGACCGCACACGAACACGAGGTCGAGGTCGCGCAGCAGGTCGCGGGTCGACTCGTATCCGAACCGGGCACAGACATCGTCCACCGACGAACCCGGGTGGGCGATCACCCAAGGGATGAGGGCGAGGATCCGCGTCAGATGGGTGGCCGTGCGGCTCATTCGTCACCTCGGATGCGGGTGACGATCCGCTCACGCATTTCGGGTGGCGAGATCACCTCGGCGGACGTTCCGAACCCGAGGACCCAGCCCACGAAGGCATCAGGGTTGGCGACGTCGAGGGTGAGCAGCACTCCCCCGTCGTCCTGTCGCTCAATGGTCGGCGCGCTGCGGCCGAGACGCCGTTCGGCCCACCACGCCAGATCGGGATCGACGCGCACGGTCGTCGTGACCACTGGTTCATTCCCGGTCTCCCATGGATGACCTTCGAGTTCGGCTGCGACGGTGATCGAAGGATCACGATCGAATGTCTCGTCGATCACGGCGACCTGCTGCATCCGATCGACCCGGAAGACCTTCGTTTCGCCGCGTTCGACACCGACCAAGTACCAGTGTCCGCGGCGGTGGCCGAGGCCGTGCGGAGCAACCGTGCGCTCTCGCCCGCCGTAGTGGAGTCGGATCTTGCGCCGACCGGAGACTGCCTCGTACATGTCGGCGAGCACGTCGGCTTCTTCACCCAGATCGGCGCTGAGCGGTTCCAGCGCCTCGCTGCTGATCGCTCCTCCCAGTTTCAGGAACGAACCCTGCTCGGTTGTCCGCCCGCCGATCCGCACTACTTGGGATGCGAACCAGAGCGCCGCCCGCTCCTCCTCGGTCAGGTCAGGATCGGGCACGCCGTACTTGTCGGGGTCGATGCGGTAGGTGACTTCGGGCCGGTTCCCAGAAGGGGGGGTCGTCTCGAGCGGGATGCCCATCTTGCGCAAAAGGTCCTTGTCCCGTTCGAACATCCGACGGAACGCTTCGTCGGCTTCCGGGTCATATCCGGCGACGGTCTGGCGGATCTCGTCGGCCGACACGGAACGGCCGACGGTGAGGAGGAAGGCGAGGAGGTTGAGGAGCCGCTCGAGGACGTTCTTCATGCAGGGCCCAGAAGTATCGGACACCGACCGCGACGACAAGGCCCAGTCACAGCGACTCGATGAGCTTGTCCACCCGATCGTCGAAGGCCTTGAAAGGATCCTTGCACAGAACGGTCCGCTGGGCCTGATCGTTGAGCTTCAGGTGGACCCAGTCGACCGTGAAGTCCCGGCGCTTCTCCTTGGCGGCCTTGATGAACGCCCCTCGCAACCGCGCCCTCGTGGTTTGCGGCGGCTCGTCGATGGCGCGCTCGATCCGCTCGTCGGTGACGATCCGGTCGACCTTGTCGCGGGCGGCGAGCATGTAGTAGATCCCCCGCTCCCGATTCACGTCGTGATACGAGAGGTCGAGCATCGAGAGCCGGGCATCGCCTGCAGGGAGCTGGCGCTTGGTTCGATACTGCTCCAACAGCTTGTACTTGATGACCCAGTCGACCTCACGGTCGAGGCTCATCGGATCCTTTTCGAGCCCAGTCAGCAGATGTTCCCAGCGGTCGAGTGCTCCTTGGATCTCCGGCGAGAAACCCGGACTGCGGGCGAATCGCATCGCCCGGTCGAGGTACTCCCACTGGATGTCGAGTGCGGACAGTTCCCGCCCGTTGGCGAGCCTGACCTTGCGACGGCAGTCGAGGTCGTGTGCGATCTCCCGGATCGCACGGATCGGGTTCTCCAGCGTCAGATCCCGGAACACGACGTCCTTTTCGATCATCTGCAATAAGGCGACGACCGTGCCCACTTTCACGTAGGTGGCGTATTCGCTCATATTCGAGTCGCCGGCGATGACGTGCAGCCGGCGATATCGCTCTGCATCGGCATGCGGCTCGTCCCTGGTGTTGATGATCGGCCGGCTTCGAGTGGTCGCCGATGACACGCCCTCCCAAATATGTTCGGCACGCTGGGACATCGAGAACGTCGCCCCACGCGGAGTCTGGAGGAGTTTGCCGGCACCGAGGAAGATCTGTCTGGTCACCAGGAACGGGATGAGAACGTCGACGGTGCGGTGGAAGTCCTTGTGCCGGGAGACCAGATAGTTCTCGTGGCACCCGTAACTGTTCCCCGCCGAGTCGGTGTTGTTCTTGAAGAGATAGATCTGGCCGCGAATGCCTTCCTCCTCGAGGCGTTGTTCGGCCGACTCGACGAGCGATTCGAGGATGCGCTCGCCGGCCTTGTCGTGGGCGACGACGTCTTCGAGTTTGTCGCATTCCGGCGTGGCGTACTCGGGATGGCTCCCGACGTCGAGATAGAGCCGGGCTCCGTTCTCGAGAAACACGTTGGACGACCTGCCCCAGGAGACGACTCGCCGGAAGAGATAGCGGGCGACCTCGTCGGGACTGAGACGGCGTTGTCCCCGCAACGTGCAGGTCACGCCGTATTCGTTCTCGAGTCCAAAGATCCGCCGATCCACATCGGCAGCCTATCGGTCAGTCGGCGTTGAGTTCTGACAGTTCGACGCGCCGGAAGGTGCGGCGGCCGTTCGAACCGTCCAACACGGCGATCTCCCAGCCTTCAGACTCGCGCTGTTCGGTCTCCCGGAACGCGGCGACGCCGAGGTCAAAGGCCTCTTGCAGGGTCATCCCGTCGCGATAGCCCCTGTGGAGGGCCGCCTCCAGTTCTTCGCCTTTGCCGCCGATGGCGACGACGTCGCGCATGTCGAGCATCGTGCCGTCGTAGGAGACTTTGAAGAGTCGGTTCTCGCTCGATGCGGCTCCGAGTTCCACTATGAGGATCTCGACCTCGAACGGCTTCTGCTCGTGACTGAAGATCTGGCCGAGTGTCTGGCTGAAGGCGGTGGCCAGCCCCATCGCCGTGACATCGGAGCGCGAGTAGAGATACCCCATGACGTCGGCCTGGCGAATGCCGGCCTTACGCAGCGTCTCGAACTCGTTGTATTTCCCGACACCGGCGAAAGCGATCCGGTCGTAGACCTCACTGACTTTGCGCAGCGCCCGGCTCGGATTCTCGGCGAGGAGCAGGATCCCGTTCTCGTATTCGATCGCCACGATCGAGCGACCTCTGGCGATTCCTTTGCGAGCAAACTCCGCCTTGTCCCTGACGAGTTGTTCGGGGGCGACGTAGAAGGGCATGCTCATCGGGTCGCCTCCAGTGCCGCTCCAGCCTTCTCCGAGACTTCCGCCGTCGGAACCCAAGTTCCCCCGTCAGCGTCGATGGTGAGGACGGTGGGCAGGATCCCGCGTCGGATGTCTGGCCCGCCTGTGGCCGTGTCGTCATCTGCAGCCGCGACGAGGGCGCGAATGGCGACGTCGACTGCACCGTCCTGATCGATCTCGTCGGTGTATGCGGTTCGGAGGTAGGACTTTGCGAGGCGGGCGCCCGAGCCGGTGGCGCCGAAGTCTGTCTCTTCGTACCGTCCACCGACGACGTCGTAGGTGAACAGGCGTCCGGAGGCGGTGAGCCCGTCGTACCCCGCGAAGATCGGGACGACCGCCAGCCCTTGGAAAGCCATCGGGAGTTGTTGGCGTACCAGGCGTGCCAGGAACGTGGCCTTGCCGTCGAGCGACAGCACCGTGCCTTCGATCTTCTCGTAGTGCTCGAGTTCTGTTTGGAACAGTCGGACCATCTCTACTGCGAGTCCCGCTGTTCCGGCGATCGCGACCGCAGAATGACGATCCGCTTCGAACACCTTCTGGATGTGCCGGTGGGCGACGAGGTGGCCTTCGGTCGCCTGGCGGTCACCGGCCATCACAACTCCCCCGCCGTAGCGGACGGCGAGCACCGTCGTACCTTCGGGAGCGCTGATCGCCCCTGGGCTCGCCCCGGTCATGTCGATGCGCGGGGTGAGCCCGAGCGTCTCGATCAGGTCAGAGAAACTCGCACCCGGTGAGGGCGCGCCCATCGGGAGTCCGGGCGTCAGCGATGTGCGTTCGAATCGTCCAATCATGCCCGGCGCATCGTAGGTGGTGTGCGGAAGGCAACGGAAGCGACGTCGAGGATGTCGTTGGGGCCGCGCCGGTCCGAGCGCACCTCGCCGACGCGGGGATTGCGGGCGAGTCGCGCAAGCTTGAGTCGCTCACCCGCTTCTTCGCGGAGCATTCGGAGAACGAGTCCATAACCGGTACTTTTCTGCCGCCTATGGACGAATGAGAGCGCTAACTGGCAGATTCTTGCCGGTTGGTGCTGAGGAGCTCTGCGACCCGGAACGCCAGGTCGAGGGACTGGCGGCCGTTGAGTCGAGGATCACACATCGTCTCGTATCGGTAGTCCAGGTCGCTGTCGCCCACCTCATGGGCGCCGCCGAGGCATTCGGTGACGTCGTCCCCCGTGAGTTCCAGATGGATCCCCCCGGGCCAGGTGCCGGCGGCGCGGTGCACACGGAAGAATCCGTCGATCTCGGCCATCACGTCTTCGAGATGACGAGTCTTGCGCCCGCTCACCGAAGTGAAAGTGTTTCCGTGCATCGGGTCGCACGCCCACACCACTGGGTGGCCGGAATCCCGCACGGCCTCGAGGATCGGCGGCAACGCTTCGGCGACGTGTTCTGCTCCCATCCGGGTGATGAGCGTCAACCGTCCGGGAATCCGGTCCGGGTTGAGGGCTTCGCAGATCGCGAGGACGTCATCAGCGGTGGCGGCGGGCCCGATCTTGCATCCGACCGGGTTCTTGATCCCCTTGAAGAATTCGACGTGGGCGCCGCCGAGTTGGCGGGTGCGCTCTCCGATCCAGACCATGTGGGCAGAACAGTCGTACCAGTCGCCGGTCAGGGAGTCCTTGCGGGTGAGCGCCTCCTCGTAGCCGAGAAGCAGCGCCTCGTGGCTGGTGTAAAAGTCGGTCTCGTGGAGTCGGGCGTCGTCCTTCGTATCGAGTCCGCACGCCCGCATGAACCGCAGGGCGGCATCGATGCCGTCTGCGAGTTCTGCGTACTTTCGGCCCGCCGGAGAATCGGCCACGAACTCCTGGGTCCAGGCGTGTACCCGGCTGAGATCAGCAAAACCGCCCTTGGTGAAGGCCCGGAGCAGGTTGAGCGTCGATGCCGACCGGTTGTACGCCTCCAGCAGTCGTTCGTGACGGGCGACCCGGGATTCGGGGTCGAAGCCGATGTCGTTGACGATGTGCCCGCGGAACGACGGGAGAGCAACGTCTCCCTGGGTCTCGGTGTCCGAGCTGCGCGGCTTGGCGAACTGTCCGGCGATCCGCCCGACTTTGACGGTGGGAATCCCACCTGCATAGGTCAGGACGACGGCCATCTGGAGGATCAGCCGCAGTTTCTCCCGGATGTCGTCCGCGCCCATCGAATCGAATGACTCGGCGCAGTCACCGGCCTGAAGCAGGAACGCCTTTCCCGCGGCCACGTCGCCGAGGGCAGACTGGAGATCGCGCGCCTCTCCCGCGAACACGAGCGGCGGCATCGAAGACAGCGTCTTGAGCGTCATCGACAGACCTTCGGTATCGGGCCAGTCGGGCTGTTGGAGAGCAGGCTTGTCACGCCAACTCTGCGGGGTCCAGTCGCTCATCTGTTTCACCTTGTCGAACACGGATGCGGGGTCCCATGATCCGACCAGCGACGACCGAACGCAAACCCACCACCGAAAAGTCCATTCGTACCCAGGGTTCGATCGGACCCCCACGTCCGATCCAGCCCGCGGAAAGGTGCTGATGGCCAGAATGAGTTCGACTCTGCCCCATGAGGGCGCGAGGATCTGAGTGATGCCGACCCCTCAAGAACGCCTCGTCCTCATCTACATGGGCGAGCCCCACTACCACCGACCTCTGGAAACCGACGAGTCGCGTCCCGCCTGCCAACCCAAACGCATGCGCGGCGTGACAGGGATGCGTGTGCTGGCCGAACGCGACGGTCAGAGACCCTGCCCAAGCTGCTGGCCTGACGCCTGAGTCATGGCACTCGACATCGCCTGTCCGCTGTGTGGTGAGGACGAGGACCTGGCCGGTGAGCGATCCGAAGCCGAGATCACTATCACCTGCGGTGCCTGCGGACAGTCCTGGTCTCGATCGTTGACGCCGAAATGCCCGACGTGTGAAGGCGAGGACCTGGTCACTGTTCCCAAGGCGATCTTGGAGCGGAGTCGCGGGACTCAACTCTCAGTGGTGGGCATCCAGATGGTGCAACTGTGTCCGGTGTGTGACCGTGACGACATCGAGCG
>JBBDQP010000051.1:0-1027 GCA_040905965.1 Acidimicrobiia bacterium
GGCGGCGTCTGGGCATGGACGGTCCCAGTGGGATACGGAATGGGTGCGTATGCGCTCGAGGGTCTCAACCGCAGCGGGTCGCTGCTTGCCTGGCCGTTGTTTCCTGATCGTCGGATCGCGGGGCATGTGGTCGCCGTGCTTCTGCTCGCGGCAGGGCTCTCCGTGACCCGAGAGAGGACGAGTCGTCTTGCCCACCGAGAATGGTGACGTCCAGTGAGAATGCGTCCATGGATGACCGGCAGTGTCTCGAAGCGATCGTCGCAGGTGACGACACGGGACTGCGTCTGCTGCATGAGCGCCACCTGCCATGGCTACGGGCACGGCTCTTCCGACGCTGTGCTGATCATGATCTCGTCGACCAGGCCATCCAGGACACGTTCGTGGCGGTGTGGCGGTCCGCCCGCCGATACGAAGGTCGGGGCGACGTTGGCGCCTGGATGTGGGGGATCGCCATACGCAAGCTCATCGACCTCCGTCGAGCGACGAAGCACCAGCCCATGGTCGACGTCCAGCCTGAACCGTCTGCGGAGGACATGATGCTGGACCTGGACTTGCGTCACTCAGATATCGGAACTGCGCTGGCGCAACTCCCCGAAGAGTTGATTGGGGTCGTCGTTGCGACCGTGATCGACGGGCTCACCGGACCAGAAGCTGCCGTCCTACTCGGGATTCCCGAAGGCACGGTCCGCAGCCGGCTTCACCGTGCTCGCCAACTGTTGGCTGAGGCGCTCGCATGACCCCCCACCCCACATCCGAGACTCTGGGCGGATATCAGGAAGGTGCCCTCGACCCGCACACCTCCCTACTTGTCGACGCTCACCTCGCCTCGTGCACAGAGTGCCGGGACCGTTTCAGCGTGCCCGCCGACGCGGCCGCCAAGTCATGGCTGCAGATCCGCGCTGTGATCCATCTTCCCGAGCCGGGACTGGTCGAGCGACTGCTGATGAGAACAGGTCTGAGCCCGGCGCTCGCTCGGATGATGGCTGACACGCCGCTCCTGCACCGGGGTTGGCTGATCGCCGTGGCG